>CALMVL010000081.1 GCA_937873265.1 uncultured Granulicella sp.
GAGTGGTGGTCGTCGGAGTCGTGGTGGGCGCAGGGCTCGTGGGGGCGGGAACGACCTGGGCGAAGACGGACGAGGTCAGGGACAGGGTGGCGGCGAGGCCGAGGTGCGCGACGAGACGCATGGGGAGCTCCTAAGGGGTTAGGCGGACGATGCCCTGCCCTATTGGACGTAGTATGCGCCTTTTGGTCGCAGACGTGCGAGGGGAGTTTCGTGAGGGTTTGGCGGGAGCAAAGGCCGATCCGCTCGGGGATGACAGGCAGAAGCGGAAGCGGAGGAGCAGAGGCAGATCCCCCGCATGGGGGAATGGTGGAAAGGCGAGGGTTACCAGGTGGAGTAGAGGGAGCCGTCTGAGGAGGCAAACTGCGCCCCGGAGTGGACGTCGTTGATGCCGCCCGAGTCGGTCTGGTCGACCGAGGAGAGGGTGTCGGACTGGGCGGGTTGCCACGTGTCCGAGCGATGGGTGAAGGGGTCATTGGGAAGGGATTTGAGGTAGCCGGCCTGGACGAGGTCGTCGAGGGACTGCGGGGCCTTCTGCTTGTCGACGGTGTAGGAGTCGATCGCGGAGCGGATGACGTGGAGGTCCTCGTGGAGGACGGCCTCCTTGGCGGAGCGGATGTTGTTGGTGTAGGCGGGGATGGCGATGGCGGCGAGCAGGCCGATGATGACCATGACGATCATGAGCTCGATGAGGGTGACGCGGGGGGCCTTTTGCGCTGCTTTGGTGGTGGGGGCCGTGGTGGGGTATGGGTGGGGTGTTGCGCGGGCTTTTTTCGAGCTGCGCGGGGGTAAGCGACCCGGGGGCGTTGGCTCGGCGGCTTGCGGCGTTGAAGGGTTCGCTACCATGTGTTGTATTTGGTGCCGTCGAGGGCGGTGGCCTGACTTTTGGTGTAGACGTCGAAGACGTTCTGGCCGCCGAAGGAGTCGGAGTCGGCGTCGTCCTGGTTGGAGCGGAGACCCCAGTCGGTGTTGCCGGTCATGGGGTCGGTGGGGATCTTGCGGAGGAAGCGGACCTTTTTGCCGCCGGTGGCCTCGACGCCGTCGACGAGGGTCTGGAGGTCGGGGGGGTAGTTCATGCTGTCGGCCTTGGTCTGGAAGGCGCCTCTGAGGGCGGCGTCGTAGTAGCGGTCGATGGCGTCGCGCATGTCCCACAGGTCGCGGCGGAGTTCGCGCTCCTTTTCGCGCTTGACCTGGAAGCGGGCGATGGGGATGGCGGCGGTGGCGAGGATGGCGACGATGGCGACGGTGACCAGGAGCTCGACCAGGGTGAGACCGGCTTCGCGGGAGAGGCGGGCTTCGGCGGGACGGGGGTGCGCACCACGGACGCGCGGCTCGGATGGCGCTGAAGCGGAGCCGGGTTGGAGGAAGAGTCTGAGCACGCGGTGGACCTCAGCGGCTAAAGCCGCTTCTTCGGCGAGCAGGAGTGTCGCACGGCTGAAACGGTGCGCTTAAGAAGACGCCGGAGCGGGCGCACGGTAAGCCGCGGCGGGCGCTGAGGGAGAGGCGGGACGACGCCAGACGGTGAAGAAGGTGGAGAGAACTCCGGGTCATTTGACGTGGACGACCGAAGCCGAGCCGGCGGCGGGCAGGTTGGCCTGGGCGCTGTTGCGGGCTCCAACCTTGGTGATGGTGCGGGGCGTGTCTCGGGCGGCTATCGGTTTGAAGGGGAGCAGGGCGAGGGTGCCCTGGCCGTTGACGCCGGCGGTTCCGGGGGGGGGGGAGGTGGAGACGGTGACGAGGCCATTGCCCTCGTCGCGGTGGACGAGCGAGACGGGCTGGCCACCGCGGCTGAGCAGGTCGCCGGAGTCGACGTTGACGAGCTGGAGGACGGCTGGGTTGAACTGCAGCTGCATGGGGACGGCGTAGAGATCGTTGGCGCCGGAGAGCATGACAGCGACCTGGAAGGTGCCGCCGACGGCCTGTGGCGTGGTGGGCGGGATGAGACTGAGGGAGACGGGTTGGCCGGAGGGCGGGACGGCGGCAGCGCGTTGGGCGATGGCGGCCTGGTCGGCGGCAGCGGCGGCGGAGCCGGGCGCGACGGTCCCGGGCTTCGGCATCTGGCCCTGCTGAGCGAGTTGACCGATCATGGCAGAGGCGGCGACGGCGGCGCTGGTGGTGTTGGTCGGGCGCGGAGCGATATTGAGCGGAGCGTTGAGGTCGGCGGCGAGGTTGGGGTCGCGGCGGAGCTCGACGGATTGCGAGGTGCCGGTGTCGATGGCGCGGGTGTTGAGGCGGGTGAGGATGGATTCGCGGACGATGTGAGGAATGATGAGGAAGACGATTTCGTCCTCCTGGACCTCTTTGGACTGGGTGGAGAAAAAGAATTTGAAGAAGGGGATTTCGCCGAGGCCGGGGGTTCCGGAGACGCCGCGGGTGTCCTGTTTGGTGAGGAGGCCGGCGAGGATGGAGGGTTCGCCGTCTTTGAGCTGGATGACCTGCTCGGCGGAGCGCTGGCCGATGATGGGCTGGGTGACGCCGGAGATGGTGACGTTGCCGCTCTGCGAGAGGACCTCGACCTTCATCTTGAGGCTGACCTCGCGGTCGTAGTGGACGGTCGGGGTCATGTCGATGTTGACGCCGACGTCGAGGTAGGTGAACTGGGTCTGGACGCCGAGCGAGGCGGTGGCGGAGAGGGTGGAGGAGTAGGAGCCGGTGGCGATGGGGATTTTGGAGCCGATTTTGAGTTGCGCGCGCTGGCCGTCGGTGGCGCGGATGCGCGGGTTCTGGAGGATGCGGGTGTCGGAATCGGTGAGCAGGGCGTTGACGGTGCCGCCGCCGACGGTGACGGCGAAGTTGCTGGAGTTGAGGCTGGAAAGATTGGAGAGGGTGAGATTGGTGCTGGTGGTGCTGGCGGTGGTGGTGCCGGTGGAGGTGGAGGTGCCGGAGGTGGCGGCGGTGCTGGTGCTGGTGGTGGACTGGGGGGTGAGGCCGAAGGAGGTGGGCAGGGTGATGCCGAGATTGCGGACCTTGTCGCGGTTGACCTCGAGGACGGCGACGTCGACGACCACTTCGGGCTTGGCGCGGTCGAGATCGTTGAGCAGCTTCTGCATGAGCAGGAGCTGGTCGGGGGTGGCGCGCATGACGATGGCGTTCTGCGAGGGGACGAGGTAGACCTTGACGGTGGGGTCGAGGATATTGCGGATAGCGGTGAGGATTTCGTTGGCGTCGTTGGCCTGGGCGGCGTTGGAGAGATAGAAGGTCTGGACGGCGAGTTCGTCGAGGTCGGTGCGCTTGGCGCGGGTGTTGGCGGCGACAAAGATGGTGTTCGGAGTGACCGCTTTATAGAAGGTGCCGGCTTCGATGCCGAGGATGCGCAGGGCGTCGAGGTAGGTGGTGCTCGTGAGTTCGATGGGAATGCGCTTGGAGGTGTATTCGGGGTCGAACAGGACGTTGAGGCCGGCGGCCTTGCCGATGGCCAGGTAGATGTTTTTGGTGTCTTCGACCATGTGGAGGGTGATGGGGTCGGTCGAGACGGGCTGGAGGGTGATGGGGCCGGAGACGGCGCCGACCTGGGCGAGACCCTCGCCGGTTGTGGCTTCGCGGCGGGTTTCCGGAGGGGCAGGGTTGGCGGCGGCGGCTCCGGGGGGTGGGCCGATGCTTGGGTCCTGGCCTTCGAGGACCTGTCCGGGGGCGGGGATGATGGGCGGCCTGCCCTCGAGAACGGTGAGCTCCTGGGCGGCGGCCTGGTTGCTGGGATCGATGGCGAGCGCGTGCTGGAATTCGTTGATGGCGCCACCGGTGTCGCCGCTTTGTCGGAGGACGCGGCCGCGCTCGAGGTGGGCGGCGGCGGCCTGGAACTTGGCATCTTCGAAGCGCGTTTTGTAGCGGAGGTCGGCGGGCTTCTTGAGGTGCGCCTGGCGGAAGGCTTCGTAGGCGGCATCGTAGTCTTCGCGATTGCGGGCGTCCTGGCCGCGCTTGTTCCACTTCGCGGCAGACTGGGCGTGCGCGGGGGTGAGGAAGAGGAGAAGGAGAGCGAAGGAAAGCGAGCCGAGCAGGGCGCGACCGAGGAAGAGAGTGCGTCTTTGCCGACGAGCCATGCTGCGGTTTCGATCCTTTACGAGCCGAGAGGAGGGCTGGATGGCCAGGCGCAGGGACGAGAGAGCGGGGTGAACATGTCCTGTGCGGGTGGTGGGTTGGACCCTCGGGCGCTCGCGTGAGTATAGCATCGGACGAACAGGACTCCTGGGAGGCGTGTGCCTTTGGGTGTGGTGCGACGGCTGCTGCTTGTGTGCCGGGTTGTTGTCCCTGTCTGCGACGTTGCGGGACGTCGGTTTTGGGGTTTAGACGAGCTTACGGGTGAGACGTGAGGCGGGTTGTGCCACGAAGGTTGTAGAGGGTCCCGGCGGGTTAATGGGACGGGCCGACGTGTTAAAGTAGGGGATTCGTGCCTCGATCACTTTCCAATCCGACGGTTGCCGCGCAGCCGAAGCCGGCGGTGAAGCAGAAGGACCGCGATCCCGTGGCCGCGGGAGTGCGGGATGCCTCGTTCAATCGGTCGGCGAGCTTCAATTACTTCCTGACCGACCGCTTTGAGGCGGGGGTGGCGCTACGCGGGACGGAGGTGAAGTCCATTCGGGAGGGCAAGGCGAACCTGAAGGATGCCTACGGGTTGCTGAAGGACGGCGAAGCGTTTCTGTTGAACGCGCACATCGGACCGTTTTCGCATGGGAACGCGATGAACCATGATTCGCTGCGGACGCGGAAGCTGCTGATGCACCGGGGAGAGATCCGGAGGCTGGAGGCGGCGACCAAGCAGAAGGGGTTCACGTTGATTCCGGTACGACTCTATTTTAAGAACGGTCGGGTGAAGTGCGAGCTGGCGCTGGCGAAGGGCAAGCAGGACTGGGACAAGCGGGAGACGGAGCGGCGGCGCGAGGCGGACAAGGAAGCGAAGGCGGCGGTGGCGCGGGCGCAGCGGCGGTAGGCGGGGCAGGACAGGCAGAAGAGGCCAGAGTCGCAGGCCCCCTTTGGGAGAGACAGGTAAAAGGGGCCGGAGCAAAGGCGTGGGCAGGACGTTGTTGCGGAGCTATGCAAGCGTTTGCGCGGTAGGATAGCTGCATGGAAACGAAGCTTCTGTTTGGGGATGCGGCTGGGGTGCAGACGCCGCTGCTGGCGGTGTTTGCGGTGGATGTGGCGACGGGCAAGGGGGAGGATCCGCTGCCGGCGCTGCTGACGACCTCGGATGCGGTGACGGAGGCGGCTGGCCGGTTTTTGACGTCGGGGGAGTTTAAAGCTTCGCTGGGAGAGACGCTGCTGCTGCACGCGCCGGATGGGCTAAAAGCGGAGCGGCTGGTGGTGGTGGGGCTGGGCAAGGCCGCGGCGCTGCATGCGGATGCGGTGCGTAAGGGGGCTGGAGCGGCGGTGCGGGTGGCGAAGGCACGATCGATCCGGGAGATGGCGGTGGCTTTTCCGGAGGACAAGGCGCTGAGCGATGAGCACCTCGACTCGCTTCCCTGCCTGCAGACGGCTCGGGCGTTGGCGGAGGGCGTCGAGCTGGCGGAGGAGGATTACGACACGTACAAGAGCGACCGGAAGGATCGAGCGCTCCGCCTGCTGACGGTGGTCGCGCGGGAGGTGGAGCGGACGACGAACGACGAGGTGCGACAGGGGTTTGAACAGGGCGGGGTGGTGGCGCGGGCGCAGAACTTTGCTCGATCGCTGGTGAACGAGCCGGGCAATGTGCTGACGCCGACGGAGCTGGGCCGGCGGACAAAGGCGATGTGCGACGAGGCAGGGTTGGGGTGCGAGGTGTACTCGACCGAGAAGCTGCACGAGCTGAAGATGGGGGCGTTCTGGGCGGTGGCGCAGGGGTCGGCAGAGCCGCCGGCGCTGATTGCGATGCGATATGAGCCAGAAGGCGGGGCGGCCGAGGGTGCGCCGGTGTTTGGGCTGGTGGGCAAGGGCATCACGTTCGATACGGGCGGCATCTCGATCAAGCCGGCAGATGGGATGGAAAAGATGAAGTACGACATGGCCGGGGCGGCGGCGATGATCGGGGCGATGCGGGCGCTGGCGGAGCTGAAGCCGAAGTGCAGGGTCATCAGCGTGGTGTGTTCGGCCGAGAATATGCCGGATGGAAAGGCGTTCAAGCCGGGGGATGTGGTGACGGCGATGAGCGGGACGACGATCGAGATTGTGAATACGGATGCGGAGGGACGGCTGGTGCTGGCCGATGGGCTGCACTATGCCAAGACGCTGGGGTGCACGCACCTGGTGGATGCGGCGACGCTGACGGGGGCGATCGGGATTGCGCTGGGACGGCTGAATGCGGGGTTGTTTTCAAACGATGACGAGACTGCCGGGAGATTTCTGGATGCGTCGCGGGCGGCGGGGGAGCGGTACTGGCGCATGCCGTGCGGGGAGGAGTACAAGGACCAGATCAAGAGCGCGATTGCGGACATTCAGAACACGGGGCTGACGCGGTATGGCGGGGCGACGAATGCGGCGATGTTCTTGAAGGAGTTTGTGGACGGGACCAAGTGGGTGCACCTGGATATTGCGGGCATGGCATGGGATGACGAGGCGAAGGGG
>CALMVL010000082.1:0-6323 GCA_937873265.1 uncultured Granulicella sp.
GCACGTAATCGGCCGCCACCCCGTAGCCCAGCCCCATCAACGTCCCAAACGCATAGTGCACCACCTCGCCATCCACCGCCCGCTCCGCATGCGTCAGGTGCCCGCCCGTTCCCGCATGGTAGAAAGTCTCTGCCGCCTGCATCGTCACACTTTCCGCCTGTTCTGCCTGCCTTCTCTCCTCTTCCGCCGTTGGCTTACTCCGCCCTTGGAGTGCCCGCTCGATCACCGGTCCCGGCCCCTCAATAAACTTCAGCATCACCCACGACCCAACCAGTCCACCCAATAAACCAGCCACAACGCCCTTCGCCAGATCCGCCTCGCCCTTACGCTGCATCGCCATCCTCCACATCATTTGCCATCACGCGGTGGGATGCACTCCACACCACGCCTCCGTGCGCCACCGCACACAGGACCCACCATTCACCCCCGCCTGTGCACAGGATCAAACCCTTGCGTTCCTGCAACCTTTGCTACGCTAGGAAAACTCCCGCAGCAAAGGCCCACCCGACCATGCTCGACGTCCACCCACCCCACGAATCCATCCACGGCTGGCGCGACTTCCTCCTCCACCTCTTCACCATCACCATCGGCCTGCTCATCGCGCTCTCGCTCGAAGGCTGCGTCGAGTGGCAGCACCATCGCCACCTCGTCCACGAAGCGGAAGCCAGCCTCCACACCGAAATCAAGTCCAACGCCGACGGCCTGAAAGGCATCGCCGCCGACATCCAGAAGCAACAGGAGATCCTCAAGCACGACGTCGCTGTCCTCAATCTCTTCATGCAGCGCAAAGACGCCAAAGATCAGCACATGTCCATCAACTTCCACATCGCCAACTTCGACGACGTGAGCTGGAAAACCGCCCAATCCACCGGGGCCCTCGCCTACATGCCTTACGGCATGGCGCAGGAATACTCCTCCCTCTACAGCCTGCAGGGCGAGATCGACGTGGCCCAGCAACAGGCCGTTCGCGACGCCATCCTGAGCCTCGCCCCGTTTACTGACCCCGAGACCGACAAAGGCAGTCCCACACCGGAGCAGGCCGCCTCCATCAAAGATCACATCCAGATCCTCCAGGGACAGCTTCTCCTCCTCAGCTCTCTCGTCCAGTCCCTCGACCAGGAATATAAGAAGTTCCTCTCCGCCCACCCATAGGTCTTTGCGCTCCTCTGCGCCACCCGTCGGCCTTTGCGTTCGGCTCTGCCCGTCCGCCCAATCAGCGCCACCCAACACTGCTAAAATCAAAGGTTAGGAAGGCACCCCAACCATGGCAGATCCCACGACCAACGGCACGCCCGCCCCGTCCTCCCTCCGCCTCAAAACCGGCCTCGCCGAGATGCTCAAGGGCGGCGTCATCATGGACGTCATGGATGTCGATCAGGCCGTCATCGCCGAAGGTGCCGGCGCCGTCGCCGTCATGGCCCTCGAGCGCGTCCCCGCCATGATCCGCGCCGAAGGCGGCGTCGCCCGCATGTCCCACCCCGGCATGATCCGCGCCATCCAGGCCGCCGTCTCCATCCCCGTCATGGCCAAGGTCCGCATCGGCCACTTCGTCGAAGCCCAGGTCCTCGAGCACCTCAAGGTCGACTTCATCGACGAGTCCGAAGTGCTCACCCCCGCCGATGAGCTCCACCACATCGACAAGCACAAGTTCACCACCCCCTTCGTCTGCGGCGCCAAAGACCTCGGCGAAGCCCTCCGCCGCATCGCGGAAGGCGCCGCCATGATCCGCACCAAGGGCGAGCCCGGCACCGGCGACGTCATCCACGCCGTCAAGCACATGCGCCAGATCACCTCCGAAATCCGCGCCCTCACCGTGCTCGACGACACCGAACTCTACGCCGCCGCCAAAAACCTTCGCGCTCCGTACGAAATCGTCAAAATGGTCGCCAAGTCCGGCCAGCTCCCCGTTCCCAACTTCTCCGCCGGCGGCATCGCCACCCCCGCCGACGCCGCCCTCATGATGCAGCTCGGCGCCCAAACCGTCTTCGTCGGCTCCGGCATCTTCATGAAGGAAGGCAACATCAAGCTCCAGGTCAACTCCTACGTTCCCGGCGACGTCTTCCGCCCCACCGACATGCTCCACGACAAGCCCGTCCTCCCCGAGCTCATCGGCCAGGACGTCCACGAAAAACACTTCGGCAAACTCCGCAACCCCATCGAGCGCGCCGAAGCCGAATCCCGCGCCCGCGCCATCGTCCGCGCCGCCACCCACTTCGACAACCCCGCGGTCATCGCCGAAGCCTCCGACGAGTGCGTCGGCGCCATGAAGGGCCTCGCCGTCGGCAACATCCAGGAAGCCGACATGATGCAGCATCGCGGCTGGTAATCCACCCCCGAGCCAACTCCAGGGCGCTCCCAGGAGCGCCCTGCCCTTTCCCATCAGTTCCCTTTGTCAGCGTCGCCGGCCAGTCCACATGTAGACCCATACCCTGATTCTCTTGGCCTGAGAGCGCAGAAATATCAGCCACGAAAGAACTCAGTCGCGGAGGTTACCACGATGAATTGGACTTCTCGGGCTTCTGCCAAAGCGAGTGCACTCGTCCGTACTGCCTTCGCTGCAATGATGATCGGGTCTGCCGTCTGTTGTACCGCGCTGTTTGCCCAGGATCCGTCAACGCAGGAGTCGAAGGACCTGACGGTGGTGCTGCGCTCCGCCACCGGATCAAACCGCTTTCAGCTCGGCGAGGTCATTCCCGTGGAGGTCCTGCTCTCGAGTAGCACACCCAAACGCTACCTCGAACCGTGCAAGCTGTTCTGGGAGAGCTGCTTCGGATACCCGCGGTGCCGGTTTGAGACCGACTGGTCCTTTGACGTTCGCCCCGGCACGGGATGGACCGACATCGGCTGGCACGGCTGTGCAGCGATGAATGGACCTACGTCGGACGTCAAGAGCTCCGACCTCACCACGGAGCCGAAGAAATATCCGTACACGCTGACCACGCGATTTCGCTTCGACACCCCGGGCAGGTACACCGTGCGACTTTCTCTTACCGTGGGCCTGGACGACGACACCAACCAGATCCGGACACAGGAGACACCTGCGGCGAAGCACAATTCCGTCAGGAAAACAGCGGAGTTGGTCTTGGAGATTGTTCCACCGACCGATGCCTGGAAGACCACCGTACTCGAGCAAGGTATGACCGCATGGACTGCGGAACCTCCAACCTACACCAGCCCACCGTCACCCGAGTTTTCAAAATACCAACAGGCGAAGGACGCCTTCTGCAACTTGGGAACCGCGGAAGCCGCAGTCGCGTTCGTGCGCCTTCTGAGCCAGGGCATCGATACCCGACACTGCATCGAGATCAACCCAAATAAAACGGCCGCTGAAACCGAGATGCGCCGTCTGCTGATCGATCCAAACGTCGGCGTTCGCGCGATTTACTTTGCGGCATATACAAAGCTGCTGAGCCAAAGCGAAGGCAAGCCAGGGGAACCTTCGGCCCTGCTTCCCAAGGTCGTGAATCAAGTGCGCGATACGCTGTTTGCGTCGCTGCCGCAGAAAACTCCCGAGGCAGACATTCTCTCGCTCGAGACCGTACTCAGGAACCCGCTGGCCGGGTACTGGGTTGTGCCAGGTTCAGCGTACGATCTGCGCCAGCCCTACTCCCCCGAAGTGATCGCCATGGTCGCGACTGTCTACGATCGCCTCTCACCGGAAACGCAGGCGGCCCTGCTGGACGCCGAATGGGATCATGTCCGATCACCACGGATGCTCCCCGTAGTTCGCCGCGCGGCTGAGAAAGGCGACGGCCACGCTCTGCTGCGATGGCATGAACTCGATCCCCGAACGGCAACTGCCTTCATGCGCATAGAAGTGCTTCGCCCGGAACCTCGGTTCTCATCGTTGTACGTCCGTATCCCAGGTAAGTCACTGCCTGCACAGCAGCAGCAGCAATTGGCCACCAACTTTGTGGAGCTCACTACCCCGCAAGAACTGATCATCGAAGCCACTTTGCTACATCGCTACGCAACAGGCGCCACCCTGCCTCGTGTGCTACCGTTTGTCGACCAGCATCTGGCCGAGTGGCCCTGCGACGTCCAGATCCCCGTCCTGGCCTTTCTTCTGAAGGTCTCGCCCGATGATGCGCGCACCCGCGTGGAGCAGGTGCTCAAGACCGTGCAGCCGTCGTACTGCCCGCGGGGAACTTTCTTTCCAAGCCTCGGTTATATGCAGCCGAGTCTGGTGCTCGACACACTGGCAGCGGGCCAAGTCGAAGCGGGAACACCGCTGGCTGACGATTCGGCCATGTACTTGAGAGGGTACGGAAGCCCGTCCATGAAGCCCGTCGTCTGGAAGCAGCTATCACGCTGGCACAAGACGTATGTGGAGAGCGGAGCGAAACAACGCATCGGGAATGGAACCAGCACACAAAGTGACTACCGGCTCTACATGCTTGATATGAGATTGCTTGAAGCATACTTCCATGCACATGGCTGGGTGCTTTCGCCCGAAGACGTGCGCATCCTTTCGGAAGTGCTGGGCAACAAGGCCACAGAGGGGCTGGCATGCACCTTTCATTGCGGCGGCGAGATAAGTGTGGGACCCGCACCGGCCAGTTACTTCATCTACGGCCGCGTCAATAGTCCGGTGTATCCGCCCCAAAGTCGAGTGGACTACCTCATGCCATCCGAACCGTACCAGTACCAGGTCAACCAGTACGACTGCCGGGACCTGGAGGACCTCGAACAGAAGCTGCTGCAGTTTCCCGCTGGCTCGAAGTTCAGCTTTGCGTATACCGGGAGCGGGCAGGATGTCGGAGATTGGCCGGCGATCAGCGCGTTTCTACGCCGCCATGGGTATCTCGTTGGCAACTAGCCCGGGCGCCCAACGCATCACGAGTCAGCGTTTGGGAATACCGCCGCCGCGACCACTTCCAACCAGCCCGCAACCAAGAGAAATCGCGCATCCTCGTCCTGCGCCGCTCATCGAAGTGAAGTCAACCTCAGGAGAAAAGACACATGTTCGCAGTGATGGGCATTACCGGAAATGTCGGCGGCGCAGTCGCAAACACGCTCCTGCAGCAGGGAAAGAAAGTTCGTGGCATCCTCCGCGACCGCTCGAAAGCGCAGGCCTGGCAAGACAAGGGCGTCGAGGTGGTGACGGCCGATTACGATGATCACCTGATTGCCGCCTTCACGGACGTCGAAGGCGTGTTTGGCATGATTCCGCCCAACGTGCTTCCCGACCCCGGCTTTCCGGACAGCGTCGCCCGCATCGCCGCGATCAAGAAAGCCATTCTCGCCGCCAAGCCACCCCGGGCCGTCTTTCTCTCCTCCATCGGGGGCGAAAGGACCTCAGGTCTGGGCCTGGTCACCACGGCGCATCTGCTCGAAGAGGAGCTCGGCGACACCGGCGTCCCGAGCGCGTTCCTTCGCGCGGGATCGTTCATGGAGAACATCCTGCATAGCATCCCGGCCGCCCGCGCCACAGGCATGTACTTCGCGTTCTACCAACCCCTGGAACACCCCTTTCCGCTGGTGGCCACAGACGACATCGGCCGGATCGCCGCTGAGACCCTGCTCGAGACCTGGCAGGGCAACCGCGTCATCGAAATCTCGGGTCCCACCTACTTTTCTTCAAACGACGTAGCGGCTGCTCTGGAAAAGGCTCTCGGTCGCCCGATCACCGCCGCTGCGGTTTCGCGCGAGACGTGGGTCGATACGCTGGCACAGAACGGGATGCCGGCCGACCGATCCGGCGCCTACATCGAGATGACCGACAGCGTGAACTCCAGGTGGATCGACTTTGGAGCACCCGGCACCGAACACGTCAAAGGAACCATCGATCTCGTCAGCGCCGTGAAGTCGCTCACCGAAAGGGCCAGCTAAGCTCATCCAACACCGCTGCGTCCGGGAAATTTCTCCTGTGCCATCGAGCCAGCAAGTCTGTTCAGCTTGCCTGCGCGCCGCCAAGTCTACAATGGCGGAATCGCTATGCCTTCGGACCCTGTCGACCGAATCGTCCCCATCCTCTGTGTCAAGGACATGACGCGCGCCATCGATTTCTACCGCCTCCTCGGCTTCTCCGCCAAGCGTTACGCGGGCGGCAACGGCTACGCCTTCCTCACCCGCGGCCAATGGGAGCTCCACCTCAGCCAGTCCGACATGCTCCCCGAACGCGAAAACCCCGGCAACGGCGTCTACTTCTATCTTGCCCCCGGTACCGCCGCCGCACTCGAAGCCGAGTTCCGCGCCGCGGGAACCCCCATTCGGTCTCCCCTTTGCCTCCGCGAGTGGAAAATGAATGAGTTCGTCGTCGTCGACCCCGATGAAAACCTGCTCCGCTTCGGCGAGGGCATCGATTGAGCCCTTCGCTCGCC
>CALMVL010000082.1:6423-41034 GCA_937873265.1 uncultured Granulicella sp.
GGAGAGGAGGACCCCCATGGACCCGACCGGCAGCACCCAGCGCGAAAAACCCCTCACTATCGGCGTCCTCGCCCTTCAGGGTGCCTTCGAGGTGCACGCCGCCATGCTCCGCTCCCTCGGCGCCGAGCCTGTCCTGATTCGCCGCCCCGAACAGCTCGTCCAACCTGACGGCACCCCAAAGGTCGACGGCCTCATCCTCCCCGGCGGCGAGTCCTCAACCTTTCTTCGCCACCTGGAGCGCGACGGCTTCTTCGACCTCCTCGACACCTTCGTGCGGCAAACCCCCACCTTCGGCACCTGCGCCGGAGCGATCCTCCTGGCCACGCACGTCACCAACCCGAGCCAGCGCTCCTTCGCCGCCCTCGACATCACCGTGGAGCGCAACGCCTACGGTCGCCAGCTCGACTCCACCATTCTCCGCGAGCCCACAACCCTCAGCGCCGATCCCCTCGAGATGGTCTTCATCCGCGCCCCCCGCATCACGCGTACCGGCCCCGGCGTCCAAACCCTCGCCTCCCGCGACGGCGATCCCGTCCTCGTCCGAGAGGGACATCTCCTCGCCGCCACCTTCCACCCCGAGCTCTCCACCGATTCCCGCGTTCATCAGCTCTTCCTCGACCTGATTGAAGAAAAACTTGAAATCTCTGCGAAGTGAGGCATCGCTGTCAGCCACTAGCTTGCATCTCACCGATTGCGAGACCGAAACACCGGCGGCGAGCTGCAGGTATCGACCCGAAGGCCGCCCCAACTATCCATCCACCGCGCGCCCGCTCGCACGCCTCAGCCAACGTACAAGAGGCCTTCATGCCGCAGACAACTACAGGTAGCACCATCGTCGGATATTTCGAAGATTACGCGGACGCGCAGCGCGCAGTAACCTCGCTCCAGTCCGCCGGATTCACCTCCGCCCACCTCGGCGTTGCCTCGCGCGCCGGTTCCAGCTACGCCTCAGGCGAGACTGGCTCCTCGAACTACACCTCTGGCCAGACGGGGTCTTCTGCCGTCAACACCGCCAAGGACAAGACCGAGGGCGCTTGGGACAAGTTCAAGAATTTCTTCACCGGGGATGCCGTTGAGCCCTACTCCGATGAAAAGCAGAGCGGCGACCTGGCCAGCCACGAGGTCACGTCCGGATACCAGGGCGGCGTCTCGGACTTTCACGAGACCCTTCAGGGCATGTCGGTTCCAGAGGATCAGTCGAAATACTTCGGCCATCGGTTCGGTTCGAGCGAGAACGGCACCATCGTTACCGTTTCAGCTCCCGGCCGTGAGGAAGAGGCTCGGTCCATCCTGATGAAGGCCGGCGCTGATCTGGGCGATAACTCCTCCAGCTATGACTACTCGAAGCCGACGACAACCACGACCGAGGGCACACAGAATATTCAGTTGCTCGGCGAGGTTCTTCGCGTTCAGAAGGAGCGCATCAACACTGGAGAGGTTCGTTTCCGTAAGGAAGTGATTACGGATATGCAGACTGTGCAGGTTCCCGTCACGCGTGAGGAACTGGTCATCGAGCGTCATGCCGTTACTGGGAACACACCTGTTCAGGGCACTATCGGCCAGTCAGACGAGATTCGCATTCCCCTGTCCGAGGAGCGCGCGTCACTCGACAAGTCCACCATCGTCCGTGAAGAGGTTTCGGTTGGCAAACGAGCCATCGAGGACGTCGAGAGCCTTTCCGGGGAGACCCGTCGCGAAGAGCTTCTGGTCGATGACGAAACCAAGACCACGAGTGGCGT
This sequence comes from uncultured Granulicella sp., assembly GCA_937873265.1. Classification (GTDB taxonomy): domain Bacteria; phylum Acidobacteriota; class Terriglobia; order Terriglobales; family Acidobacteriaceae; genus Edaphobacter. The sequence continues at coordinate 8,163 of CALMVL010000082.1, forward strand.
TGGCACGACCAGCACCACGACACCAAACAAGTATTAAATCGACAGCAAGGCAGCAACACATCGGATGGTTCCAGTCGTTCACAATGAAACGGCGCTGCTTCGGCAGCGCCGTTTCGTTTGATTCCCACTTTCAACAGCTGAAATGTGTGTGGGTGAAGTCTGCTCGAAGACCTGCATCTTGGGTCTGTCCAGGCTTCTTCTGCGCTACTCTGGGATGTGACTGTCTGCAGCCATTTCGCCTTGTGTGTGGATCCGTATCGCTGGCACCTTCCGGCGGACGCCAGTGCGCATGGCCCTGCGCTGGATCGGCACCTGCTTCTTAACCTGTGGATTGCCTTAGGTCTCGCGATCCTCGCGCACATCGTTCTGATTGCCGGGACCGTGGTTCGGAAACGTGGCCCCGAACCGCCCAACCGTCACACCGGCCGCATCGAGTATCTGCCGCTGATCGCCTTCTCGCTAGTGTTCCTCTGGCTCGCTGTACGCGCCGAGCGGCTGTGGGCCGGGACGCGCTACACCGGCGCGAGCCCGGAGGCGATGCAGGTCGAAGTAACCGGAATGCAGTTTGTGTGGACCTTCCGGTATCCCGGCGGAGACGCCACCTTTGGCCGAACCTCGCCCGAACTGGTGGACGCCGCAGCCGGCAATCCGCTCGGCATCGACCCAGCCGATCCGCACGGGGCAGACGACGTCGTCACCTCGGAGCTTGTGCTGCCCGCCGGTCGCGAAGTCGATCTGCGCCTTCGTGCACAGGACGTCATTCACGGATTTGCTATCCCCGAGCTGCGCGTCAAGCAGAACGCGGTTCCCGGCCAAACCATTCACATTCACCTAACACCAACCGTCCCCGGAACGTATGCGATCCTCTGCACGCAGCTGTGCGGCCTTGGACATTACCGGATGAACAGCAACCTGCGTGTTCTCGCACCGACGGACTTCGCTGCCTGGCGGAACGCTCGTGAGCAAGTGGTGTCTCGATGATGACGCCGCGTAGTGCCGCCGAGCTCAGCAGCCGGCAACACCCCTTCCGAAAGAGCTTCCTTGTCCACGCGCTCTTCACCACCGACCATCGCCTCATCGGTCTGCAGTATCTTGCGCTCGCCATGGTGGCCGTCATCATCGGCATGGTGCTCTCGCTGCTGATGCGCCTGCACCTCACCTGGCCGGATCGCGTGATTCCGCTCCACGGTCCGATCCTGCCTGAGGACTATCTCGCCCTGGTCACGATGCACGGAACGCTGATGCTGTTCTTCGTCATGACGACCGCGCCGCAGGCAGGTTTCGGCAATCTGATCCTGCCGTCGCAGATTGGCTCGCGACGTATGGCCTTTCCCATGTTGAACGCCCTCTCCTTCTGGTCCACGGCTCTGGCCTTGGTCGTCCTGCTCGCCTCAACACTGGTCGCGGGTGGAAGCCCGATCTCCGGCTGGACCGCCTACCCTCCGCTTTCGGCCGTCGCCGCCGCTGGTCCGGGGCAAGGTGCGGGAATGGACCTTTGGATCGCGAGCATTGCCCTGTTCGCCATCGCCGCCACAATGAGCTCGATCAACACGCTGGTCACGGTCGTTCGACTGCGCTGCAAGGGTATGACCTGGTCACGGCTGCCTCTGACGGTTTGGGGGTGGTTTACCGCGGCCCTGCTCTCGATCCTCGCCTTCTCCGTGCTGCTCGCCGCGATCGTTTTGCTGATGTGTGACCGTCATGCTGGAACCAGCTTCTTCGTGCCTACGGGCGATCTGGTAAATGGCAGTTTGCACGCTGCGGGGCATCGTGGAAACGGGTCGCCGTTGCTATGGCTGCACCTGTTCTGGTTTTTCGGGCATCCCGAGGTCTATATTGCCATTCTGCCCGGAATGGGTCTGACGTCGATGCTGCTGGCGAACTTCGCCCGTCGCCGTGTTTTCGGCTATCGCCTGATGATTGCGACGACGTTAGCGATCGGGTTGCTTGGGATTATGGTGTGGGGACATCATATGTTCGTCGCCGGGCTGAACCCGTTTGCCGGAACAGCTTTTTCCATTTCGACCATCGCCATCGCAATCCCGTCTGCGGCAAAGGTTCTTTCCTGGCTGGCGACGACCTGGCGGTCGCGGCCGAGCTACACCACGGCATACCTGTTTTCGCTCGGCTTTGCCTCCCTGTTTCTTACCGGCGGACTTTCAGGCCCAATCCTGGCGCAGCCGATCCTCGATCAGTATCTACACAATACCTTCTTCGTGGTCGCTCACTTCCACCTCATCATGGCAATGGCCGGCGTCTTCGGTCTCTTTGCCGCGACGTACTATTGGTTCCCGCTGGTGACAAACCGCCTGATGTCCGAGACCCTGGGCCGATGGCACTTCTGGCTTACGCTGCTAGCTGCCTACGGATGCTTTCTGCCGATGCACCTGACTGGCCTCATGGGCGAACCGCGTCATTATGCGCAATTGGCAGAACTGCCGGGAAGTGCGGCAAATCGCCTGCTCGCGCCCACGCTGCCGTTGAACATGCACATTACAATCTCGGCGGTCATTCTGGTGGCCAGCCAAGTTTTATTCTTCGCCAATCTGGCGGTGAGTTGGCGGCGCGGTCTCATCGCATCTGCGAATCCCTGGCAGGCGACGACGTTGGAGTGGTCTCCAGCGCTGCGGGCACACTCTCATCCGACATCGGACGGCGACTTGGCCCCTGTCGAGGCTTTCCGTCGGCCGTGTCATTATTGGAGTCACCACAACGGCTGGCACTTTCTTCCACAGTGGGATTCGGCTGACACAACGGAGCCGAAATCGGAGTAATCTAAGACCAACCGCCGATCTGAAGGGGCCCTGACATGCCGGTTACCATTACGCCCACTGGCACGGAACGCGAGCATGGACGACGAGTCGAGGACCACGACCACGGTTCTGGCCGACGCCCACCCATCGACAAGGGCGACAAGCGCACGGGCGGCAACGGAGACGGCGATAACTGGAGTAATCGTCCGCAGGGGCGGCGTGGACCTCGGGAGCGACTGCGCACCTACCGGCTTGGACTCTTTTTTGCGCTTGCAAGCGACTTGATGTTTTTTGTCGCGATCGTCAGCACCTTTTTTGTGGCGCAAAATTCCGGTCGGTTCAATGCTTACAACCACTACATCAATGAATGGCTGCCGACGACGATTCCGCCGGTGCTATGGCTAAACACGGCTGTGCTGCTGATCTCATCCCTCACGGTGGAAATCGCGCGGCGGCGAATGTTTCATGAGCAGTTTGTGATGGAAGAATGGTTCGGGCTGGGGCGTCCGACATCGCGGCGAGCGGTTCCGTTCCTTTTAGCGACTGTCTTCTTTGGGCTGTTGTTCCTGGCCGGACAGGCGCTGGCGTGGAAGCAGCTTGCGGTTCAGCATGTCTTCTTTGCTTCCAATCCGTCCAGTCACTTTTTCTACCTGATCACCTACACCCACGCCATTCACCTGTTTCTTGGCATCGGTGTGCTGCTGATCGCGCTCTACGGGCTCTTCTTCTCTCGGCAGCTGGAAACACGGCAGATCCTGGTGGACTGCTCCGCGTGGTACTGGCACACCATGGGCGTTCTTTGGGTCTTTCTGTTCGCGTTGCTTGCGTTTTTTCAGTGACTCGGCGGAGCATGGGGGTGCTTCTGCCCCTTTTGCTGTTGGTGCTGGCTGCGGCCTCACTTCACGGCCAAGGGTGCGCGCAATGCGCGGACGCGACTGCGGCGACGCCCGCCGCCACGCAGACTGCCTACAGACATGCGATTCTGCTGCTGATCGGCGCCGCGGTTACGGTCTTCGTTGCTGGAGTCGTGCTGCTTCGGAAGAACCCGTAGTGCTATTCTTCCGGCGTGCGTCGTGCTTTGTCGCTTCTGTGCCTCATGTTGCCTCTGGTGGGCTGCCGCCCGCCCGCGATACCAACCGAACCGACCTCGGCCGAATACGCGGTATGGGGCAGTGTTCTCGCCTTTGAGACGGAGGCCGTAGCCGCTCACACGGTGATGGTGGGGGCGGAAACGCTTCCCCTCAATGAGGCTCGGCTGCAGTTCAGCAGATGTCTGCCCCGGCACATGCGGGCGGTCTTCGATGCAGCCCCAAAGACGAACCTAAGCAAGAATGTTACGGAAGACTGGCTGCGAACTTCGGACGGGCGTCCGGTCTTGCTGCGGTCTCACGATGCGCCGATACCGGACGGAGCTGCCGATCTCTTTGAGATCTCACGAGTCGCGTTTTCCCGCTTTCGTCGCGAGGCCTTCGTGTGGGTGGACCACCTGCCGTGTACACGAACGGAGACCGAAGTGCGATGCGGTGACCGGGAAGGCGCCCTGCTGCGCGCCGTGTGGGAGGGTGACCGATGGCGAATCGAAGCTACCGATTGCCAGACGCTGGCGTTCCCGGACCGCTGACAGCGAGCACCGCACGCCCGCTCACTAACGGCTGCGTTTGACCGTGACGGATTTCGGGGGCGAGGCTTTGGTCTGCTTCTTTCCGCCGGCGGGCGATGAGGCCCTCTTTGCTGACACAGAGGCGTTCTTAGACGGGGCGGGCACGGGCTTCTTCGTCGGCGGCTGCTTTTTGGGTACGAGCTTCTTCGTCGGCGGAACGCTCTTACTGCTGGCCGCCTTCGCCTTGACGGGTTTGGCCGGCGGCGTTGTCGCGCGCTTTAAGGATGTCTTCGCTTCCGGCCGCTTCGGGGCAGACTGCTTCGAAGGAGACTTCGCGGCCACTGACCTTTGGGCCGGAGACTTGGCGGCGACCCGCGTTGCTGAGGATGGCGCGGCAGGCCGACTCGCTGCCGGTTCTTTCGCCGGGGAAGGCGGAACGCTTATCTGGACGGCCGGCGATGCGGGCTGCTTTCTGGGCGTCTTTGCGGACCTTTCGGAAGCTGCCTTTTCGAGTGTTGTGGTTGGCTCAGGCTTCGGCGCAGGAGCCGCCTCGGGTACAACGTCTGGAGCGATTGAGCTGGCCTGCGCCTGCTCCGGTTCGACGGCAACGGTTTGCGGCTCGATGTCCGGCGTAACAAGTTGGTCTGAGTCACCTTCGGCCTCGCTGTCCGCGGCCTGCGCCTTCTTCCGGCTGCGCGAGGGCTTGCTGTCCTTCTTGGAGGTGCGGGCACGGCGAAGGCTGACGGGAGGCGGCGGCGCGGGTGGCGAGTATGGCTCAAGGAAGGCCTTCATGGCCTCGCTTGTATCGAGGCGGCCGTCCATCAACTCAAAAAATAGCTTCTCGAGGAGATCGTCATAGCCGGGAAGGTCGGGGCTGATGCGCATCTCCTGCAACAACGGGTAAGGCAGGCGCTGCCGGGCCTGCGGCCAGTCGGTGGAGAAGCTCTTGAATTTGGCTTGAACGTTGGCGTTTTTCGAGTAAAACGCGGCCCACAGCACGGCTTCGGGAGAGGTGTTGCGGATGAGCTGATAAGCCTGCGAGGGCTGGGCGACGGCTTTGCTGATGAGCTGCGAGGCAAACTCCTTGCCGGCGGCGTCGAGCGCCTCAATCTCAGCGACGAAGCCCTGGCGCGGAAAGCTCTTTTTGAGATTCTGAACCTCTTCGGCCGAAAGCTTGGCCGTGAGCAGCGGAAAGCTGAGAGCGGCGGCATTTGGGGTAACGCCCTGGAGTTGCAGTTGCGACTGAACTTCTCGGAGCCGCTGCAGCTCGGCTGCATTCACCTTCGCAGAGCTCAGGGCCGGGGAGAGGAAGGAGAGCCAGCCCTCCTCTTCAAGGCGGCGCATGACCCGCAACGGATCTTCTTCGTGGAAGAGCTCTTCAGTTTCGTAGCCGCGATGGAAGCCGTCGAGGGCTTTGATGTACTCGTCTTCCCTGCTGGTCTCGTAGCGGGCCTGGGTTTTTTCTTCAAGCGTCCAGCCGAGCCGTCCCATGAAGCGAGCTGCGCGAAGGATAAGCGCCGGATCCTCGATGAAGCCGTAATTACTAACCAGCCTTAGCTGGCGGTTCTCAATGTCAGCGACACCGTTGAGCGGATCCATCAGCAGGCCGTAGGAGCCCTCGTTGAGAGAGAGGGCCATGGCATTGGCGGTGAAGTCGCGCCGGCGGAGATCTTCGAGAATGGTAGCGGGCGCAACGACAGGCTTTCCCGGCTTCGGATACGTGACAGACAGCGTGCTGCTGACCTCCAAACGCACTCCGCCAGGCAAAGCAAGGAAAAGAGACTGCCAAAAGTCTGATTGGCCGACGACCACCGCACCCACGGTCTCCAGCTCTTTTCTCAAGGTACGGACGTCGCCCTGAACGGCTACATCGAGGTCGCGGACTGCCGTGCCGGAGATCAGATCGCGAACAGCTCCACCGACAAGAAACACCGTGAGACCATTTTGCCGGGCTACATCCCGAACCAGATCCAGCGCGGTCTGTTGCGCTCGGGACAGCCGTGTTTCGAGCAGGTAGATGTTGTCGGCCATAGTCCTCAGGGATCCGCGGCGCTTTCAGTTCGCAGCTAAGTGCAAGTCACGGAAGAACTTACTTGCTTCTACGAGCGCTCAAACGACAGCCTATGGTAGCACAGCGTTGCCGACGCGACTACTTGGGTGGAGCTTTTGTAGTACCGGATGGAAACGGCCCTTAGAATCGGGAGAGCGCATGCCGTCCTCGCACAAGAAGGTGATCGTGCGCCGATTCACGGGCGACCTGCTTGCGGGGTACCTTGCCGTGTCCGGGATTGTAGATCGCGGGCGCGCATCTGGACGCTCCGGTGAAGCGGCCGATGGGGTTGTGCCCCTTTTGGACCTGGCAGGACGGATCGTCCCGGTGCCGCTCGGCGATGTGAAGATGGTGAGCTATGTGCGCGACTTCAACCTTTCCGACACAACGAATCCGGAGAGGCTGCTACGCCGTGCGTTTCTGGCGCGGCCGCGGGGAGAGGGATTGTGGGTGCGCCTTACGTTTCGCTCGGGCGATCTACTGGAAGGGCTAGCGCCGCTGGACCTGTCGCTCGCCGATGACCTGCTTGACGATGCGGGGCTCAACCTGCTGCCGCCGGATACGCGATCGAACACGCAACGCATTTACGTGCCGCGGGTTGCGATGACGTCGCTGCAAGTGCTGGGCGTGGTCACGGCGCCCTCCCGCCGCAAGACGGAACTCTCGGCTGTTCCGCCGCAGCAGGCGCAGGAGGAGCTCTTTGGTCCACCTGCCACGTCTCATGATCGGAGGTCCAGCTAAGTCATGCATTCACCTGACGTTGCTGAGTCCACAGGGCCATACGCGCTGGGGGAGCTTGCCAAAAGGCTTGGAGCGGAGCTGCGGGGCGGAGCTCCGGAACGGATCATACGCGGGGTCGCGGGGATCGAGCAGGCGGGACCGGAAGAGCTGACTTTCGTCGCGAATCCTCGGTATGCGGCGCTCGCGCGGACGACTCTCGCGGGAGCAGTGCTGGTTGATCTGGATTTTGCTGACGTCGAGGCGCCGACATTGCGAACCAAGCAGCCATATCTGGCGTTCGCGCGGGCACTCGAACTCTTCTACCGGCCTCCCGTTTTCCCGCCCGGGATCGATGCGAGGGCGAGCGTTGCCGATAGTGCCACGATTGGACCTGGGGCCCACGTTGGGGCATACGCGGTCATCATGGAAGGTGCCTGGATCGGAGATCAGGCGACCATTCTGCCCCACGCCGTGATCTATCCACACGCGCGTATCGGCGACCGGCTGCTGATGCACAGTCATGCGGTGATTCGGGAATACAGCGTAATCGGAGATGACGTTGTGCTGCAGAATGGGGCTGTCGTGGGCGCCGATGGGTTCGGCTTCGCGCCGGAGGCGGACCAGAGCTGGCACAAGATCGTGCAGTCGGGACGGGCGGTGCTGGAGAACCGAGTGGAGATCCAGGCTAACGCGTGTGTGGATCGGGCGTCGATCGGCGAGACGCGCATCGGAACCGGCTCGAAGATCGACAACCTGGTGCAGATTGGACACGGATCAACGGTCGGGCGTCATAGCCTGATCTGCGCGCAGACGGGGCTGGCGGGATCAACGCGGATTGGAGATCAGGTCATCCTGGCGGGGCAGGTTGGGGTTGCCGGCCACTGCACGGTGGGAGATCGTGTGGTGGTTACAGCGCAATCCGGGGTTCCCTCGGATGTCGAGCCGGACAAAACGGTCAGCGGCTATCCGGCAATGGAGAACCGACGCTGGTTACGAACGATGGCGGCTTTAAACCAATTGCCGGAGTTGATGCGTACACTCAGAGATAGAAAGAGTAATCTTAAGTAACCATTTACTCTGACTGCGAGAGTACGTGATATGACGGATTCTGCTTCCCCCAATTTCGGACCAGCGAGGCACGATTTGGCTGGCATTCGCGTTCTTCTGCTCGACGATCAGCCTGAAAACCTCCATCTTCGCTCGGTGATCTTGCGCCAGAATGGGTATGACGTGCTCGCTTCTTCGTCGATCGACGAAGCGATCCGGTATTTCGATCAAACGGATATTGCCGTGCTGGACTACCACCTCGGCGCCGGTGAGTTTGGTACCGAGGCGGCGGCTCTGCTGCGCCGGAGACGACCCCATATCCCGATCATTATCTTGTCCGCTACCCTCGAGCGTTCGTTTGGCGGGGTCGAGGACATGCACCTGCTTAAGGGGTTCAGCTCTATCAATGACCTGTTGAGCGCGTTGAAGCTGCTGGCTGAAAAACGGAACGGCGCACCGATGGTGATGGATGCGCGGGATTTCTTCTACTCGCGAATCGCGCAGGCAATCGGAGCGGACGTGCTGGTGCAGATCTTCGACGACCGGGGGACGTGGTTGTACTGCAATGACCTTGCGTCCAATTATCTGCGCCACGCTCGTGAGTGGTTTCCGGGTCGCTGCATCTTCGACGAGATCCCTGAGCTCCTACGTGGGTGGCAAGAGGTGCTGCTCAGTGTGCCGCGGACCCGCGTCACGTACATCGACCGGACACGGCGAGGTTTATTGACCGTGGATCGGACGGAGGACGAGGAGGTTACGTGGAGCGTGTTGGCATTTCCGATCACGCTGCACGACTCGCGGACGGGCGTGGTATTGACGGCACGGACACTGACCGCAACGATGTAGCTCCTCGTGGAAGAATCGCCCCCTGTTAGGCTGGCACCATGCGTCGGTTATGGATGGTCAGCGTCGGCATGGGAGTTCTAAGTGCGTCTGGGTGTCGCTCTGCTTTTATCGACGCGGCGCTGGTGAATGGGACGTCGACTCCGATTTCTGTACTGGAAGTGGATTACCCGAGCGCCAGCTTTGGCACGCAGATGCTGGCTCCGGGAGCGACCTTTCGGTATCGATTCAAGGTGCTGGGAAGCGGGCCGACGAAGCTCACCTACACGGACAACACGCAACACGAACACACGTCGATGGGTCCGGCCTTGAGCGAAGGCGCGGAGGGGACCCTGATCGTGACCATCGTGCAGGCTAAGGTGGAGTGGCAGCCTCACCTGACGCAGGCGAAGTAGGCAGCCGTGTTTGGGGAGCATGCCGCCGAATTTACTTCACGACGGACTGAAACAGAGGCGAAGAAAGCAGGCTGGCGAACTGGCTATCGGAGGCGGAGTACGCGACCGTAAGAGTGCCGGCATTGGAATCAATCGTTGTTTCGTCGAGCGCGGATTTTTCGAGCGGTGACCCAGATGTCTTCTTCACCAGCGCCGCGCCTTTCATCAGGGTTGCGGCGGTTGCGGCGGTGAGGGAGTCGGACATGATCACGGCCATATCGAACTTGACGCCGTTTTGGAAGTCCATGGTGTAGCGGGAGCTCTTCATGCGGTTGCGTACGACGTCGTAGTCCGCCAGCGAGGCGGCCTCGCCCAGTACGGACTTCATCATGGTCTGAGTCCCCTTCTGATCGAGCAGACTCCATACGGCACGCTGATCGACGGCGGCCATCTCGTTCATCATGTCGCTGTTTGAGAGCAGGTTGGCAGACATACCGTCGCGCGCATCCAGTGCCGCTTTGACGGATTCGCGATCGCCGAAGACCATGGTCGTCTGATTGAGAAAGACAACGCTCATGCCGGCGGCGCCCATTGGGTAGATATTGTTATTTCGGAGTACGACGGGCTTGGTCTTAGCCTTGGCGAAGTTGGCGAGGATCTGCCGCGTTTGGAACTGTCCCTGCGCCACGCCCACGATGTGCGTAAGGTCTGAGTTCGAGGCGCGAAAAGCCGCGAACGCGAGGACGTCGGCATCCTGATCCACCTTAAGGCCCGAGGTCTTCAGGGCGGTTTCGAGCCGTTTCAGCTCAGGCGGGAGCGTTCTGTCCTTAAGCTGCATGGCTGCCGGCGAGTTCTGCATGGCACGGTAATCGACGACGATCAGTTGCTGAACATCTCGGGGGATAGCGGCTCTGCCGTCGCTTGACAGCTGTGCCGCCAATGCAAGGCCAGAGCAGGCGAAGAGACCGGCAGCAGAGAAGAGCGACCACAAAAGGGGACGACGCACGGGCAAGACTCCTTGGCGCAGAGGCGACGCAACTCGTTCCATTCTTCCGTTGCGGAGGAAGGATGGCAAGTGTTCTCTATGGCTTGGACGGGGGATGGACGGCAACGTTTCGTGTTACTCGGCACGAGTCGAGTTTGGCCAAGGCATGGGGGCATGAAGTCTGCGCTCCAGCACGCGGTGTGTTGGGTCAAAGCGAGCGATGCGCGCGACCCACTCGGCCGCGGAATCGAAGGCAGCCTCGGGCACAAGGCCGATGAGTTCGCCTTCGTCGGCTTCGACGCCGTGCTTGCGGGCGAGGGAGACGACCGCTGCGTAAACCTGCGGCATGGGCGTGAGGCGGAAGTCTGTGATGTTCATGCTGACCTGTGCGCGGCCGTTGGCGACCATGCCCAGCGCTTTGACGCCCTGCATGCCTCCGGAAGAGGCGCGGATCTCGCGGGCGATGGCGCGCGCCGCTGAGATCTCAGCGGATGTGGCACCGTGCCCGACGGCTGTGGAGCGATTCGGTGCAGGCGGTCGAGCGGTGTCCGAGGCCAATCGAAGATAGATGTTGTAGGCGATCAGAAAGGGTCGTGAGCCGACCACAGTTGCTCCCGCGGTGGGATGGAGATCCGGACCTCCGACATCGGGCCGGCGTGCGGCGTCGCGCTTCACGGCTTCGCGAAGGCCTTCGAACTGGCCGCGCCGGACATCCTCAAGCTGGACACGGTCGGGACGCGTGGCGGCGGCACCGTAGAAGTAGACGGGAACGCCGAAGCGACGCCAGATCTGCATGCCGGCCTGCCGGGCGAGGGCGCCGCACTCTGCGAGCGAGATGCCGCTTACCGGAACAAAGGGGATGACGTCCGCGGCACCGATGCGTGGATGCGCACCGGTCTGGCGGGTAAGGTCGATGAGGCTGGCAGCCTCACCGGCTGCGCGTACGGCAGCCTCCATGACCGATCCAGGCGAGCCCGCGATCGTTACCACCGACCGGTTGTGGTCGGCATCCTGCGAAAAGTCGAGCAGCGAGACACCCTCGACCTGCATGGCCGCTACGACGCGCAGGACCTTTGCTTCGTCCAGGCCTTCCGAGAAGTTCGGAACACACTCGATAATGGCATCGTGTGTCATAGTGGGCGCTTACCCGGCTACCTCCACCAGGTGTAACTGAGATTGACTTGAATGCTGGCATTGACACCAGGGTTCCGGTCGCCGAGTGAGGCCGAGGAGATGTGCACCGCATTCGCGCCGAAGTCGATCGACCGAGTGCGGGAGAGGAAGTAATGAAGGCCGACTCCGCCCTGAGGCGTGAAGTTCCAGACGCTCGTCTCGGCATTGGGGCCGTCGTTGCTGAGACTGAGGAAAGTAGAACCGTAGGCCGGGTACTTGTGGTTGGTCCAGAGAAGGCCGCCGGCCCCCTGGATCCAGGGCGTGACACGGTGACCGCCAGCGAAGTTCCAGCGCAGAATAATCGGCGTGAGGGAAACGCCGGTGTACGTGCCTCCGACCGTGTAGAAGGGCGAGCAGCTGATGGGATTGGACGAACTGCCGGAGTTGACGCCACTGCCGGTGCAGCTCGCGCGTGGGAACTTGGGGGTGAAGGACTGCCAGTAGGGGAAGAGTTCGACAGCGTACTCGAAGCTACCACGAAGTGGACCCACGCCGTGGTCGCCTGTGAGCACCTTGCCAGCATGGACGCCGGCCATGATGAAGTGGAAGCCGTCGCGATTGTCGGTGACGCCGTTGCCACCCTGAACGATGGCCCCGATCTCGAGAGGAAGCCTGGCGGGGTCCGGCTTTGTGACACCCTCTTGTGCAGGTGCCATGACGGTGCAGAGAGCGAGGAACGCACCGGCGATACACAGCCGAAAAGGGCGCGTCGGGCAGAGAGTTGGTTTGTTCAAAAGAGGCACTCCGATGTTGGCAGGAAAGGTCGCATAAGAAAAGCCGCCGGGGGAAGGCGGCTTCATCTTGTGCGTACGTGGGGCTCAGCCGGTCACTTCGGCCATGTCCATATCGAAATTGGAGTAGACGTTCTGGGTATCGTCGAGGTCTTCGAGCGTTTCGAGCAGGCGAAGCATGGCGCTGGCCTGCGGGCCCTCGAGCTTCTGGTACGTGGAAGCCACCATGGTGACCTCGGCCAGTTCCGGCGTAAAGCCGGCGGCTTTGACCGCATCGCGGACTGCTTCGAAGTCCTTGGGACTGCTGGTGATCTGCCAACCGTCTCCATCGTCCGTCAGATCTTCGGCTCCGGCGTCCAGGACAATCTCAGTAAGTTTGTCTTCGTCGACGCCGCGTTTGGGAATGACGATGAGCCCCTTTTTGGCGAAAAGATAGCCGACAGAGCCGGTTTCGCCGAGGTTGCCATTGTTTTTGGAAAAGGCGTGACGGATTTCAGAGACGGCACGGTTGCGATTGTCGGTCGTGACCTCGACGATGATGGCGACGCCGCCGGGGCCGTAGCCCTCAAAGGAGATCTCCTCGTAGTTCACGCCTTCGAGCTCGCCGGTTCCCCGCTGGATGGCGCGCTTGATGTTGTCGGCGGGCATGTTTTCAGCCTTGGCGGCGACGATGGCCGTGCGGAGCCGGGGGTTGCCGTCCGGATCGCCGCCGCCGCTCTTGGCGGCGATGGTGATCTCCTTGATCAGACGGGTGAAGATTTTGCCGCGCTTGGCATCGAGCGCGCCCTTCTTATGCTTGATTGTGGCCCACTTGGAATGGCCGGACATGCCTGTACCTCGGTATGATCTTCGCCGGCGTGGAGCTGCCGAGACCTTCGGATTTTAGCATGTGGCCGACTACGGGAGACGCTCGGTGGCGAGCAGGTCGCGCATCGTCTCTCGCCGGCGTATCAGGTGGCTTTCGGCTGCCTCGACCAGTACCTCCGCCGGGCGTGGGCGGGAGTTGTAGTTCGAGGCCTGCGACATGCCGTACGCTCCGGCGTCCAGCACAGCGATGAGGTCGCCCGAAGACAGTTCGGGCAGCATGCGGTCCTGCGCGAAGAAGTCTCCCGACTCGCAGACGGGGCCGACCACATCAGCGACGAGTGCCTGCGATTTTCTGCTGCGCTGAACCGGGACGACCTCGTGATGTGCCTTATAGAGCGCCGGGCGAATGAGGTCATTCATGCCGGCGTCCGTGACGACAAAGGTTTTGCCGCCGTTCTGTTTGACGTTGAGGATGCGCGTGAGCAGCGCGCCGGCCTGCGCGACCAGAAATCTGCCCGGTTCGAGTAGAAGATGAATATCGATCTGCTCGAGCGCGGGCGCCAGGGCTGCGGCATACTCGGTCACCTGCTGCGCGGGGCTCGGCTGCTGGGCGTTAGAGGCTTTGCCGATCTCAAGCGTGGCGGTGTAGTTGATGCCTAAGCCGCCGCCAGCATCAAGGTAGCGGATATCGTGGCCATCCGCGCGCAGGTCTCGGGCAAGGTCGACGACGCGTTCGAGCGCCGCGGCAAATGGCGCGACGGACTGGATCTGCGAGCCAATGTGAACGCTGACGCCAGCAGCCCTGAGGTGCGTGTGCCGGGCGGCGCGCCGGTACAGCTCGCGGGCCCGACCGATCTCGACGCCGAACTTGTGCTGACGCAGACCGGTGGAGATGTATGGGTGTGTTTCGGCGAAGACGTCGGGATTCACGCGCAGGGCGAAGCGAGCCTGCACCGCGAGGTGTTTGGCGCGCGAGGCGAGCAGATCGATTTCGGCTTCGGACTCGACGTTGAACAGGAGAATGTTTGCGTCGAGGGCGGCATCGATCTCCCAAACCTGTTTGCCGACTCCGGAAAAGACGATGCGACGCAGGGCAGGAAGATGGGCACGGCGAACACGTTCGAGCTCGCCACCGGAAACGATGTCAAAACCGGCCCCGGCTTTGCCGAGGAGGCGCAGAACGGCAAGGGAGGAGTTCGCCTTGACCGCATAACAGACGGTGCTCGGGCAGAAGCTGAAGGCTTTCTGGAAGAGCGCAAGCCGGGCGCGCATCTCTGTCGCCGAGTACACATAGAGCGGTGTCCCGAACTCGTTCGCGAGCGCGTCGCAGGCCACGGCTTCGCAGTGGAGTGTTCGGTTCCGATAGGAAAAGGGTCGCTGCGGACGGAGATGAGGGCGGGAGTTCGGCAAGGCTGGACGCGGGAGCTAGCGATAGCTGTCAGGCGGAAGCGCGTATTGGCCGTCCGGGATAGCGATCCAGCAAATGATATACGCCAGGATACCGACGCCCCAAAAGAGGCTGACCACGGCGGTGATGACACGCACCAGGACCAGGTCCCAGCCGTAGTAGAGCGAGAACGCGGCGCAAACGCCGGCGATGGCTCGAGGTGACCGCGGCCGGACAAGCCGGGACGTTCGCGGTGTGAAGAAGGACGGGCCAGCCGCCGGTGGAGGCGGTGCGGGGCCGGCGGTGTAGGTCGACGAGCTGCCGGTCGACGAACTGAACGGAACCTCGCCAGGCGGCGCGCCGGCGTAGCTGGCGTCCACGACGGCCGCAACTGGAACGGGAACGCCGCAGGAGGGACAGAAACGGCTGCCTGGTTCGATCTGTTTGCCGCACTGGTTACAGTACATGCGCAGCCTCCTGTGACAGATTGTGTCACACCATGACGTACGTCGCCGGCAGACGAAAGTTCCCCGCGTCGGTCGGCTGAAGGACGTAGGAGGCGACTACTTCCCGGTATACCGGTTGCGCATGTATCGTCGCGCCATGTCGGCCTGCGATTGGTCGCCGCCGCCGGCGCTGGCCAGCTGGTATTGGTGGACGGCATTGCCGCGATCCCCGAGCAGATCAAACATTTCCCCTGCATTGAGTTGCGCTCGTCGTCGCAGCCAATCACTGCAGTTCGGCTGGTCGGAGGCCTCAAGATAATGTTGCGCTGCGGAGCGGATGTCGTTTTGCCCTCGTTCCGTGTCTGCGAGGCCGAACCACGCCATCTGCAGCCGCGGATCGATGTAGTAGCCAGGCTTGCGGGCGTCGGCGAGGACCTCGCGGTAAAGGGCAATCGCGCCTGGGCCGTCGCCCTTGTCCTTGGTCAGATTGGCTTCCTCAAGGCGGAAGAGGTAGTTGCGGGGAAACTCCTGGGCGAGACCACGCTGGACCACGAGCGCTTCGGCGTATCGACCATCGTGGCGTAGAAAGAGCGAGAGCGCGGTTCGTGACTCAATGTTCGTAACGACGCCGTGGGCCGCGGACTCTCGGAGCAGATCGAGCCCCTTTTCCTTACTTCCACCCACACCGGCGATGCCGACCATCATGCGCACCAGACGGGGCAAACTGGCGACGGCGAACTGCTGGATACCAATCGCCATTTTGGCGTCGGCATACGCGGGATCGAGTTTCAGCACCTGCTCGGAGTCATTTCGAGCGGCGAGACCCTGGCGCGCGGCCGCGACGAACGAGTGGTCGACCAGAGTGATAAATGCGGCGTGCATGCCACGCGCGTACCCGCGAGCAAAGAGCGCGTTCTTGTTGTTCGGGTCGGACTTGATCTGCTCGTCCGAAAGATTGATCGCCTGGTTCGTCAGCTGTTCTATGCTTTGTCGCGTTGCGTCGGGAACCGACACGGTTCGCTTCGAGCTCAGGAAACTATCGTGGGCGTAGTAGGTCGTATCCAGCAGGTCCTGGTGATAGAGCTCGCGAAAGATCAGCACCATTAGCACGTAGTCCAATGCCATGGGATCGTGCGAATTGGCCTGGGCAACGGCTTGGAAGCGCGAGAGCGCGCCATCGTAGTCCAGGTTATAGAAGTGCTGGTGCGCTTCACGAACCACCGGAGTCAGATTGATGGGATCGGTGTGGGCCGCGGCGGCGGCGAGTTCGGTCTGCTGTGCGACGGCCTTGGCGGGTAAGAGCTGAAGAGATACTCCTGCGATAAAAAGTGAAACGACCCTGAAGGTCCAAGCAAACGTTTGAAGCATGCACGATCCCTGCCGGGCAGATGCCCCGTGTGTTTGACGCTTTCCATCCTAACTCTGCTTATGGCAGGGTTAAAGACAGAGCGCGTTTGCTTGAATCCAAGAACCTGGAGCCGGTCGAGGTACGATGACAAGGCTGGAACTTCTCGAGCTAGTGGTGGGGCATGCACGCCAGAATGGCTTCGCCTTTCGCCGGTGGTATACCGGGCATCTCGGGCGCAGCTGGAGCGGCGGCGGCGAGGCTCTGGAGACGCTGGCCGGGGAACGACGGTACTATGCCCTGCTCTTCTCTCCCGAGTTTGCCAGGAGCTTTTGGAAAGCAGGTGCCCGGATGACCTTTCAGGTACCCGCGCAGGAGTTTCCGCGCCGCGGGTTGAATGGCGAGGTGAGGACGGTTGCCCGCAAGGGTTATACACGCCGGCTTACCCGGCCGGATGCCTGGCGCTATCATCTGCGGGAGATGGTGGTGACTGAGGAGCCGCTGCGTTACATCCGCCGATTTCTGCCGATTATTGAGGAGCTCGAGCCGGAGGTCGCGTCCGGCACCCAGACGGAACCGCGGGACCCGCGCTTCATCGTCGATGAGGAGGATCTGCTCGAGGATGATTCCTAGGAACCGAGGACCTAGTGGAGTTCGGCAAGCGAGTGCTGGGCAGCTTTGACGTGGTCACCATCCGGCTCGAGCTGCAGATAAGCCTTGAATTCCGAGACCGCCTCGTCGCGCTTCTTTAGCTTTTCGGCTGCCTGCGCGAGCAGAAAGTGAGCGTCGGCATCGGTCGGCTTCAGCTTGAGTGCGTCCTTTGCCCGTAAGTAAGCGGCCATCGGGCTTCCGGAGCTGAGGTAATACTTCCCTACATCCAGATCTTCATTCTCTCTGTCTTCGTCGCTCTGCAGCCGTTCGACCTTGGGCAGCTTGCGGCGCTTGAACTGCCCGTCGCTGCCGGCGTCCTTCAAGGGCGAATTATTGGCGTCCGGAGCACTTGGGTCGTTTGCAGCTCCGGCGCTCGAACTGGAGCTCGAACTGGAGGAGCTGGACTCCGGGTCCTCGCCGGGGTAGGGGAACTGTTTTGCGGGACTTGCGGTCGTGCTGCTGGCAGGCGCAGGCCGGTCCGGCGATACCGGCGCGCCGGGTGCCTGGGACGATGGAACCTGTGCCGGAGCACTCGGTGCCGGGGCATTTGGCTGGACGTCGTCCTTCTCTCCAGGGTAGGGAAACTGCTGCGCCGGAGTCGGACAGGCTTTGTTATCGGGCGCGGGTGTCGCTGGGCACTTCGGCGGCGTGCTGGACTGTGGAGCCGCTTGAGCATGCGCTTGCCCGTGCCAGAGCGCAATAACCAAGCCACCGGCGAGCGAAAGCAAGCGTCGATGTGAGAGCCGCTGACGTTTCATCCCGCATTTATTTTACGCTGTACGTTGACCATGTGCTTGGGCCGTCGCCTGCTTCGCCGGGCGCATCCCTTCCGCAAAGGAGACTGTGTCGGATGCGTCCAGGACTCATCATTCGCTCGTCGTCGATTCACGCTGCGGGCTGTTACACAATGCTGCCGATTCGCAAAGGAGAGCGCGTGCTCGAATACGACGGTCCGCGCTTCAGTAAGGACGCTGCCGATGAGCGTTACAAAGGCCGGGTCGTCACTTATCTCTTCTCCTTTGGTGAGCAGGGCGAGGTGATCGATGGGTTTGGCACGGCCATGTTTCTCAACCACTCCTGCGCCCCGAACTGCGAGACCGAGGAGGAAGAAAACCGAATCTACATTACGGCTATTCGGGACATCGCCGCTGGGGAGGAACTGGTGTACGAGTACCACTTGCATGACTCCGAGGATGAGGACGCAGGTTGTCACTGCGGTGCGGAGAACTGCCGCGGCACCATGTTCAGCGAGGAGGAGTTGAAACGCCGGGCGAAGCAGGCGAGGATGAGAAGGCGCGCTCCGAAGCAGCCTCGTTCGCGCGCTTCATAGGACTGCTCCGGACAGTACAATGGGAGTACGGCGCCAGGTTCGCCGATGTCGCTCGCGTCACCTATGGCCTACCAGGTTCTTGCCCGAAAATACCGCCCTCAGCATTTTGCCGATGTCGCCGGACAGGCACACGTGACGGTGACGCTGATGAACGCCCTTACCCAAGGACGGATCGCGCACGGGTACATCTTCAGCGGGCATCGCGGGATAGGCAAAACGACCGTGGCGCGTATCCTGGCGATGGCGCTGAACTGTCGAACCCCCATCGGGGACGATCGGCGACCGACAGCCGAGCCGTGCGAGACCTGCGAGAGTTGCGCGGAGATTCGCGCGGGCAACGCGGTAGACGTCATTGAGATTGATGCGGCGACCAATCGTGGTATCGACGAGATCCGAGAGCTGCGCGATGCCGCCCGGTACAGGCCGGCCCGGGACAGGTACAAGATCTACATCCTGGACGAGGCGCACCAAATTACCGATGCAGCCTTCAATGCGCTGCTGAAGACACTGGAAGAGCCGCCGGATCACATCGTCTTCATGATGGCAACGACACAGCCGGAAGACATTCCGCAGACAGTTCGTTCACGCTGCCAGCACTTCTCCTTCCACGCCGTGAAGATGGCCGACATCCTGCGGGAGCTGCGGGGGATCGCCGAGCGCGAGGGAGTTGAGGCCAACGAGAGTGCCCTCGGTCTTCTGGCCGAGGCTGGCGACGGATCGATGCGCGATGCCCTGAGCATTATGGACCAGGCGATCGCGAGCGCACCGGTGGACGAGGGCCGGCCCCGGCTGGACGCGGGCCAGATCCGCGATCTGATGGGTACGGTCTCGAACGCCGTCTTTGAGCGTATCTTTCAGGCGGTCGATGGCGGCCGCAGTGCGGAAGTGGTCACGGTCGCAAACGAGATGCTGGACGCCGGCAACAGCCCGGCGCAGCTGGCGCGGCAGTGCGTGCGCTACCTCAGGAACTGTCTGATGGCGAAGATTTCGGGTGTGACCGGTGAAGGCACAACGGCGGACGGGGGTGATGCCGCGCTGCTGCAAATCTCGCCGGATGAGCGGCGACGCGTGGGACGGACGGCCGCGCTCTTCTCCGAAGAGGAGATGACGCGCTTCCTGCAGGTGATGCTCCGGACGTTTGATGAACTTGGGTATCGCCAAGAGCCGCGGTTCCACTTCGAGCTTGGGCTTCTGAAGCTGGTGCACCTCCGTAGGCTTCTGCCCATGGAGGAGGTGCTGAGCGCGCTGCCGCTGTCCGGAGCCGTCGGCCAGGTCGGGGCGGGAGCGACCGCCGCCACATCGGCGAGCAGGATCGCCGCGACGGGTTCGGCGCCCTCGGCAGCCGCGGGTGCGCTCTCACCGGCAACGCCGGTGGGAGCGATCCAGAACCCGGCCCGCGGCGTAATCCCGGCTGCCTCCTCCGACGCGGTCGCAGGCTTCTCACCATTTCGGGCGGATCAGGCGCGCAAGGCCGAACCGGTCGCGCCGCTTCGGCCGGCTCCGATCCAGGCTTCAGGTCTTCCCATCCCTGCGCCTCAGGTTTCGCGGGTCGGTGTCCGTGCTAGTGAGCCGACGGCCAACGCGGCCTCAGCTTCGCCGGCCCTCGCCATCGCTGCCGCGACGGACACAACCATGCACGAGCAGCACGTGGAGACTGCCCCGGCGATGAGCCTATACGCCCTCGAAGAGGACGGGCAAACCGCTCCCAAGACCCCGTCGTCTCCGGACCTGCCTAAACTCACACCCGTAGCGGCTTCGGGATCCAGTTCGGAAGCTTTGCGGCAGGCTGTCGTGGATGCCCTTCTGGCGATGAAGGGCCAAAGCTCAGCTGCGGAGGCCCTCGCGGACGCGACATGGACGAGCAACGATGGCGTGGTGCGCGCGCAAATGCAGCTCTCGAAGAGGATGCTGCCGATGGTCATGAATGCGGAGGCAGAGAGGGCCGCCCGTGCTGCGCTGCAACAGGTTGCACCCGGGCTGAAGCTGGAGTTTACGGCGACGACCCCCGAAACCCTCTCGGGGAGCAAACCTAAGAGATCGAGACCGGCGCGTTCCGGCACCGCTCAGGCCAAGGCGGAGGAGCATCCGGTGGTGCAGGAAGCGCAACGCCTCTTTCAGGCGGAGATCCGCAACGTCATCGACCTCAGCGAAGGCGCATCGTAGCAAACAGGAGAGAGACACCATGGACTTCGGCGACCTCGGCAACATGCGCCAGATGATGGAACAGGCGCAGCAGATGCAGGAGCAGATGGAAAAGCGGCTGGTCGACACGGTGGTCGAGGCCTCGACCGGCGGAGGCGTGGTGAGCGTGCGCATGAACGGCCGCAAAGAGCTGCTCCGCCTCAAGATCGACCCAGCAGCGGTCGGCAGCTCAGGATCCGATCTCGAGCTTCTCGAAGATCTCATCACCGCGGCGGTCAACCAAGCTGGACGGCGGGCGGACGAGGCGATGCAGACCAATGTCTCCGGTTTGATGGGCGGACTTAACCTGCCTGGTCTGAGCTAAGTGGCAAGGTTTGCCGAGCCGATGACGCGGCTCATCGATGAGCTGCGTAAGCTGCCGGGCATCGGCACCAAGAGCGCACAGCGGCTGGCATTTCATGTGCTGCGATCGAGCGAAGCGGACGCTCGTGGCCTGGCCGAGGCGATCGTCAGGCTGCGCGAGCGGCTAATGCTGTGCAGCACGTGTAACAACATCACAGACGTTGATCCTTGCGGCTATTGCACCAGTCCGATTCGCAATCAGCGGCTTGTGTGCGTGGTCGAAGAGCCGACCAACATCGCCACGATCGAGAAGACCCGAGGCTACACCGGCGTCTACCACGTCCTTCACGGAACGCTCTCCCCTGTAAACGGAGTTGGTCCAGAGCAGCTGCGAATCGGTAACCTGCTTGCTCGGCTGAGGACGGCGGATGAGTTGATTCTCGCAACCTCACCGACGACGGAGGGCGAGGCGACGGCTCGCTATTTGGCGGACGAGCTGAGACGCTCGCTCCCGGAGCTACGCATCACGCGCATCGCAACCGGCGTTCCCGCGGGGAGCGATATCGAGTATGCCGACGAGGTAACGATGTCGCGAGCGATGGACGGCCGGCGCGAGTTCTAGCCCGGTGCTGGTTCCTTCCGGATGAGGCGATCGCCCGTCATCTCCGACGGCTGCACAAGACCGAGCAGCGCAAGCATGGTCGGGGATATATCGCGCAGGCTTCCGCCCTGTCCCAGTGAAATGCCCTTGCTGTCCTCCGAGATCACGATCAACGGCACCGGGTTCGTGGTGTGCGCGGTGTGAGGGCCGCCGCTTACCGGGTCGATCAGCATCTCGGCGTTTCCGTGGTCCGCCGTAACCAGCATGGCGCCGCCGCGCTGCCGAACCGCAGCGTAGATGCGCCCCAGTTCGGTGTCCACCGTTTCGACGGCGCGGATCGTAGGCTCCATTTTGCCGGAATGTCCCACCATGTCTGCATTGGCAAAGTTCACGATGATGACGTCAAACGCCGTATCGCTCACCGCCTTGATCACCGCATCGGCAATGCCGTTAGCCGACATCTCCGGCGCGAGATCGTACGTGGCGACCTTCTGCGAGGGCACGAGCGCGCGATCTTCGCCGGGAAACGGCTTCTCGATCCCGCCGTTGAAGAAGTAGGTGACATGCGCATACTTTTCCGTCTCCGCAACGCGCAGGTTACGCAGGTTTGCGTCGGACATACGATCCGCCAGGAGATTCTCCATCGACTCCGATGGAATGACGACCGGCACGCGGAAGAGCTTGTCGTACTGCGTCATCGAGACATAGTGGAGGCCAGCCGGTGCTGAGGTTCGAGGGATCTCCGCCTCCAACTCGTCCGCCTTCGGCAGATCCCGTCCATCCTGCGCGGTTAGCCCCTCCGACACATTGCGAGCGAGCACGCGGGTGATCTGGCGCACGCGATCGGCCCGGTAGTTGAACGAGATGCAAACATCCTTGTCGCGAATAGGACCGACAGGCGTGCCCTCTTCGCCGACGATGGTGAACGGCGGACAGAACTCGTCGGTGGTGCCATTGCTGTAGAGCTCGCGCACACGCTCCGCCGCATCTCGGTACACTCCGCCCGCGGGAGACCCGGTGACCATCGCATCGAACGCCTGCCGTTCCTTCTCCCAGCGCAGATCGCGATCCATCGCGAAGTAGCGGCCGGAGACGGACGCGAGCTGGCCGACGCCGATCTCCGACATCTGCCGCCGAAGCTCCCCGAGGTAGCCGAGACCGCTGGTGGGCAGCGTATCGCGCCCGTCGAGGAAGGCATGGACAAAAACTCGACTGAGCTGACGCTGCCTGGCCATGCGGAGCAATGCATACAGGTGTCTCTGGTGAGAGTGCACACCACCATCCGAGAGCAGGCCGAGCAGATGCAGTGCCCTGCCCTGCTCCCCAGCGCGGTCCATGGCCGCCACCAGCGTCGCGTCCGAGAAAAAGGACCCGTCCGCGATGGCGGCGTCGATCCGCGTCATATCCATGCGGACGACACGTCCGGCGCCCAGGTTGAGGTGACCGACCTCGGAGTTGCCCATCTGCCCGTCCGGCAGACCGACGAAGTGCTCACTTGCCCGTAGAAGGGTGTTCGGGTACTCGCGCAAAAGCCGATCATAGACCGGCTTGCGTGCCTGGGCGATGGCATTGCCGCGAAGCTGCGGGCTGTAGCCCCAGCCATCAAGAATGGTGAGAACGACGGGTCTTGCCGGCATCGTCTATGGCTGGGGCTGAGGCTGAGGTTGGGGCTGCGGCTGGGGTTGGGGCTGCGGACCGCTCGGCCTGTCTGCGGGGGAGTGCAGCGTCGGGGACGTGGGCGTACCCGAGGGTGACGTAAGCGTTGGCTGAGCCGGATGTTGCGAGGCTTCGATCTCGGCCTTGTGCTTGGCGTAGGTCTCCTGCCCAACTCGCTGACCGTCCCGGCGCAGCACGTCTCCGGCGGCCACCGCCGCAAGCGGCTGATCGGTGAGGACCCGTTTGCCTGCGGGCGTCTTGTAGAACGCGAGCGCCGCGGCCATATCCTCTTGCGAGAAGTACCTCTGGTAGACCGGCGTAAGCTCCGCCACAACATCGATGCCGTTAAAGGCACTGCTCAAATCCGACCAGAAGTCTGCGGGAAACGTGGCAGGCGCCTGATTCCTGGATTGTGCAACCAACTGCGCGTACGCGTGGTGAGCGTTTTCAGCCGATTTCGTCAGGTCAAGATACTCCCGGATCTGTTCGGGCGTGGCCGGGTGCTCCGGCGGCGGTACGTCGCCGGGAGCCCGCGGCTGCAGTTTCGGGGTGCTCGTCCCAGGCGATGTTTGAGTGCTGGGCACGGAGCTCGCCGGCGTCTGGGCCAGGGTAGCAGCTGAGGACAAGAGCAGCATTGCAGCCGCCAAAAGAAGAGATTGCTTCGACATGAAAAACTCCGTACCGCTTGATGCCTGAAAGAGGTTAATCCGCACAGTTGATCGCTTCACGACCCAGGAACTCCGCGGACTGGCCGAGCTCTTCTTCTATGCGGAGCAGCTGATTGTATTTGGCGATCCGGTCGGTACGCGAGGCGGACCCGGTTTTGATCTGCCCAGCCCCCGTGCCCACCGCGAGATCCGCGATAAACGTATCCTCGGTCTCGCCCGACCGATGGCTAATGATGGAGGTGTACCCGAAACGGCGCGCCAGATCGATTGCCTCGAGCGTCTCGGAAACCGTGCCGATCTGGTTGACCTTGATCAGGATCGAATTTGCGACCTTCTGCTCGATGCCCTGCTGCAGTCGCTGCGTGTTGGTGACAAACAGATCGTCACCCACCAGCTGCACCTTGTCGCCGATCAGCGCGGTCAGGTGCTTCCATCCGTCCCAATCGTCCTCGGCGAGCCCGTCTTCAAGCGAGACGATCGGATATTGGCGGATCCACGACTCCCAAAACGCAGCCATCTGCTCCGAAGTTTTCTGTGAGCCGTCTGACTTCTTGAAAACGTACATGCCCGTAGTTGCGTCGTAGAACTCCGTAGCGGCCGGATCGAGCGCCACGGCGATCTGCTCGCCGGGCGTGTAGCCCGCCAGCGAAATCGCCTCAAGAATGAGGTCGATTGCCTCCGAGTTCGAGCCAAGCGACGGTGCGAATCCGCCCTCGTCCCCGACCGCGGTGTTGTATCCCTTCTTCTTGAGCACACCTTTGAGCGTGTGAAAGACTTCGGCGCCCCAGCGAAGCGCGTCCGAAAAGCTCTCCGCGCCCACCGGCATCACCATGAACTCCTGGAAATCAACGTTGGAATCGGCGTGCGATCCGCCATTCAAAATATTCATCATCGGCGTCGGAAGAATCGAAGCGTTGACGCCGCCAAGGTAGCGGTACAGCGGCAGCCTGAGCGCCTCGGCCGACGCACGGGCGACGGCCATCGAGACCGCCAGGATTGCATTGGCTCCGAGCTGTCCTTTGTTCTCGCTTCCATCGATGGAAACCATCGTCGCGTCGATCAAGCGCTGGTTCGAAGCGTCCATGCCCGTGAGCTCCGGGGCAAGTACGCTCTCAACATTCTCCACCGCCTTCAACACCCCACGTCCCAGGTAGTGGCGCTTGTCCCCATCGCGCAGCTCCACGGCCTCGTGCTGCCCTGTGGAAGCGCCGCTCGGCACCGCGGCCCGGCCCCGAGCGCCGCCGTCCAGCACCACGTCAGCCTCCACGGTTGGATTGCCGCGCGAATCCAGGATCTCGCGGGCGTGGATGGAGACAATCTCTGTCATGTAGCTCCTGTGTCTGTCTGAATGTTGCCGCGCCGAAACAACCCGGTGACTTAGCCGATCATTCAACTTCGGCCGGCGATCCACCGCAAACGGATTGCCGGACGAGGTCTTGATGGATGTAATCAGATCGACCTTCTCCTCGCGGCTCACAGGTGGGATTCTAGCAAAGAGATGACCCCTGCAGAGGATGCCACCGCGTCGACAGTTCCAGCCACGAGCTCGGGCGACACGCGATGTTGCCTCGATCGGTTCCATCTACCGCAAATCGCGCCGTAGACTGAGGGAAGGTACTAAGCTCATTCTACCCGGCCACCGCTGCGCCGTCTTGCAATCCTTGTGTCAGGAGATCTCGTATGAAGCTTCCGCTCGCCGCCGTCGCCATGGTGATCACCGTTACCTCGAGCCCGGCGCAGACCTCCGCCACAACCGGTGTCTCGCACCCGGATCCCGTCATCATCAACACCACATCAGACGAGACCGTGACGGTCAAGGTCGCCCCCGCGAAGCCCTCAGCCGCGGTGCCGCAGGCCGCCCCGGCTCCACCACCGGAGCAGCGCCCCGAAACCGAAACCTACGGCCCCTACGTCCCGTACACCGGAGCAAAGCTTGCTGGCCAAGCTGCCGCCGCAGCGACAGCCGACCCTGATGGCAGAGTTGTTACCAGCGTTCCCGATGTGCCCGGAGAGGTCCGTGAAGGCACACTTCTGCACGTCAAGATGCGGGAGCCGCTCTCGACTTTGACCACCACCGCCGGCTCAAGCTTTTCTGCCGAGCTCACCCAGCCGGTTGAGAAGAACGGCCGCGTGGTTCTGCCCGCCGGTTCCATCATGGAGGGCCGCGTGACCGAGGTGCACAGCGGACGCCGCATTTCCGGTCGGGCGTTGCTGCATCTTGAAGCGCACAGCGTTGTTCTTCCGGACGGAACCCACTACAACATCCGGGCGCAGCTGATCGACTCTGACCGCCTGAACAACACGGACGTCGACCGCGAAGGGTCGCTGGTGCGCAAAGATCACCCGAAGGAGACGTTGGCCGTGATCGGGGCGACGACAGGAGTCGCGGCCGTCGCGGGAGCCATGGTGGGCGGCGGCGTGGGCGCGGTCGTCGGCGCGAGCATCGGCGCCGGCGCAAGCACCCTTGTTTGGCTCAAGCAGGATCGGCAGGCGGAGTTGCCGGCCGAAGCCCGGCTCATCTTCAGCCTCACGGAGCCCATGGCGATGCAGCCTCAAGGCGCCAACTTGCACAGCTTCGCCGCGCCCGGTGCCTCGTCCGGCATCGCTGCTGACCATGCCGCGCTGGCCGGTCAGCCGTAGAGTTCGCCTACTCGGGGATCTGCGCGAGCAGCCGCCGCCAGATCTTCTGATTGCGTCGAAAGTTCTTCTTCAAGTCTTCGAGGATGCGCTCGAAGTCGGCATGCCCGTTCAGTCGCTTCCATGCTGGATTGATTGAGAACCACGGGTAATTTTCGTTGCCCAGGTAGATCGCTCGGCGCAGCCAGTGCAGCGCCTCGGACTCATCGCCCTCGACCGCGAAGTAGGTCGCCAGCCGGTAGGCCATCTCGCTGTCGGCCTCGGCCGCCGAGAGCGTCTCATCCACAATGAAGCTGGCCGCCTTGCTGCGATCGCCGAGCTGGGCGTAGCAAAGCGCAATGGTGGGGTACACAATCCGCAGCGAATCGTCGTCGCGAATCGCTGACTCAAGCGTCTCGATCGCTTGCGTCAGATCTCCGGAGCGCATCTGCTGGTAGCCAAGCGAGATACGCAGCAGGGGCTGCCTCGGCTCAAGCGTCAGCCCTTTTTCGATTTCGTCGGACGCCAGCTCCAACTGGTTCTGGTAGTGGTACACGCGAGCGCGGTGGTTGTAGATCATCGCCGCATTGGCCGGGTTCAGCCGCAGCGAAATGTTGAATTGGTCGAGCGCGTCATCGTACATTCCGTCGCCCCGCAGCGTGGTGCCGGCAACCAGGTGCACATTCCAGTCGTTCGCCGCCGTCTGCAGCAGGCGCTCAATGCCGTGCCGCGCCGACTCCTTCTCTCCTCGCGACAGGAGCATGTACACGCGATACAGGTTCGCCTCGACGGATGTCGGATCAAGCGTCAGTGCTGTATCAAAAGCCCGCCGCGCTTCCAGCACATGTTTCTGACCGCCCAGGCCGTGCCGGGCATACTGCAGATGCGTGATGCCCAGGCCGGACCAGCCTGGAGCAAAGTCCTTGTCCTGCTGGACGACCGACTGAAACAGCTCGCGAGCGCGATCCAGATCGTCCCGGCTTCCCGTGCGCGAAAGAAAGGATGACAGCACCGCACGCGCCTGCAGGTACTCCTCGGAGAGCGCCTGACCCAGGGACGACGCGAGGGACGGCGTTCGGGTGTGATCTCCGGGCGATCGGAGGTCGCCGAACCCCTGCAGCGTGCTGAACACCTCATTGCAGATCTCCGTCTGCACACTGATCAGATCGAACGAGGCTACGTTGATCGATCCGCCGGCGCGAACGCTCTGCCCCGGAACATCGAGCAGCTGCCAATTTAGATCAAATCCCTTCTCCGAACGGAGAAAGTTCCCGGCGAGCACGAACTCAACCAGTAGCTTGCGGCCGATGCTGAGCGGGTCCAGCTGCTGCGTCGGCACCGTCATCAGCGAACTGGAAGGACGTACCACCAGCGTGGGCATACGCGCCAGACGCGCCCCGATGGCGTCCGCCAGAGCGTAGCCGTAAAGCGGCGCAACATCGGCCGGTCCAAAATTCACAAACGGAAGCACCACGATCGTGTTCTGCCTGCCGACCGCCGTCGCGGCGGGCTCGCGAAACCGCTCCGCCAGCATCGACAGAATGCCGGTCGAACGCTTTTCTTCCTCCGCCACGGAGCCGAGACGCCGAGCCTGCGACGCATTCAGGTGAGTTAGCCCGTCCCCGGGCAAGACGACCGAATCCAGTTGCATGGCCCGCATCACCGTCCGCAGCCCCTCGCGCACATCCGCCGCAGACGAAAAGCGCGCCGATGGTTGCTTCTCCAGGCAGCGCAGAATCACGCTCTCAAGCTCAACCGGCAGATCGGGGGCAATCTCTCGAATGGCCGGCGGATCGGCAAACTGAATTGCGCGAATGCTTTGAAACTCCGGCGCATCCGGACGGTGAAACGGATGCCGCCCCGTGGCCAGTTCGTAGAGGATCAGACCGAGGGCAAAGATGTCCGACTGCACGCTGGACTGCCCCGTCACGAACTGCTCCGGAGCCATATACGCGATCGTCCCGCCACGCGCGGTGTACGTGGCAGGGATGTCCGTATTGCGCTTGGTAGCAGGCCTGGCCGGGTCGAAGTCCACCTCCGCTGGGTTCAGCCGGCGAGCGAGGCCGAAGTCAAGGATCTTAATGAGCCCACCATCGGTCAGCATCACGTTGGCTGGCTTCAGATCGCGATGAAAGATCCCGAGCGAGTGAGCCGCGGCCAGGCCGTCCGAGATCTGCACCCCGCACGAGAGCACGAGTTGCAGATTCGCCGGCCCCTCGCCGATTACCTTGTCGAGCGACTTGCCCGGGATGTACTGCATGACGATGAACGCCTCGTCCTCAGCCTCACCCACCTCATAAATGGCGCAGACATTGGGGTGGTCGATCGCCGAGGCCAGCCGCGCCTCGCGCAGCTGCGTGGTGCGCATCTGCTCCGGTGTCAACGTGCCCCGCTTCAGCAGCTTGATCACCACCGGTCGTTGCAGCAGGGTGTCATTCGCCAGAAACACAACGCCGCTGCCGCCCGCACCGATCTTGCGGACAAACTCGTACTGCTCAATCACGCGGCGCTTCATCGTTCGATTATCTCAAGTGCAGCCGTGCTCGGTCCGCTTTCCGCGGGCTCAGTGCCGGTTTGGGGATTGGGACTCGGCTCGCTCCCATGGCCGCGGCGGCGCGGGGTCATCCTGCCAGCGCTGCCGCCGGCCGACCAGAAACATCACGAGCCCGAACACAAACATCAGACTGCCCCAGATGAGGTTGAGGTTGATGCCCATGGACTTCGAGTAGATCGCGCTGTGGCGCGTAAACACACCAAAGACCGACAGGATCGCGCCGGTAATCAGAAATATGAGGCCGAGCGGAATACGAATATCCAGTCCCATGCGTGTATCTCCTTTTACGCAAACACCAGGTTCAACATCACCAGCACGGCCAGAACGGCGATCGCCAGCGTCCCCGGCTTCTGGTACCAGGTGAGGTGCTGGTCCGCAGGCTTCGGTGTCAGCGAGTAAACCAGGCCCACCAACTCCGGCTCCGGCCGAGGCTTGGTGAGCAGGCTCACGGCGATCGTGACCACGAGGTTGATGGTGAACGCAAAGATTGCCGTCCAGAAATTCTGCGCCATGTCGCTCGGATACCGATGCACAACCGCGATCCAGCCGCCGTGGATACCGGGCACAGCGTCCACAGGCAGCGTCAGACCATGGTGCACAAGAGCGCCCAAGGTACCCGCGATCAGACCCGAAAACGCTCCATGTCCCGTGGTGCGCTTCCAAAACATACCGAGCAGAAACGTGGCAAACAGCGGCGCGTTCACCAGAGAAAAGATCAGCTGGAGCGAATCGAGGATGTTATTGAAACTGGTCACCGCGTACGCGGCGGCGATCGAGAGAAGGATTCCACCCACGGTCGCCATCCGCCCCATCCAGAGATAGTGCTCGTCGGTGCCGCGCTTGTTGATATACGACTGATAGATGTCGTAGGTCCATACCGTGTTGAACGCGGTCACGTTCCCCGCCATGCCGGACATGAAGCTTGCCAGCAAAGCCGTCAATCCCAGCCCGAGGATCCCCGTCGGAAAGAAGTGCAGCAGCATCGCCGGAATCGCCAGGTCGTAGTTGTAAACGGGCTGCCCTGCGCTGTCCAGCACCGGCCGACCGCTGATGGGGTCGGTCTTCGGCGGAATGAGCCCATGTGGGTGCTCGTCCTGGACGACCTGACCCGCGTCCGTCTTGCTCCCCAGCTTGGCCACCGCGTCCCCTGCCGCGGCTCCCGCGACCACCCCGCCGATCGCCGGAGCCGATCTTCGCGAACTTGCGATCGGCACATCGGTTCGCATCCCCGACGTGATACTCACCGCAATCAGCCCCGGCAGGATCACGAGGAACGGAAAAAACATCTTCGGCACGGCAGCGATCAGCGGCACACGCCGGGCCGAGTCCTGCGATTCCGCCGCCATGGCGCGCTGGATCACCAGAAAATCCGTACACCAGTACCCAAACGACAGCACAAAGCCCAGCCCCATCGCAAGGCCAACCCATTCCACCCCGAGCGGATTCGTGTTCGCATGTCCCATCCCTCGCCACGAGTGCACCATGCTCACCGGCAGCTGGTGCTTAATGCCCTGCCATCCGCCGACGTTGCGCAGCCCAACCCAAACCAGCGGCAGAAAGCCCGCCACAATCAGAAAAAACTGCAAAACCTCGTTGTAAATCGCGCTCGTCAGGCCGCCAAGGAAGATGTAGCCCAGCACAATGATCGCTGACAGCAGGATCGAAACATGGAAGATCCAGGCCTCCGGCATCAGGCCGTGGAACAGGCCAAGCGTCTGGATCAGCAGCGCCATGGCATACATGGAAATACCGGACGAGAAGACCGTCATCACCGCGAACGAGATCGCATTCACCGCCCTGGTCTTCTCATCAAAGCGCAGCCGAAGGTACTCCGGCACCGAGCGCGCCTTTGAGCCGTAGTAGAACGGCATCATGAAAACACCTACAAACACCATCGCCGGGATTGCCCCGATCCAATAGAAGTGGCTGGTGATGATGCCGTACTTCGCCCCCGAAGCCCCCATTCCGATGACTTCCTGCGCGCCCAGGTTTGCGGAAATAAACGCCAGGCCGCAGACCCACGCGGGGATCGATCGTCCAGCAAGAAAAAAGTCGTTACTCGTGCGCATATAGCGCTTCAGGGCAAAACCGATCCCTAAAACAAAGGCGAAGTAGACCAGCATAATCAGCCAGTCGATGATCGAAAGTGTCACAGGCTCTCCCGCAAGGAAGCGTCCTCCGCAAAACAGGATCGCTGCCGGAACTCTATCTACTTTGTGGAACACCGTCTAGCAAGTCTCCCGTGGGAGTACAGCAACTTGACCTGCTCGCGGACCCTGGGGCGACATTGCACATCCGAACCGCATCTATTCGGTACGACCACCTTTGCAGGCGCTCCTACGTATCGGGGGCCCGTGTTCGTTACAACGTTTCACTAAGGAAGCTTGGTACGTCACATGGCACGCGCAGTTCTTCTGGTGGATGATAATGCCGTTCAGGCGGCGACACGGCAAGCGATCCTCAGGCGCGATGGCCTGTTTGTATTTGTAGCGCTCAGTCCCGCCCGGGCGCTTGAGCAGATTGCCGCGGCCGAGTTCCCAGCCGAAGTCGGTCTGGTCGTCACCGATCACATCATGCCCGGAATGAACGGGGCCGAGTTCGTCCGACACCTTCGCCAGACACACCCGGATGTGCCTGTCCTTGTCATCAGCGGACTCGAAGAAGCCGAGCCGGAGTACGAGGGGCTGAACATCGTCTTCCGTACCAAACCACTCCTCCCAGAACGTCTTTTGGCACTGGTTCATACCCTGTGTGCAGACGAACCCAGCAGCAGCGGGAACATTGATCCAGGCAACGCGGAACCGTCCACGCTTTCACGCTGACCCCGGCGTAATTGCCGTGAACCTCTGCGCTTGAGAGAATAGGGTGGAGGGTCTGATGCCATCCCATCCCATGCCAGAGTTTGGTAGTTTTTCGCTGTTGCTCGCTCTCGTGTTGAGCGCCTATACCCTGCTCGGCGGAGGCGTCGCGCTATGGCGGCAACAACTCGCACATGGCTCATCTGACGCCGGTGCCCTCCGCCTCGGCGAAACCGCCCGCCGCGCCGGCATCTCGAGCTTCCTCGCCGTCCTCGGTGCCGCCTTCGCCCTGTTCTGGGCCTCGCTCACCAACGACTTTTCCGTCCAGTACATCCTCCATCACACCAACCGCTCCCTCGCCACCGCCTACAAGTTCTCCGCCCTCTGGTCCGGACAGGAAGGCTCCCTCCTCCTCTGGGCGCTGCTCCTCTCCGGCTACGGCTTCGTCCTCCGCCTCCGCCACCGCGTCGACACCCGCCTCTTCGCCTACGCCTCCACCATCCTCGCCGGCGTCCAGGTTTTCTTCCTTTCGCTGCTCAACTTCGCTGCTCCACCCTTCGCCCTTCAGCCCGGCCCCCTCGCTGGGGATGGCTTCGGCCTCAACCCGCTCCTCCAATACCCGGAAATGGTCATCCACCCGCCGATGCTCTACCTCGGCTACGTTGGCTTTTCCGTCCCCTTCGCCTTCGCCCTCGGCGCCCTCATGATGCGCTACCCCGGCGAAAAGTGGATCCACATCACCCGCCGCTGGACCATGGTCACCTGGCTCTTCCTCACCTGCGGCATCTGCCTCGGCATGCACTGGGCCTACGCCGTCCTCGGCTGGGGCGGCTACTGGGGCTGGGACCCCGTCGAAAACGCCTCCCTCATGCCCTGGCTCACCGGCACCGCCTTCCTGCACTCCGTCATCATGCAAGAGAAACGCGGCATGATGAAGAACTGGAACGTCTGGCTCATCTTCTCCACGTTCATGCTCACCATTCTGGGCACGCTGCTCACCCGCTCCGGCATCGTCCAGTCCGTCCACGCCTTCGCGCAGTCCTCCATCGGCAACTGGTTCTACGCCTTCCTCCTCATCATCTTTGCCGTCTGCCTCTTCACCTTCTTCCGCCAGCGCGATCACCTCCGCTCGGAAAACCGTCTCGAATCCCTCGTCAGCCGCGAGTCCTCCTTTCTCTTCAACAACCTCGTCCTCCTTGCCGCCTGCTTCACCGTCCTCTGGGGCACCCTCTTCCCCGTCCTGTCCGAGTACG
>CALMVL010000083.1 GCA_937873265.1 uncultured Granulicella sp.
CTCCCGGGCCTCGGCACTCATCGATCGCCGCTCCGGCGAGGGCTGACTTGATCGGGCCTCACCTGTTTGCTTGCCCGAGCTCTTAGGTCGGCCCGGGCCAGGTGTTGCGGGCGGCCCTATCTCGCCCAACAGATCCACGATCC
The DNA here is from genome assembly GCA_937873265.1 of uncultured Granulicella sp. Taxonomy (GTDB): domain Bacteria; phylum Acidobacteriota; class Terriglobia; order Terriglobales; family Acidobacteriaceae; genus Edaphobacter. The sequence continues at coordinate 144 of CALMVL010000083.1, forward strand.
GCGTCAGGCGCGCGATTTCCTGGTTCAGGTCGGCCAGCATACCGGATACATTCATCGACGTACGCTCCAGCGGAGCTTGCCGGCAGCCCCGGCGAGCTCTCGTAACGGTATGAGCATACAGGCCTGGTCACCCGGGAACGGAAGATTTTCTCGACTCGGCACCGGATTCGGTACGGATCGACATCGCTTGAGACCACGATCCCGGGATTTCCTCAGGAGATGTTCTATGTGGTTGCATTCGCGTACGTTGCGGGCGGCGTTAAGGTGGCGTGCCAGTTCGCTCAGCTTTGTATCCTTAAGATCAAGATCTCTGATCGTCTGAGCCGCCGCTCGTGGGGAACGGCCAGAACCATTGATCCCAACACACACAACGCTTCCGGAGGTTTCATGCGAAGATTCCATCGTCGTCGACAGAGGCTCCTACCCGAGTTGCAGCAAATTCTTCGTGTTCTTGTTTCCACCATCGCTCTGCTCACCGGAGCCGTCACGCTGTGTCAGCAGCTTCACCATCGGTCCAACGGCGACCGAGCAGATTCACCTTCTGCTTTTCCAGTGCTTCGCTCACAAGCTCCGAACGGGCCTTGAAAGCGGGCGTTGGCCCGCTCAGAAAGCCCCACTCCGGCCAGGGCAGTCACACCTCGACCGGCACCTCGACCGACGGCTCGCTTGCGGTCACCTCTTCCACGGCTGTGACCGGTCCCGCTGCGGACCTCCGAGCCGCCCACCGGGCTTTCTGCGCGTCCCGGATTCGCTGCTTGCCCTCTGGCGTCAGCTGACGCTTCCGGGTCTGCTCAGGCGTACCAGCCGCGGAATCCGTGGTTAGTGCGCGCTTCGGCCGGCCTGGGTTCCGGGAACTCTCCCCCGTCGCGGGCGCCAGCAGCTCCCGGACCTGCTGAAGGCGGCTGATCTCTCGATCGAGTTGCTCCACAATCGCTTGCCTGTTCATGATCTACAACGATAGCCGGTAAAAGGCGGGATTGGGAACGGACAGTTCCCACTCCCCGCCGATTTCCTCCAACAGCCTGACCGGCTCAGGCGCGGAGCCAGCTCCGGATTTGCTGTTTTGCAGGATGAAAAGAGGATCAGCTCAGGCGGCAACCCGCATTGTTAGAGGATCCGCCGTGGTTATGGAAGCGCTTCTAAATGCTTCTCACCGCCGGAAGCGATGAGCTTCTCAGAGAGGCGATGCGCGTTATACAGCCTGCGAGAACTATCCCACAAAAGAGCTATAAAGCTTCGACCAGCGCGGCCGATAAGCATGGGGGGGAACCTCCATGCTAGAACCATCGATCAACAATGTGCCACCAGCGATCCAGCACCGCGCGCTTTCATCGTCATGGGGCGCTCTGTTACAAAGTGAAGATGCTATCGATCTGATGTGGGTTGAAGCAATCGCAAATCTCTGCCAGTATCAGCAAAACACCAAATGTCCCGCTGCGGAGACTCTTTCGAGTAGTCAGGTTTCCGGCGTAAACAGATAAAGCATTGCCGCTTTCATTACGCAGTCGTGATGAACCCACCGCCATACAAGTCTCGGATTACGTAATCCCCTTGCGAAGCTGAAGGTTACTGACGCGAAACAGCATCCGTTTCCAAGTGTTGGGGCGCGACAGGAAGAGGACCTTGTGTCGAAGCGGACGCAATCTTGACGTACATGGCGTAAATCGCCGTCGCGACAAACGTCCAAAATAACAAGCTCACCGCGCCATTGAGGAGTACCGGGCCGATTGGGTGTACTTCAAAGTAGCTCTTGACGGATGAGTGGCTGACTCCACTATCAACCGTCTTGTTCGAGGGTTTCTGCATGACACCTCCCTTGCAGCTTCGTCCGAGGCCGCGGGCCCTCCAGGCGAGATCGGTACCCGCTATGTTCGGCAGCGCCGTCACAAGGCAGGGAGCAGACCTCATCTTGGGCTGAAGCGCTCATGTATCGGTGTAGGCGGCACGACCTTGGGTCAGCAAAGCACTTAAGTAGCAAACCGACAGAATTGATTTACACGCGGACCGGCGGGAGTGCCATCACCCATTTGGGTGACGTGGGGTATACCCCTGTTCTGATACGCCGCTTGCGACACGGTCGCCTGCGCTTCTTGCATCAAGATCGGGAGGATTACAGACATCTGTGTAACACAGAAGTTGTAGAGCTTCGTTGAAAGGGTGCTCTTGACCCAAGCGGGCACCCATCTGTTGCGAGGCACTTACCGCTTCCGTTTAAAGAGCTGTTGCCCTTCTCTAAACCATAACAGCCGATTCATGACAGAGTTCGAGGTGGGCTGATAATGCTCCGCAGCCGCGAGTTTCTCGTAGGCTTCGCAAAGCTGAGAGATGGCATCACGGTTGGCCTGAACACGACCCGCCGTATGTTCGCTAAGGAGATAGTTGATCGCGTGAGCTACAGTTGATGCGGCTTCGTCCAGCTCAGATCCTTTCTTTCGTCGCTTGAACACGGAGAGGGGCGGATGTCGAAGCTTCGACGGGATTACACTCTGCATGGGATCCTTTCGGCTCTTTGGCGGGACTAGATACATCGAATGGCAGTTCCTGCGACGCTCCCGATGTACATGGTTCGTCACCTAATCTAGTGGTCGCTCGCTTACATAGTATGACTGCACGGCGCCGTCCTCGCTAGGGCCTATCAGTCACTCCCCGTTGAAGAGAGGGCGCATCAAGTTCGTCATTGCATGATGGTCACTTACGCGACCACCATGCAGTGAATGACCGCTTCCAAATTGCAACCACGCGCTTTAAAGTGAACCGGCTAAGCAGGTATTCCTGACAAACAGGGCATCGTTTGGCGTGACTTCTCCACGCTGCAAAAGCATACTCCTTCCGCCGCTCGTAAAGTTTAAGCTCTTCCAGCTTCTTGGTTGAGTTCGGAAGGCACGCAATACCTACCTCCTCCCGGAGTTCCCATCCTTCTCGGCACAATGCTTTTGTCGTTTGCTTTTGCTCCATATTGGATCTGAGAGAATGCCCTGGACAGTGTCTAAACGCAACTAAGCCATTTTTCGGCTACAAACAAAAGCGACTTTGCTTGAGCGATTTACGGTTGCCCCTGGGATCGGAAGCCGAACCTATAAACCATTCCTAATGTGAAAGCCGTAGGCGTAAATCCTATCTCTCCAGTGTTCCAATGCTGTTTCTGTAAGTCCACCTTCGCTTGTAAGTTGCTTAAGAGATCACAATCTAGGCCACCGCCGTAGGAATAGACTCGTGAGTTGTCGCTCGAGTAACCGTTCTCAACTGGGTGGAACCGAATGTCGCCTAATCCGACCAACAAGTCGGCGTAAGGGTGTAGCCGGGGGGTGCGTGGTATCAAAATCAACTGTCCCCTGCCGCCAAACAGATAAGTATACTCATTCACCCCTGGCCCTTCAGTCAGGGTGACACGGGTTTCCAGAGAAGGGACGATCGGAAAATGGAAATACCCACTTAGGTCACCACCGAGCGACAATCCAATGTCTAGAGGCGCTTTGGCGTAGTCAGGTGAGACGACAGACACTCCTGCGAAGACCGATACGCCGGCGTTTCTGGTTGCGGTGTAGGTCGCTTGCGCCCATGAAGCATGTGTCACAATCAGCCCTAGTGCCAGTCTGCAGAGTCCACGCCATAAGCAGAGTGTAAGACCGACAGTCACGTCGACCTTCGAGCAGTAAGGCTGGTGATTCCTCATGACCGTACCCCGAAGCCTCCCCCTCGAGAGGGGCTGTGGTATAGCTACCACGTCGCCGATAAGCGTATGCTAGCGTGGCCTTACAGGCCTACTATACACAACAGAAGGGGACACCGTGTGCGGGTCGAACTGTCCTTGTTCTAATGGGAGGCCAGAGTCCCTCTGCGAGAACTGCGGTCAATTAGCCACTTGATCGGGACTATTGTTCGGGGTAGTGTATGTGGTGTAGGGTCGCAGTCGCCTGATGCTTCCGTCGCTGGCGTCGCTTTGCTTGCACCGGGAGGACATTGGGCAGTTTGCTGGTACAGGCCCGTTAGGTCAAGTCATGTTCGAATGGTTGTCTCAAAGGCGCAGGCAAAAGACTACGCTTCGCAAGCAACGTTTGTGGGGCCCAGGAACAGGAATGGTGGCGCGCCGGCGCACTCGAGAACAGGGGAGAGCGCTTGAGCTACTTGGGCATGCAGTGGAATACCTTCTAGATGACCGACTGTTCCGGAGAGAAGCTGATCGCGACGGCTACATGTCTGCCGTACTGATTTTGTCAGAAGCCAGCCGCCGAGTATACAGATCGTGTTCCTTCGACTAGAAAGTTGCAGAGCGGGGTCTACACACAGTAACAGGCCTGCCGAGGTGAACAGGCGACACACTGTACTGCCGAACGGACTCTTCACACCCCTTAGGGTTGAGTCGAACAGAAGCCAGCATGAATGTACCTAATGATGCGCGCCATCCTCCGCCTCGCAACTATTGTAACCATGGTAGCCACCATGGTTACCGGGAGAAACTACTTGAAGGCGCTGGGGGGAGAGCGGAAAGCCTTTTACGATCAGGGCGTCTTCACTGAGCAGGCGCAGACTGAGCGAAGTATCGCAAGCATGCGACTTGGCTACCTACAACGGCAGCTTGCGTCAGAAGAAGCTCTTGTCGAGAGCACGAGACTCGCGCTTATTAGGGTCGGACGAAAGCGCCAGAATGCGGAGAGGATGCGAGGTGCGTTGTCGGAAGAGCAAATGCTCTTAGACGGAGATCGCAGAGCTCTGACTTCTGAACAAGAGATGACCCATTCCGGGCTGGATCGGCGCGTACAGCGTTGGCTTCTTCGCGCAAGAGCTTGTCAAGAAGCGAGAAATGTGTGGCAGAACGCTGCCTCTAGAGACCAGCGTATTGCCTCCCTGTTGGTTACCCTCTGGTCGGCCCTATTTTCATTCCGGTTCTTATCTCTCTTTAGCAGCATATTTACTCGGCAGAACACGCAATCTTAGTACCAAACGATAGTTGTCAACGTCGGCCTGAAAACGTGCTCCTTAGAATCCTCTCAGTTTAGTGTGCCGAGCTTCCACGGAAGTGGTATGTGGAGTCTGCCCGAAACTGCATACACTGAACACGGCGAGCCAGCAATTACAGTGCCGAGCTAAGTCTGTCGAATGACAACGGTTTCCTGGCATGTTCTACTAACGGGTACGCTGCAGGCGCGGAGCTGGCTTCGGCAACGCACGAGAAGATTTCGCGGATCCTGACTGGCAGGATTAACCAGCGGTTAGTACCTCGGTCTACTTTATACAATTACAGCGGCAAGCCGCCAGGAGAGTTTTATGCTTCTTCGGGGAATTCGCAGACAGGGTAACAAGCAGACCTACACGGATGAACAGCTTCGATACATGATTGCGCCCCCTATCACGACGGTGATTGACGAATCGAGAGTCACTGGGCCAAAAGCAAACGCTTCGGGCATAAAGGGCAGTCTGCTGAAAAGTGATGATCCATCCAGGAAGACTTCTGAACCCGGGGATGTGGTCATACCCGTCTGGGGAAGCATCGGTAACTCCGCTCGATCTAGAGCACAGATGAAAGCGGCTAGAGAGAAGCCCAAAGAGCGATGACGATCACCAGCCTCTACTCGTTCGATTACGATTAGTGTCAAAGTTTTAGAAAAAAAGCCCGACGGCCGCGTCGGGCTAACCGAGAAAGGGAAGCTGAGATGATTGTAATGTTCAAAATGCGAGCGTTCAAGTTGAATTAGCGCTGTCCCTTTCAGGTCCGGTGTTGTCCGATCATACTGAGCGCGCTTTCCTCTTCGCTTTTTATCCCACACCACAGCAAAGATCCGTCGATTCCGCTACAGTCCTTTGAGTGCCGCAGAGTC
>CALMVL010000084.1 GCA_937873265.1 uncultured Granulicella sp.
CACGAGATCGACGCGTTTTGCGGGGATGCCTTCGCTGTCGACGGCGTAGCTGCCGAGCAGGGGTATGCCGTCGAACTCGGTGCGCGTCGGGTCATCGGTGACCGAGAGCAGATCCGGCAGGACACGGGAGTGGAGCGACGAGTTGTAGGCGCCGGTGGTGCGGGCGGTGGTGCCCGGATCCGGTCGATCTGCTTCGATGTTGGGCACGAATAGCCGGTTGAAAACGTCGGCGGCCGCGTCGCCCGAGAAGAGCACCGGCCCGTGATAGTCCTCCGCGGCGACCACGGGCGCGAGGCTGAGCTCGTGAAACGAGCGCAGGTCGTCGATGGTGCGCTGGCGGAAGGCGGGCCAGCTTTCAAGACCGGCGGCGGATGTGGCGGTCGAGCCGTTTTCGCGGCCGAGACGCATGCCATCTGCCGCCTGGCCGCCGACGGAGATGTTCGCGCTGTAGCCGGTGTAGCCGTCGCGCACAACGGCGCCTTCGGTGTTGACGAGCATGCGGTTGATCGCGACGGCGCGCACGTTCGCGGTGGCGTACTGCACGGTCTGCGCGAAGGAGCGCACCTCGGGCGCGCTGTTGTAGAGACCACTCGCCTCGACGATGCGCCGCCGCCACTCGGCGCGGTCCAGATCGATCGAGCGCAGCGGCTCGATGTGCGTCGCCGGCTGAGCGTGCGCGAAGTCGGCCTCGCTGCGCACGCTCTGGAACTGTTTGAGCGAGGCCTGCTTGGCGGCGTAGGTGCGGAGGGCGGATTTGTACGCGTCATCGGTCGCGAGCCAGAGCGCGTAGCGGAGCGCGAGGGGGTTGTTTTCTTCGGGCGCGAGCTGGACGGTTCCTTCCCCCTTGGCAGACGAGTTGTCGTGCTCGTACGAGCCTACGCGGACGGTGACGCGCACGATGCGCTGGCGCTGATCCTCTTCGCGGGTGAGCGCGCCGTAGTTTGCGATGGCCTCGTAGCGCGCGATGTCGTCGAGGCGGTACTCGATGAAGTAGGGCCGTTGCATGCCGGGCAGGAGCAACGCAGTCTGCTCGCGCGCAAGTTCCGCCTGCATGGCGGCGAGCATCGGGTCGGCCGCCGGCTTTTCCTGAGCGTTTGCGAGAAATGATCCTGTCGATGTTACAGATGCCCCGAGCAGGAAGCAGGCGAGCCGGGCGTGTCGGTTCACTGCGCCTCCTTCTGTGCGGGCGCGCCTGCCTGGGCGATCGACGGCGGCGGAAGGATGGGCGGACGAGCGGTGCCCTGGGCCTGGCGCTGCGTCTCAATCTCCGACACGAGCATGGCGGGCGCGACGGCGGAGACGGGGATGGATCCGGACTCCGCGCCGCAGATGCCGTTGAAGATCTCCTGATGATTGCCCGTGGCGACGATGCGATTGAGCGCGGCCTGCGGCGTGCCCACGATGGAGACGCCGCGCACCAGCTCATCCGGCCGGCCGTCGACGTAGATGCGGTAGACCACCAGCGGGATGACCGAAAACGCCTGCGGCGACCGGCGTGTCGTTACGGCAAAGCCCGACGAGATGTCTTCGAAGTAGAGGCCGTACGCTTTGCCCTGCTTCTTCGCTTCGTCGATGAGTAACTGTCGCAGTTGCGTATCGGAGACCGACTTCGACGAGGTGACGATGAGATTGCCCTGTCGACCTGTGGGCATATGGCCGACCTCGGCGCGGCCGTGACCGTTTGAGTTGGAGAAGGCCGCGACCGGCAGGCGCGACATCAGGAAGGTGTCGAGGACGCCGTCCTTGATCAGGTCCACGCGGCGCGCGGGCTGGCCCTCGTCGTCGAAGCTGTAGTGGCCGGAGAGCGGATGGCCTTCGAAGCTGGCGAGCGTGGGATCGTCCGCGACCGAAAGGAACGGCGGCAGGATCTGCTTGCCGAGCAGCTTGGTGAAGGTCTGGCCTTCCTCATCGCCGCGCTGCCGCTGGCCTTCGAGACGATGGCCGAGCACCTCGTGGAAGAAGACGGCGGAGGCGCGGCCGGAGAGGATGGCGGGGCCGTTGAACGGCTCGGTGATGGGCGCTTTGCGGAGCGCCTCGAGATTTTCGGCCATGGCGCGGGTTTTGGTCAGCAGCGTTTTCTGATCGGGCAGGTGTGCGGGTTCGTCGGCCTCGAAGGTCTCCGCGCGGAAGAGGTCCATGCCGTCGTCGGCGCGGGTGCGGGCGACGATGACGAGGCGCGCCACGTGGTTGGGCGTCGCGACGCTTGCGCCTTCGGACGAGACGAAGTAGTCGGTTTCGGTAGAGGCCTCGAGGGAAGCCGTGTTGTAGAGCACGTCGGGGAACTGCTGGAAGAGGCCGGAGATCTCGCGCAGCCGAGCCTCCCAGGCGTCGCGGTCGGAGGCGCCGGTCAGCTTGAGCGGAGGCGAGGCGGGCAGGATTTCGTGCGCGGGCTTTTCGCTCGAAAAATCGGCCGACCGATCCTCCTCCTTGGCGCGCACCTGCTGCTCCGTTTTCACTTTCAGATATCCGTCGAGCGCACGGGCGTAGCCGCGATCGGTCGCGTACCAGAGCGATCGCGCGAGTGCGGGCCGATCATCCGTGACCGGCAGCGGAACGGTGGTCAGCGCGGAGTTGCGGTGGTCGCCATGCGTGTTGTCCTCGGCCGGCGTGCCCAGGCGCACCTCCACATCGGCGAAGCGGCGACGCGCAGAGGTATCGCTGGTGATCGCGCCGAAGCTGGCCGAGAGACCGACCTGGTCGGAGTCGGATACGGAGTAGGAGAGGAAGTATGGCCGGGGCGTTTCGGCGGGGGTGGAGGCACCCGGCGCCGTGCTGGACGCGCCCGGGGCGGTTCCCAGCGCGCCCATGGCGCGCGTGAGCTCGGCCTGCATGGCGGTGAGCAGAACGGAGTCGGCGGGCTTGCCCTTGGGCGTCTGCGATGAGGCGACCGACGGGAGCAGGGCGGCAGAGAGCAAGAGCAAAACAGGACGGCTACGTGCGGGGGGAAGCGATAAGCGCATGAGAGATGTCGGGACCGTTCTGCCGCGTGCGATTGCGAGGCGGCTGTTGGCGAGTATAGCCATACGGTGGGACGCTGCCGCGCGGGAAAAGACGCTTGGACGCCTGGGGCAGGGCTGAGGCACACTGCAGAAGGGAGCAACGGGATGCGCTGGCGGATGGGGATGATGGCGCTGCTGTGCGGGCTGCTCTGCTGCAGCGCACCCGGGATGCGAGCACAGCCGCCTGCCGGAGATGCCGAGGCGATCGCTCTGGCGGCGGCACGGCGGCCGAACTCCGCCTATACCTTGCCGCCTGCAAGACTGGCCGAGGCGGTCCGCTACTCGCGTGACCGCACGGTGCTGGAGTTTGCCGGCGAGGGCTGGGGAATGCTGGTGCTGCTGGGTCTGCTGACCACGGGGGCCGCGGCGAGGATGCGGGACACGGCGGTGCGCGCGAGCGGGAGTCGCTGGGTACAGGGAGTCCTGTTCACCGGAATGCTGCTGCTCGCGATGACGATGCTGGACCTGCCGCTCGCGATCGCTGGGCACCAGGTTTCGCTCGCGTACGGCCAGTCGGTGCAGATGTGGGCAAGCTGGCTTGCGGATCGCGCCAAGAGCCTGGTGCTCAGCTGGATGGTGGGCAGCGGGCTGGTGCTGCTGCTGTTCTTCGTGATTCGGCGCTCGCCGAAGCGATGGTGGTTCTGGTTCTGGGCTCCCGCGATGCTGTGCGTCGTCTTCGGCGTGCTGGTTGCGCCGGTGGTGGTCGATCCGCTCTTCAACCACTTTGAGCCGCTTGCCGAGACGCATCCCGCGCTGGTTGAGCAGCTTGAGCGGGTGGTGCGGGCCGGCGGCGTCGTGATCCCGCCGGAGCGCATGTTTCTGATGCGCGCCAGCGACAAGGTTACCGGCCTGAACGCGTACGTAACCGGTATCGGCGCCTCCAAGCGCGTCGTTGTGTGGGACACGACCATCGCTCGTGCGACACCGGACGAGATCGCGCTGATCTTCGGCCACGAGATGGGCCATTACGCGCTCCACCATATTCCGGAAGGGCTTCTGTTCACGGCGGTGCTGCTGCTCCTGCTGTTCTTTCTCGGTTTTCATGCGGTGCGCTGGCTGCTGGCGCGCTTCGGCCGGCGCTGGCGCGTTCCCGCCGAGGATGACTGGGCCGCGCTGCCCGTGCTGGTGCTGGTGCTGCTGCTGTTGAACTTTATGAGCGAGCCGGTGGAGAACGCGTTCAGCCGCGCCGAAGAGCACGCGGCCGACGTGTACGGGCAGGAGGTTGTGCACGGCATCGTTGCCGATCCGCGGACGGTTGGACAGCACAGCTTCGAGGTGCTTGGCGCGCAGTCGCTCGAGGATCCGCACCCGAACCGGTTTGTGGTCTTTTGGACGTACAGCCATCCGCCGATCGGCGAGCGCGCTGCGTTTGCGGCGGCGTACGATCCGTGGGCGCCGGGGATGCAGCCGCGCTACGTCCACCGCCGCTGAGTTCCGCCCTACAATGAAACGGATGACGGATGCCCATTGCATTTTTTGCCGCATCGTGGCGGGCGAGATCCCGGCCGAGCGCGTCTTCGAGGACGAGCACTGCCTGGCGTTTCGCGACCTCCATCCGCAGGCGCCGGTGCACCTGCTGGTGATCCCGAAGGAGCATATCGCCTCGCACGCGCATGCGGCGGCGGACCATACGCCGCTGCTCGGACACCTGATGGCGGCCGTTGCGTCGCTGGCGCGGTCGGAGCGGCTTGACCGGGGGTACCGCGTGGTCGGGAACACCGGCCCGGATGGCGGACAGACGGTCGACCACCTCCATCTGCATCTGCTGGGCGGACGCGCGATGGGCTGGCCTCCCGGGTAGCGCGTGCGGGATCCAGCCCCTTCTGCTCTGCTGCCCCGCTGCGCACGCTAGTAGTTGAAGTTGCCCTCTTCTTCCTCTTCGAGGCCGTAGCGCCGGAGGAGGTTGGGCAGGTTCTGCGAAAAGGCCGCGCGGGTCATGACGGTATCGCAACCGGCCTCGGTTGCCTTGGCTCGGAGATCCCCCTGGAGCTGGCTGACGAAGCCGATGATCGAGGTCGAGCGCTTCAGCTTGGCCTTGAGCTTCGGGACCAGGGTGAGCGGTTTGCCATTCGCGTTGTTGAGATCGAAGACGATCAGGCCGGGACGATCGTCTTCCTCCGCTGCGCTCAGCGCGGCAATCGCGTCCTTGTCGTTCCACTTAACGAAAGCCACCTTGACGCCGATCTTTCGGGCCGTTTCATTGATTTTGGCGAGAAAAAAGAGATCTTCGATGAAGAAGTAAATCTTGATCGGCGCGCTTTCAGGGATGGGCACGACGCGGCCCTGCGAGTAGTCGATCGGCTGCGAATCGCCGTTGTGGAAGTTGGCGCCGCCGCGGCGAGCGAAGGTCTGCGTCGGTATGGTGGACGGGGGCGCCTCGCCGAAGTCTCCGTTGACCGCGCGGTAGGAGTGGTCCATGGGACCGACAAAGCTGCGGGGACCGCGGTCGCGGTGCTGCTGCTTGCCACCGCCGCTGCCTCCGTTCTTGCGTTTGAAGCTGTCAGCGCGGTTGCCGAACTGGTGGGTGTTCGTGTCGCGCGGGCCCGCAGAGCTTGCGCCGCCGGTGTTGTCACGGAAGCCGTTGCTCCCGGCGTGGTCGCGGCTTTCGCGCGGAGCGACGTTGCCCGGGTTTTCGGCGAAGCGCGGCCGGTCGCGATCGCGGAACTTCTTTTTCCATCGCTTGGCGCCGCCGCCATTTCCCTGATTGGGTTGCTGGGCGTGCGAGGCCTGGAGGGTGTGGCCCTGCTGCGGACTGGGCGCGGCGGCCGAAGAGGGGTGCACTGGATGGGTTGCGGCGGCCTGCAACGACAAGACCTCGCCGGGCAGCGTGCTGATGGGGCTACCTGTCTCCGCGGCGTGCGTCTCCCCGCCGCCTTCCGTGCCTTTTCCCTTGCGCTTGCGCCGCCGCCGCCGGCTGCTTTTGGACTGCCCCATGCCGTGCGGGGCGGACTGCCCGGCCTGAAAACTGCTTCCGTCGTCGTTTGACGCGGCCGGTGGCGGACCCTGGTGCAGGTGCACCTCGGGCATGTTTTGCTCTGAACTCATGCGTTCCACTTCCTGGTGCGGAGTATTGATCAGGGGCTCAGACCCACGCTACGACCGCGCGGCAGGCGCCCATGGGGTGGGCGGCGCAGCAGAACGGTACAGGTGCGTCGGCTGAAACGGTGTCAAAATCCTGTCTCGAACAACATATGCCTTTGTGTCTTTGGGTTCTGGTTGGCGGCGAGGAGCAGATGTCCGGCATCTTCGCAGCGCGGACCCGCAAGACAGGAGCGGATCCTTACCCGAACCGGTCCAGCCTGGGCGACCGATGGATTTGCCGTTCCCGTACAGCTCCATCCCGCGGACTCTTTTGGTTCGGTACGTCTTCTCGAGCCGCAACCCACATCCGACTCACAGCAGGCTCGATAGTACAACGTCCTTGCTCCGCCCGCAACTGGAAAGCGTCAGAGGCCTGGCCTGGAAGGTAGCAGCAAGGCGGAGATCGCACCAGGGCAGCGCCGCGCTCCTGAGCTCCTGAGCTGCCCCTGGACTTGGTGATCAGTCTCCTCCAGGAGCCGTTCAGACTTGATGGCCAGTCACTGGCCTCCGTAAAGACGGTCTCTGGCGAGGGCGGCTCCTCTGTGCCTGTGGGAGCCACTGCCTGATGGCAGGACCGGGCGGACGACGTGCGCCCTTCCGGGAAGACCGGGGTTGCAATTGCCGTGCCACTCCGGAAGTGATGTTTGGTGGGCCTCCCATCTTAAGGCGGACTTGCGAGTGAACTGTTTTGTGGAGATGGGCTGGCGAGAACCTCCAGAAAACGGGAGACGCTGGCGGAGCCACAGGTTTGACCGCTCCCGAGGCGAACCCTATAATTGGAGTGTTCCGGCCTCCTTGGATCGTGCCTGCATCGGTTTCCAAGGTGTTGGCGACTGAGAACAGTGGTGATTTGGGCCATGTATCCGGGGGCGGCGCCAGGCGCAGTTTCCAACCCAGCCAAAACGAGTTCTGCCGACTCTGTTTTGCACGATCTTTCCGACCGATTCGAAGGAGCCATCCCGAAGTTATGAACCGCACCCTGATTCTCGCCTCCGCGCTCGCCGCGGGGTTCCCTGCTGCCGCCGTCGCCCAGACTGCCGCTCCAGCTGCCTCCCCGAGCACCGCGTCACAGGCCAGCACGACCGCCGCCGCTCCCACCGCGCCGCCGCAGGCTGTTGCCGCCAAGGTCGCCCTGATCGCCTTTGAGCAGTCCGTCTTCGCTACCAACGAGGGTCAGCGCGCCGTGCAGGACGTGCAGAAGAAGTACGAGCCGCGCAAGTCGCAGATCGATTCGCTGGCGAACGAGGTCGACTCGCTCAAGAAGCAGCTGCAGAGCGCGCCGGCGACCCTTTCCGAGGACGAAAAGGCGAGTCGCCTGAAGAACATCGACACCAAGGAGAAGCAGCTCAACCGCGACGCCGACGACGCGCAACAGGCCTATAACACGGATCTGCAAGAGGCCTACGGAAAGGTCGCGCAGAAGGTATCGGTAACCGCCAAGAACTTTTGCCAGCAGAATGGATTCACGCTCCTGCTCGATGTTTCAAACCAGGCGAGCAATGTGATGTGGGCTAACCAGTCCACTGACATCACGCAGGCTGTGGTCGATGCGTACAACAAGACCTCGGGCATCGCCGCGCCACCACCCTCGGCGCCGTCGGCGACCCGGTCCAGCGGCGGTCCCGCGCCTCACGCGACGACGCCCCGCCCCGCCGCGACCCACTAGGCAGAGCACAGCACGGGAACAGGGGAGATGGCTCCGGCCTCTCCCCTGTTCTTATGCCCGTGCTGTGGAAAAAGTTGTGGATTGCCCTGTCTTAGACAGATTACTTAAGTGTCCTGTTCGGATGATCACGTCGATCTCTGAGCGGTGAGCTGCGTGCGTAACTCCAGCAGATCTCGAAAGATAGTGATTCCCTGTTGAATCCGGGTTTTGAAACGATCCGGCGTAAGATCCATTACCGTCAGTCGCGAACCTTCCACAGATTGAGGTTACGGATCGGTAACAGTTGTTCTCCACGGGGCACGCCGGAAGTGCCAATCAGTACTCGACTGGTTCCCTCAGTTGCTCCGCTGCCCCGAATCGATTCTGGAAAACCCACCTACTCTTCGCCGACCTTTAAAACAGCCAGGAAGGCCTCCTGCGGAATGTCGACCTTGCCGATCCGCTTCATGCGCTTCTTTCCTTCCTTTTGCTTTTCGAGCAGTTTGCGCTTGCGGCTGATGTCGCCGCCGTAGCACTTGGCGATGACGTTTTTGCGGATGGCCGAAACCGTCTCGCGCGCGATTACCTTTGACCCGATCGCGGCCT
>CALMVL010000085.1 GCA_937873265.1 uncultured Granulicella sp.
GCCCCAAACAGCGATCCTGACACTGAACGCATACGCCAGCTAGCAGTTGGAATCAACAATAACGCAGGACAGATCATCACCCCTAAAGGTGTGGCGGCATTTTACGGTGCCAGCGCTGTTGGTGCTGCAGGAGCCTTTATTGCTGCGGATGTAGCGGCTGGGGCTGAGGGGTCACTTCTCTTCGGGCGAGGCTACTATGGTTGGACAGGTTACCTAAATGGCAACTCCCCCTGGGGAGCAGCGCTTCGTGTTGGCTTTGGTTGGAACGGGACGCAGCAGGTATTTCGTATTGGCGGATCATTATTGAATGGCGGGCACATCGACTTGTGGCCGCCGAGTGCATGGTGATGAGCATGACGAAAGCAATTTTTGCCGTGAGCGACTTCATTAGGGAACTAACAACGATTCGTGAGAATAAGAGTTACGCTGGCCTCTTGCTGAATATCGACGAGGGTAAGACTTGGCCACATTTCTCCATCTCCTGCGACCATGCGAATACTCCTTTGGTTACAGGTTATTTCGTGGAGAGCGGGACAAGCTATTGGCAAATCTCCGATTCTGGTCGAGAAGTATTTACAGGAAGCGGTACTTCATCTCTTCAATTTATTAATGAGATAAGAGCGGTTCTTCATGTGCTCAACACGGCCGGATGCACTGAGACGAGGTGGAGCAATCAGGGCGGGCAGTTGATCGGCTCATCGATAACGATCGCGACTTTACCCAAAGAGCTACTCTTCGGGGAGAGGCCGTCATTTTGGAGGATCAATTTGGTTAAGCAGCAGATCAGGTTTGCCCCTTACGATAGTTGCCCCAAGTAACTTACCGACGCCAACAAGATTGAAACTCACCATTCCAGGCACAAACTACTGTGGTCCTGGTGGAAGTGGCACATCGACAGACCGCGTAGATTCAGCGTGCGCTGCACACGATAAGTGCTATGGGCAAGCTGGCGTTTCGTTTCTGAACAACATCGGCTTCTCCAAAACGCCGCAGCAGTCTGCGGCAATACAGGCCTGTAGGGTGAGGTGCTTGTTGACGCGGGTTTGTGGAATTGTTTGTCGCTGACTCGCGCTCAGGCCTGACCGATGACAAGGCTGTCGCGAGCAGCCTCAACGATCTGCACTGAGAATTCAGGAGCGTCATTCACGCTGAGAACACGCTCTACCTGGGTCAGAAGTCTTGTGAGAAGCCGCAGATTGCCGCTGGTGATTCGGATCAGCCGCGCGATGACTTCTGGCGTGAGGGTCCTTCGGGCAAGCTGACTCCGGTGGGTGTCCACCGATGCTCGAGGATTTCCTGCATTTCGACGTCACCCAAAGGCCTGAACTCATGCACGAAGCCGATTCGCGAGTAGAACTGCGGAAAGCGGGCGATTCGCTTCTCGATGCCGGGCATGCCTATCAGGATCATGCCCATGAAACCTTCGTCGAAGATCGAGCGCATCTGTTCCAGGCTGTTCATCTGAAGCCGGTCGGCTTCGTCGATCACGATGAGCGAGGTAGGGTCGGCAACCTGCTTCTTCTTTGCCTTGTAGGACTGGTACGTTTGAAAGTAGATGGGATCGACTGCCGGCCGATCGCAGGGCGAACTTCCGGGCTTCTCCATGATCTCGCGCCGTCTCGCTTCGTCCCGAACACGGATCTCTTCCAACGCGACACGTTCTTCTTGCTCGATCGGTCGAATTGCAATGGCGGTCAATTTTGATCGTGCCTTAACTAGGTCAGCCGCAATGCGTCCTGGTGTGTTGATGACCTCTGTTGTGTAGAAAACGGTGTCAGGTCCAGGCGACTCTGGCGGTGGATCCAGCCATGGATCGATGGCTGTAAACTCGTGGACCCTGCTGTATTGACGTGCGGAGAGCGTCTTGCCGACACCGGGTGGGCCGTAGCACAGACCTATGTAGCGATATCTTCTGCAAGCGTCGCAGAACTCGACAAACCTGCGATGTTCCGAAGTGTCAAGAAACGCCGCTTCACTCGTTCCGGTATCGCTTGATGCGGACACCGGATGAGGAGTCTGCGGTTGCACCTGGTCTCGCTTTGACAATGGTCTCTCCTCGCTTGAGCTGTAGCAGGACATCGACTGTCTTCTGTTTCTCTTCCAGCACCTTGCGCAGTTGCTTTCGCCGACTGTTGCGAACGCGGATGATGTCGCGGAACGGAACGGTCTCGCCGGCCAACTCGGCACAGATGGCTCGGCAGAGGAATCGGTCTCTATGAAAGACACGGATTTCAGCCATGTCCCGCGGGTCATAACGGATAGTGATGTCCTCCCCAACGTAGGCCGCGAGGGTGAAGGACAAGTAGCGGAATCCGTGGAAATGGATTCCATCGCGGCGGATTCTGCGAGAGCGGACCTCCTCGATCAGCAGCAAATCCAGCTGTTCTAGCGAGTCGGGCATTCGCGGCAGAAAGCCTCCGCGTTCCCACAATGCCGATGGCGAAAGCTCCGCTTCGGCGACCGGAGTTCGGCTGTAGACCTCGATCAGGAAAGTACGTAACTGCTCTTCGAATTGACCGAGCGACAATGTGGGTTTGCGGCGCCCTCGCCGCGTGTAGCCTTCGAGATCGCAGAGAAACGATTCATTCACGGTTCGAAAGAAGCGCTCGATCTTACCCCGGCCCTGAGGCTTGCCCGGAGTAGAAAAGACGAGTCTCATCTTCAGATCGATTGCCACTTGTTCCAGGTGCTTCGAGGTAAAGTCCGCGCCATTGTCGGTGTAAAGAACATCAGGTAT
>CALMVL010000086.1 GCA_937873265.1 uncultured Granulicella sp.
TGAGGATCGAGTCCACCCGGATCTCCCAGATGGTCTTCTTCTCCGGCTGCTTCTTACCCACCTTGGCTGGCGTGTACTCCCGGCTGCGCAGCTCGCCCTCGACCTGAAGATGAGCGCCCTTCTTCAGCGTGCCGGCGAACTCGGCGAGCTTCTTGCCGAAGACCACGCAACGGTGCCATTCGGTGTGCGAGACGTACTGGCCGTCCTTCTTGTAGGAGCTCTTGGTTGCCAGCGAGAGAGTGGTGAAGCTGCGGTTGTCGTTGGAGCGAACTTCTGCGTCGTTGCCGAGGAAGCCGATGAGGGTGACTTTGTTCTGGTACATGGTGGTGATCTCCGTTTCGTTGTAGTTCCCGTATCCTGCTCGGGTCACATTCACAACGTGAGCGAGTGGGCCCGGCTCCCAAGTGCCAAGGAGTGCTTTCTGGGAGGGGCCCGAAAGAAGTTTGTGCGGTGTTCCTTGCCGCGGTTTACAAACTTCTTTTGGGAGGAACCGTGACCCTGCAAGGCGGCGCAGCCGAAGCAGAACGACGCCGTGCCGCAGGGCGCCGGTTTGGGCCCCGAAGCCGTGACCGAGCAGAGGACGGGATACGAGGCGGAAGGAACCCGTTGGACCGTGTCACCCCGTCGCATCTCGGCTGTGGAAGTTCGCGCAAATCGCAGCTCACTGGTGATGGCAACGGCTCCGGAAAAGGACGGCTTCTCGCCACCTCCGTTGCTTTCTTCGCGGCTCGCTGCTGATGCGCTGAAGATGCTTAAAGACAGGTGGGGCTGTGCAGCCGGATGGGCAGCATGTGGGTGCATCGGGAAGACCTCGATTCGGGTTCGGTTCTCTAGCTGGCTGGGCGAGGATTAGTCCGGGGGAGCGCGGTAGACTTCTTCGGTCTGGAAGCGTTGGTCCGCATGGTCATAACCGCTGACCGTAATCAACTCGCGGACTCGACGCCGGCCGGTGTGGTCGCGCTCGCAATGCAACACGAAGTCGATGGCCTCCGCGGTCTCGGACCGCATGAAGCCGTGGTTCAGATTCGGCCTGGCACTCAGAGCAAGATTGGACAGGCGGTTCAGCGCGTCCCACGCGGACTTGGCGTGGATGGTGGAGAGCGTTCCGCCGTGGCCGGTGTTCATGGCCTGCAAAAGGTCGTAGCCGCACTCGTTGCGGATTTCGCCCATGATGATGCGGTCGGGACGGTGGCGTAGAGCCGCCGCCACCAATTCGCTCGGGGTGATAGCAACCTGACCTGGAATCTCCTCGACGGCCTCCCAGCGAACAGCATTCGGGTGAGAGACCTTCAGCTCGGCCGGTTGCTCGATGATGACGAGCCGTTCGTGCGCCGGAACATGATCGAGGACAGCCTTCATCAGGGTCGTCTTACCCGAGCCGGTCCCGCCCGAGATCAAGCCGTTCTTCTTAGCAAGCATGAGCGAGACAACGGTGTCGCGAACGTCAGCCGGGAAGCTCCCCGATGCGATCAGCTCATCCGAGGTATACCAGCGGTTGAACTTGCGGATGGTCAGCGTCGGGCCATTGATGGACGAAGGAGCACCGACTACGGCCACACGCGAGCCATCCGGCAGGCGCGTATTAAGAATCGGGTTTTGGCTGGTAAGGTCCTGGCCCAGAATGCGGGCAACACGCTCAATAGCGGCGGTAAGACGCTCGTTCGTGTACGCCGTGGACAGCGGGATATGCTGCAGAACGCCGCCCCGATCTGCATAGACACCGGTCGCTCCATTCACCATGAGGTCGGAGATCGTCGGGTCGAGCAAGAGACTGCGCAACTCTTCCGGAAAGAACGGCAGTATCAGTTGAAAGCTCATCGTGCACTCCTTACAGCAGGCGGCATCGCAAGGACACCGCCTCTGGTGTCGCTTCCCGGCTGGACACGGTCCACAGAAACCCGGCTCTCATGAAACTCTGTAATGGTGAGACCGAGCGGGTTGATGGTCTCGAACTGCGGGAATACTCGGGCCTGGTCGCTGACCTGCTTTGGATTCAGGTAATAGGTCACACTGACCATCCAATGCTCCGTCCTTGGCTCACGGCTGTTCTGGGCCGAGTAGAGCCTGTCAAGGCCGATCAAGGCGCTTCCGCGAGCGATGGTCGCGCCTTGCACAACTTCCTGGGACATGGAGGTGATCGTGACGCTCTTGACCTCGTCGTCGCTCTGCTCGATCTGCCCGGCATTGACCTGCGACACGAGATGGTCCGTGTTGTCCGTAAGCATCAGCTTCGAGGCGAGCGTTTGCGACAGGAAATAGTAGTTCAGCGGATACTTCTTGGCGATCGTGTCGCGGCTGATCGTGTAACGATAGTTCGCCCAATCGGTGAGGTAGGTGCGCACCTCACCCTCGCGGGGCGTGTAGTCGAGATCGGTGTACTGGATCGCCTGGGCCCGGCCCATCTCATCAATGCGTATATACCGGTTCGCAACAGGCCGATGCGCCAGCGAGAGGTTTGTCCAGAGAGAGGCGAAGAGGATGGCCGTGCCGCACCCGATTACGAATCGATAAGCTTTCCGCTCGGCGTAGTGGGAGGCGTAGATCTCGTTGCCGATCTGGTCCGCGAGAACGGCTTCAGGGCCGGAC
>CALMVL010000087.1 GCA_937873265.1 uncultured Granulicella sp.
TTCTGCCGCCGCGAACAGGGTCAACAGGATCTACGACGGAGAAGGGGAACGCCGGGGCGGGTGCCGACGCGGCGTTCTCGTTGGCAGGTTCGCAAGGACCAAGTGCGTGGCTAAGCGATCTCGACGAGATTGTTGGCCGGGGTGGTTTGTTGCTCCGGAAGATTTGCCCGTAGCCAGGCGTTGGCTCTCCAGCGCCCGAAAAATGGGGCGACGATGATTAGACCGAATGCGACTGCCAGCGTGACTTCCATAGACTCTCCTTGTTTGCCGGGCGGTTTTCGCATGTACCTGTGGATAGGAGTAAGAACCAAGCCACTGCCCGCTACGGGGCTCCTCGGCGGTAGTTTTACTATCGGTTGCCTGGGACATGTCGGGCTATTCCTCGATTAGGTCGGGGGATAACACGTTGGTGGGATAGACGGTCGGCTGTCGCGGTGACGCGAGGATCGCCTAAAATACGCGTATGTCCTACGCTGAAGCGGTTGACCGGCTGAATGCTCTGGGCCAGGAGCTGGCTGTTCCCGCGCACGGGGCACCGCGTCGCAAGTTTGATCTCGCACATATGCGCACGTTGATGCGGGCGCTGGGTGACCCACAGCATCGATTTGCTTCGGTGCTGATTGCAGGCACAAATGGGAAAGGGTCTACCGCGGCGACGTTGGCGGCGATTGTCGCTGCCGCGGGCTATCGCACAGGACTGTATACATCGCCGCATCTGGTTCGGGTGAACGAACGGATTCAGCTAAGCGCGCCGAATCAGCCGACCGAGTACTCGTCCGCTGAGGTGCCGGGCAGCGCCGGTGGCGGGCACCTGCAGCCGATTGCTGACGATGAGTTTGCGCGCCTGTACTTCCGTGTCGACGATGTCGCTCGGCGCCTGGTGTCGATCGAAGCTCTGCCATTTGCGCCGAGCTTCTTCGAGATGCTGACGGCGGTCGCCTTTGAGCACTTTGCCGAGGAGCGGGTTGCGTTAGCGGTCCTGGAGGTGGGTTTGGGGGGACGGCTGGACGCGACAAACATCGTAGAGCCGCTCGTGTCGGTTATCACGGATATTTCGCTCGATCACCAGGCATACCTCGGCAATACGCTGGCGGAGATCGCGCGGGAGAAGGCGGGCATTCTGCGGCCGCAGGGGACGCTGGTGATGCTGCCACAACACCCTGAGGTGAACCAGGCGATCGGGGAGGTGGCCGCGACGATGCCGGAGATGCGAGCTGTCAGCGCGGTGGACATGCTGCCGGGACGGAATGGTCACGGGGCGACGGGTGACGTGAGTCGCGCGGGCAATCGGTATACGGTTGCGCTGGGAGGCGAGCCGGTCGGGGTGGATTCACCGCTGAGCGGAGAGCACCAGAAGCGGAATATCGGGTTGGCGCTGGCTGCAACGGAGGAATTACGTAACAGGAACGGTTACACGTTGCCTGGGTGGGCGATAGAGGCGGGCATCCAGGCGACACGTTGGCCGGGACGTCTGGAGTGGGTGCGGCCGAATTTGTTGTTGGATGTGGCGCATAATCCTGCCGGTGTTTGGACGCTGCGGGCGGCGCTGGCGACAATGCCCGAAGAGCGTCCGCGAACGTTGATCTTCTCCTGCCTGCGAGACAAGGATCTCGCCGAGATGACGCAGATCTTGTTCCCGCTCTTTGATTCCAGTCTGCCGAATCGGCAGAAGGATCACGTGATTGTGACTCCGATTGCCAACCCGCGTGCGGCGGACGTGACGGAGTTGCTGGCGGCGGCGCATCGGCTGAACGTTCCGGCGCATGCGGCACCGCACGTACAGGCCGCGCTGACGGAAGCGGAGGCAGTGACGGGCGCAGGGGGCTTGATTGTGGGTACTGGATCAGTCTACCTGGTTGGAGAACTGCGGCGGCTCGCGACGGGAGAAGCCCTTGTCTGAGGGCGACGGGTCGACGGCGCGACCGGTTGAGGGTGAGCAGCGCGGAGCCGGGTCGGTGCCCGCGTCTGATCAACCCAGCGGCGTCTCGCGATGGCTTACATACGTTTTCCTGATGCCGTTGATCGCGATGGCTACGGCGTTTTTCGGGTGCATTTCGCTGGGATGTTCCTTGTGGGACAGGACAGGTCGACAGCAGCATGCAGTTGCGCAGCTTTGGGCACGGCAGCTGTTGAGGATAGCGCGGTCTCCGGTGCGTCTGGTGGGTGCGGAACGACTGCAACGGGACGGAGCTGCCGTGTATGCGTCGAACCACTTGAGCTACATGGATACGCCCGTGCTCTTTGCCAAGCTGCCTTTTCAGTTTCGGATCCTGGCCAAGCAGAGCCTTTGGAAGCTTCCTTTCATTGGCTGGCATCTCCGCCGTTCGGGACAGGTACCGGTCGATCAGACGAGTTCTCGGGCCTCCATCTCGAGTTTGGCGCGCGGAGTTGCGGCTCTGAGATCGGGGATGCCGCTGGTGGTCTTTCCTGAGGGTGGACGATCGCCCCAGGGAGGCGTACAGCCGTTCTTGGCGGGAGCGGCATTTATGGCTATCCGGGCGCAGGTTCCTGTCGTTCCGCTGACGCTGGTCGGAACGTATGAGTTGCTGCCGATGCATGTTTACCATCTCGCTCCTCGGCCGCTGCTGCTGGTGGTAGGCGAGCCGATCTCTACGGTGGGTCTCACCACACGAGATGCCGAAGCAGTGACCGCGCAGGTGCGCTGGCAGATCGAAAGGACGTACCTCCGATACTCTTCCGAGTAGACGGTACGGCAGATGCTGGAGAGGGGAGACGTGGCGGAAAGGCCGAAAATTTTGATTCCAACACCGACCACCATTGACCTGGCATACAACCACGTGTGCTGGCTGCAGTATGCGACCGCCGTAAGCGATGCAGGAGGCGAGGCAGTGCGGGCGGAGCTGACGGGGGAGGTACGCACGCTCGAGCGAACTGTAGAGAGCTGTGACGGGGTGCTGCTGCCAGGAAGTCCGGCGGATGTCTCTCCGGAGCGATATGGACAGGCACGGGAGGAGGTTTGCGGGTTGCCCGACGCCCGACGGGAGGCATGCGATGAGTGGCTTCTGATGCACGCCTTCAGGGAGCGGAAGCCGGTACTCGGGATCTGCTACGGGATGCAGTCCATCAATGTCTTCCAGGGCGGGACGCTGTTGCAGGATCTCGCCTGTCGGCCAGTCAATCACGCTGCCGGACCGACGGTCGGCGTGGCACACGGAGTCGCGCTGGAGGGGAGCTCACGGCTGGCAGAGATGGCGGCTGTGGAAACGGGAGGAAGGACGGCGAGGGTCATGGTCAACTCGAGTCATCACCAGGCGGTCGGCGTGCCAGGCGACGATCTGAGAGTGGTTGCGCGGTCCTCGGAAGATCTGATGATCGAAGCCGTGGAGCTACGGCGAGATCTGGAGCACTTCGTGGTCGGGGTTCAGTGGCATCCGGAGCGAACAGTAGCGTTTAGCTCCATGTCTCGGATGATCTTTTCGAAGTTGATCGAGGCGGCTGGCGCCTGGCGGAGAACCGCGGTTGAGCGAGGCACGATCGGTTGATGGCGTACGATGCCGAGCAGATCCATGTGTGGATGGAGAAATCTCTGCCCGCGGGAGTTTGGGACCGATGCCGAGGACACGAGATCGCAGACAAGCTGGTGGTGTACCTTCGTTTGCTGCAGCGGTGGAACAGTGTGGTCAATCTGACGTCGGTTCGGGAGCCGGAGGCGATTGTGCGGCGACACTTTGCTGAGAGCGTACTGGCGGGGGAGCATCTGCTGGACTGCGGCAATCTGCTGGATTTGGGGTCAGGGGCTGGTTTTCCCGGTGTTCCGATTCAGTTAATGCGGCCTGACCTGCAGGTGACCCTGCTGGAATCGCAGGGAAGGAAGGCAGCGTTTCTGCGGGAGGTGGTGCGCGAGCTCGGACTGAAGAGCCGGGTCGTCTCGGCGCGTGCGGAGACTCTGCCAGCCGCGGAGTACGAGTGCGTCTGTCTGCGGGCCGTTGACCCGATGAGGGTGGCGCTACGCGAGGCGGGGCGTTTGGCGCGCTGTCGAGTGGTTGTTGTGGGCTCGGCAGAGCTGGAGCAGGTATATCAGGATTCGCTTGCCGGATGGAATTTGGTCCAGGAAGAAGGGTCCGCGTCAGGGGGGTCTGCGGTGGTCGTGTTCACACGCTGAGCTGTTCCACGTGGAACAGCATCCACCGTTTCACGTGGAACTCTGGCTGAAGTTCCCGGTGTACCCTGAACAAGGATTATGGCAGAGCACGGAGCAGCTTCGACACACGGCTTTCAAGGCAAGATCATCGCAGTCGTCAATCAGAAGGGCGGAGTCGGGAAGACGACGACGGCCATCAACTTAGCGGCCTGCCTGGCGTTGCGGCATCTCCCGATGCTGCTGGTGGACTGCGATCCTCAAGCCAACACGACAGGTGGGCTCGGTTTTTCCCGTGATGGTTCACGAAGGAGCATCTATGACGTGTTGACCGGGACGATCGGCGCGCAGGAAGCGGTGGTCGTCACGGAGGTGCCGGGATTGTCGCTGCTGCCAGGCAGTAAAAATCTCATCGGGTCCAATGTGGAGCTTGTGGCCCAGGACAGGCGAGAATACCGGCTCCAGGACGCGCTTTCCGAGTTGCGGTCGAGGTATGCGTTTGTTGTTCTCGACTGCCCGCCGGCCCTCGACCTGCTGACGTTGAACGCCCTGGTAGCTGCCGACACACTGTTGGTTCCGATGCAGGCGGAGTATTTCGCTCTGGAGGGGATTGCGGAGCTGATGGAGACGCTTGATCGTGTTTCGCAGGCGTTCAACCCTCGCCTCGCGCTGGAGGGCGTCTTACTCACCATGTGGGATGAACGAATGAATCTCTCGCAGCAGGTCGCCCGTGATTTAGGAGAGTTCTTTGGAGCAAAGCTGCTGCGAACGCGGATTCCCAGAAACATTCGACTGGCGGAGGCGCCGAGCCATGGCGTGCCTGTGGCCCTCTACGACCCAAGGTCTCGCGGTGCGGAGGCCTATGGAGAGCTCGCCGAGGAGATTCTGCTCAGGAACGGGATGTCTCCGAGGGCGAAGCGGAAGTCGTAAGCGTGGTGATTCTAAGACGACGTAATGTTTGTAAGGGGTGATTCGCATGGCAACGGCAACGAAGCATCGGGCACTGGGTCGGGGACTGGAGGCGCTGCTACCTTCGCGGAGACAGGAAGAGGCTGCTCCGGAGACACCATCCGTCGCCGCGGGTGGACATGCGCTGGATCTGCCTCTGGATGCAATCGAGCGGAATCCTTTTCAGACGAGAACTCGCTTCGACGAGGCCCAGATGGCAGAGTTGACCGCATCCGTGGCTGCAACCGGCGTGGTGCAGCCAATCGTCGTGCGGCGAATCGGGGAGCGCTTTCAGCTCATTACGGGAGAGCGCAGGCTGATGGCGTCAAGGAGGGCAGAAAAGGCGACAATTCCTGCTGTCATCCGCGAGGCGAGTGATGAACAGGCGATGGAGATGACCATCGTCGAAAACCTGCAGCGCGCCGATCTCAACCCGATGGAACAGGCACGAGCCTACCAGCGGCTGGGGCGGGACTTCCAGATGACGCAGGAGCAGATGGCTGCGCGGACCGGGAAAGAGCGGGCGAGTGTAGCCAACTTTCTTCGACTTTTGCGACTACCCGAGGAGGTGCAGGCAAGCGTCGAGGCGGGCGAGCTCTCGTTCGGCCATGCGCGGAGCCTGCTGGCCCTGGAGACGCCGGAGCGGATGAAAGCGGCGGCGCAGAAAGTGATGAGTCTGTCGCTTTCCGTGCGGCAAACCGAAAGCTACGTTAGCGGACTGCTGCATCCTGAGGGGAAGGCAACGAAGTCCTCAGCGGAGGAGAAGACACTTGATCCGAACGTGAAGGACGCGGGAGAGCGCTTGCAGAGACGGCTGGGTTTGCGGGTACAGATCGAGGATCGGAAAGGGAAGGGAAGAGTCATCATTGAGTACGCCAACCTGCAGGATTTCGACACGCTGCTGGCGATGCTCGAGGGAAACGGCTAACTGCATGAGCGCCGCGTAACAGGCGACACAGATCTTGTTACAGATAGTGTTACAGATATGGAAGATCGCGCGGCGTATGCGTTTCGGTTCCGGTTCCCCATTCACGTTGTGATTTTCACGCTTGGATTTGCGGCTCCTTGGGATCGGATGATGCCATCGGTGACGAACCTTTCGACGTGGCTGGTCCTGGCGGCGGCGATCGCGCGGCAGGAGTGGCTCAGCTTTACGGCGGCGACGGTTGCGGTTCTGGTAGCCGCGACGGTGCTGGCTACGATCGCCGCCGGATTGCGGACGTGGGCGACTGCGTGGATGGGACACTGGGTGGTAGGCGGCGGCGCGCTTGTGGCGGATCGGCTGGTGGCGGACGGGCCGTATCGGCGGATGCGGAATCCGTTGTATGTGGGTGTGGTCCTGCACACGGTGGCGCTGTCGATCCTGATGCCGCCCACCGGAGCGGTGTTTGCGATTTTGACGACGGGGCTCTTCGACCTATGGCTGGCCAAAGCCGAGGAGCGCTTTCTGCAAACAAACCTGGGTGAAAGCTACCGCGAGTACCAGCGCGCTGTGCCGGCGGTGGTGCCGAGGCTGCGGGCGACGGTGCGGCCGAGTGGGCGCACGCCAAGGTGGGGACAGTCGGCGTTGGGGGAGATCTACTTCTGGGGGGTGGCGATCAGCTTTGCCACCCTGGGCTGGAAGTACAACGCGTTTTTGCTGCAGAGAGGCGTGCTGGTCTCGTTTGGAGGCGCGCTGGTGGTGCGGGCGCTGCTGCCGAAGCCGCGATCCGTAGCACGCTAGAGAGTCAGAGCTCAGAACCCGGTGAGGGCCGGGTCGCCTGGTAGGCGAGAGAGCTCGGCTTCTTGCAGGCTGAGATCGTCCGGGCGGAAGCCCGGACATGTCTCAGAGGTCTGCCGAGCACGATTCGTGGTTACTTCTTGGGCGGCGCGATGAAATCTTTAGCGGCCTTTGAGATCCGGAACTTGACGACGGTCTTCGGCTTGATTTTGATGGTTTCGCCGGTCTGTGGATTGCGACCGAGACGTGCCTTGCGCTCTGCTTTGACGAGCTTACCGAGCCCGGGGATGGTGAACTCGCCGTTTTTCTTGGTTTCCTTAACGGCGGTTTCGGCGAGGAGATCGAAGAATCCGCCGACCTGCTTGCTGCTGAGTTCCGTTTTCTCTGCCATTGCCCGTACCAGGGCGGTTTTGGTCATTCCTTTTGCCATGTGTGTTGCTCCTTCGTCGTACGAGAGTGTCGTTGGAAAGGGTGTGCTGGACTGCCACGTGGAGGAACCCTGATGATCATCACATTGCGAATCCGCAGTGTTTACGCGGGTTCCAGCACCTCGCCGAGATCAACCTTCGGCCTTTCCGGACGCCTTGTCAACCGGTTTTGCCGGTATTTCTTGGCTTTCTTTGGGTTTTCTGGGGTTAGGAACCAAGTTTGACGAGGAAAACTGCGGACTTCTGGCGGTACGTCACTTTCAACGAACGACCGCGGCGCAACGGGACCGGGTTGTGAGGAAGGCGCAACGAGGGCGCGCTGGCGTCCGACGTGGCGTTGGACCCAGGCTTTTCTTAGAAGAGCGGCTTTCGTGGTTTGAGGGCCAGGGGCTGGTTGAGGAACGCGACAATCGGGGCGGCTGCGCGGAAGCTGTCGAGGACGGTTTGGTAGAGGGTGGGCTGCGTGGCGAGTTCGGCGGGGAGACGGGTGCCGAGACCCCACTGACGGCAGCGGACGAGGTCGTAGGCGGGATCTTCTCTGCTGAAGCCTTTAGGGGGACGGGAGAGCGGCAGGCCTTCGGCGGTTTCCCACTCGGGGGTGAGGAGCTGGCGGAGTTTTTTCGATTCGGCGAGTTTGCGGAGTTGCTGGTGGTGCTCGGTGAGGTGGCGGCGAAGGGCGAGGAGCTGCTCGCGCTCTGGCATGTAGACGCCGGCGGCGATGACGAGCTCTGTGCCGGTGAGGTGGAGGTAGAAGCCGGCGCCGGAGGTTTTGGGGAGACCTTCGCGGGCCCACCAGGCAGCGACGTTGTGTTTGTAGGGGCGCTTGTCCGGGCTGAAGCGGGTGTCGCGGTAGATGCGCATCATGATCTTGTTGGGCGGGCGGATGTGCTCGGGGGCGAAGGAGAGCATGGCTTCGTTGAGGCTGGCGATGAGGGCGAGCATGGGTGCTTTGAGTTCGCGCTCGAAGAGGGGTTTGCGCTCGTTGAACCAGTCGCGGTCGTTGTTGCGTTTGAGGGCGCGGAGGAATTTGAGGGCG
>CALMVL010000088.1:0-793 GCA_937873265.1 uncultured Granulicella sp.
GTATGGGGGTGGGTCGAACCAGACGCGGATGGGGACGGATCCGTTTGTACGGCTGCTGGCGGATGGGTACCACGACAACGGGCTGCGGTTTTTTGACGCGGCGGACAGCTATGGGAGCCACCCGTACGTGCGCGAGGCGCTGAAGACGATGCCGCGCGACAAGGTGACCGTGCTGACGAAGTCGGATACGCGGGATCCGGAGGGGTTGAAGCGGGACCTGGACCGGTATCGGCGGGAACTGGGCGTAGAGATGATCGATATTGTGCTGATCCACTGCGTGACGGAGGCGGACTGGACGACGCGGTACCGGGGAGCCATGGATGTGTTGAGCGAGGCCAAGGCGCGCGGTGTCATCCGGGCGCATGGGGTGTCCTGTCATAGCCTGCCGGCACTGCGGGCAGCGGCCGCGTCGCCGTGGGTGGAGGTGGATCTGGTGCGGCTGAATCCGATCGGGTCCCACATGGATGCGGACCCGGCCACGGTGATCGCGGTGATCAACCAGATGCGGTCGCAGGGTAAGGCGATCGTGGGGATGAAGATCCTGGGACAGGGGGATCTACGCGACAAGCCGCAGGAGGCGATCCGGTACGGGCTGGGCACGGGGGTGCTGGATGCAATGACGATCGGCGCGGAGAACCGGCGGGAACAGGACGACCTGGTGCGCCGGGTGGCGGCGGCGTAGCCGGGTTGGCAGGAGATCGGCGCCAGGTGGATAAGGGGGAAAAGAAGCGGGGGGGGGGGGCCGGGGGCGATAACCCCCGGGCCGGGGCAAGCCCCACGGCCTATTGGGGAT
>CALMVL010000088.1:803-5727 GCA_937873265.1 uncultured Granulicella sp.
GCGTAGCGGGGTGGGCCGTCGAGCGGCGCCTGGGGGGTCGGGGGAAACCACGCGGGGGGAGAGGACGGTGTCCTCTCACCCCGTGACGTTGCATAGCGACTCGACTTAGTCGAGATTGGATTTGGGCGCCGGGGTGGCCGCGTAGTTGAGAGGTCCGTTGACGCCTTCGGGGAAGAAGCCGCCCGTCCAGCGGTTTGGCCCACCGTAGGCGAGCACGAGGACTTCGCCGGGGGTGCGGGTGGCCACCAGGCCGTTGGCAATGTTGGTGGAGAAGAAGTTGGTGCCTGTGGGCGGCGGAACGACGTCGACGGCATCGACCGGGAAGGTGGAGATGCCGAGCTTCGCAATCTGCAGGCGGATGTTGGAGACGTGCTCGGCTTCGACGGCCAGAATACGGGCGGCGTACATGAGCACGGGTGGGGCACTGGCCAGAGCGGTTGCGCCTCCAGCGTAGGCGGTGACGCCGATGTCTTCGAAGATGCGCGCGAGGACGAGGAAGGTGGTCATGCTCTGGAGGCTGGCTCCGTCGGCAGCAAGCGCATCCAGGTTGATCGGCGGCTTGGCGATGGGGGTTTGACCGTAGCTCGTGAGCGCCGCACGGAGAAGCTTGACGTGCGCGCGTTCATCGGCGGCGATGGCGTTGACGACGGTTCCGGTGAAGATCTCGCTGTTGGAAAAGTCGACCTGACCGTATTTGGTGGTGGTGGGCCCGGTCTTGCCTACGCCGGTAATGTCGATGCCGGTTTCTGCGATGGTCTTACCGGTCGTGCCGATAGTGTAGAACTCGCTCTCGAGATACTCGAGATTCAAGGCGAACTGGACGACATCGAAGGCGCTCGGGCCAGTGGACGCTTCGGCCTTCGACACGCCCATGGTGGAGGCGGCGCCGACGGCGGCCGTCGCCATGGCGAGTTTCTTGATAAGGGAGCGGCGATTGGTTTTGGACTCAGAAAGAATATCTGGGATAAGTTCGTTCGACTTCGGCATTGGATCTCCTGACAAGCTGATACGTGGACCAGGTCGCTGGCTTTTACTGCGGATGCGATCAGCGTATGGGGTAAGTGCGTGAGCGGTTGACAGCAGGGTGGACCTGCCAGAGAGACACAGCACGTGACCGAAGCGGGCACAAAAGAAGCTCAGCTGCCTGATTCGTCACAGTGAGGACGTCGTACTACTTTCCTTGGATTGACGTTACGTATCGAATGTGAAGCGAACAAGAAGCTGCGTACGGTACGTCAGTTACACCCGCCGGGTTTTGTTGATGCTGTTGTAGAACGGCAGCGATTTTGGCTGAAGTGCGGTGGCTGAGACTGGGCTGTCGACTAGCGGCGACGGCTGGCGAAGGCGGAGCCGAAGCTGGGCGGTGACTTCGCGGTGACAAGGCAGGCAGAGGGTACGAAGGTTGTCCAAGTCGCACTGGCCGCCACCCTCGGCGACGGGCAGGATGTGGTCGGCATCCCAGAGGGAGCGGCGCGAGCGGATGTGTTTGAGGCCATAGAGGTCCAGTCCGGCCTGTCGATTGGGGCCACGGGCTCGCCGGAGGGCGTTGAAGATGCGGACAGTGTCTGCCTGGCACAGGGCGCAGATGCCGCGGTCGCGGGCGAAGACCTCCTCGCGGAGATAGCCGGGGTCGGAGCGGAGGCGCCACTGGTGAACGCAGAAGTCAGAGCAGAAGGTCCGGCGACGGCGGGCGAGGATCTCCAGCCGGCACCAGCGGCAGAGGGGACGGCCATGGGGACCGAGTGCAAGGGGAGCTTGCCGGTGCTGCCGGCCCGCGTCTTCGAGGACGCGAGATGGCTTTGCAGGGGATGTCATACCTCGCTTGAGGATACGAGGAGGACAGTGTGCTTTGAATGACCAGATGGGTTCGTCGAGCCGGCGGAGCGAACTTCGAGGTGCAATCGCTTACGTGGGGGGAAGCCTGTGCGCTGAGTGGAGCAGCGGCATCGAAGAGTTTGGAGGATTCGCAATGGCACGCACGGAGTCGGCGATGGTAGAGCTGGGAACGGTGGCTCCGGCGTTTGAGCTGGTGGATGTTCGAACGGGTAAGGCGATGGGGCGGGACGATGTCTTTGCGATGAGCTGGGATGAGTCAGCGACGGATCAGTTCAACCGGATGCCGGGAGGTGGAACGTCGCGCACGGGGCGGCATGGCCTGCTCGTGATGTTTGTGTGTGTGCACTGCCCGTATGTGCAGCATGTCGAGGAGGAGTTGGGGCGGCTTGGGCGGGATTACTTCAACGAGGGTGAGGGGCCAATAGCGATGGCAGCGATCCAGCCGAACGATGTCGGGCAGTATCCGGAGGACGGGCCGGACGGAATGCGGGCGCAGGCGGAGCGGTGCGGATGGACATTTCCCTACCTGCTGGACGAGGCACAGGAGGTGGCGCGGAGCTATGGGGCGGCGTGTACGCCGGACTTCTTTCTGTTCAATGCGGAGATGAAGCTGGTCTATCGAGGGCAGATCGACGGAAGTCGGCCCCGGCGGAGCGGCGGGGGCAACGATCTGCCGGTAACGGGGGAGGATCTGCGGCGGGCGATGGACGCAGTGGTCGCGGGGCGGAGGCCGGACCCGAACCAGAGGGGAAGTCTGGGGTGCTCGATCAAGTGGCGGACGTGAGGGCGTCGACCTTCGTTCGGAGGGAGCCGCCGCTCCTGACCCGGCCAGACGCGTGCCGCAACGGGGCGGCGTTCCCGTCTCGCCTTAGCTGAGGGAGGTTTGGGCGAATTTCCGCACCATGGCGAGCAGGAGACGGCGATCGTTTTCGCCGAGGTTGGCGGAGTAGCGCTGGATCTGGGTAAGAAAGCGGATCTCGTCCTCATCAAGGTTGAGGCCGCCCATCTCCTTCCCCACCCTGTCTTCGGCGAAGAACTCAGAGAGCTGGAGGTCGAGCGCTCGGGCGATCTTCTGCAGCGTCTCGAGCGATGGCACGGTGTGGCCGTTTTCCACGCGCGACAGATAACAGCGAAGGAGGCCGGTGCGCTTTTCGATGTCGCCCTGGGACATCCCCTTCTGCAGGCGGTAGGAGCGGATGGTGCTGCCGATGTTCTTGGAGAGATTTTCCGGGGCGACTTCCGCGAGTGCAGACGGGAACGTTGTCATATGGGCCATTAGCGGTAAAGTACCGATCGGGCCTGCGCCGGTCAATGGCTATGTTGGGGGATGGATCGCGGCTGAACCTCGGCTGGTTCGTTCGGGGGGCGGGTCCAGCGATAGCCGTGACAAAGGTCGTCGGGGTTCGCGACAGGATCGGCTGCGGCATCCTCCGGGGACATGGGCAGGACTTCACTCCAGAGCAGGCGGATCTCGGGCTGGTTGAGCCAGAGGGCGGCGGCTTCTGGATTGAAATAGATGATGTCGAGTGAGGCAGGTTGCTGGGAGCGAAGGTGGTTGATCAGGCGGCGGGTGACCGGCTCAGCGAACGGATGGAAGAGGTAGAGGAGGCAGGGGCCGGGTGGGAGGCGTAGATCGGCGGCATCGGCCTGGAGGACGCCGGTGGGGCAACGGTCGCGGTGCGCGGCTTGCCACCGGCAGAGGTTTCGTCGCGCGATCGCCACGAGACGTGGATGCAGCTCGACGCCGAGGGCCTGGCGGAAGGGGAGTTCGGAGGCAAGGAGAAGTGCGCGGCCTTTGCCGCAGCCGAGGTCCACGAAGGTGTGCTGCTCGATGGGGTGGGTAGGGGGAGAGCGAAGCCAAAGGTCGATCGCGCCCTGGAAGCGCGAGGGCGACATGGGATAGTAGGCGGTGATGTGGGCGCTGCTGGGGTGGGGGGTGCGGAGCCGGTCAGCCGGGATGAGACCGCCGGTGTCGGTGCCGTGGGCACGATCAAATGGATGAAGTCGGGACTGCCTGGGGCGACCGAAGCTCTGGAACAGGCGTTTGAGGGTGCGCATCGTCGAGGTTTGTCTTTCGTTTGCGCCGTGGTTCGCTCTAGAAGGAGGTGGCGTCCTTCTTGAGGCAGTGCTCGCTGGTGAGGGTGACGGAGCTGCGGGTGGGGTCGCCGGTGCGCATCTCGGCGATCCACTCGTTGGGAGCTGGCTTGCGCCAGACCGTCCGAGAACGGAGGGGCAGGCTGATGTCGGTAAAGGGGTGTTCGTCCCAGCTGGCGACGCCGGCGTGGAAGCCGGTGGAGGTCAGGTAGCCGGTAACGCCGAAGTTGTTATGGACGGTGGTGACCCACTGCCCGCGGCGGCGATCCCAGCCGGTGTAGGCGTCCTCCACAAAGCGTCCGGAGGCGGCGTTCCAGCCGGGGGCTTCGCGGTGGACCTCCATCCAGCGGCCTCCCATCCCACGCGCAACCACCGTAACCATGGGAACGGCGAGGTCGCCCTGCGGAGTCTGGAAGTGGGCTTCGCAGGTCCAGTCGCCGAGGAGCTCGGTCATGGAGCTCCAGTCGGGCGTGGCGGGGGGCGCGGGCTGGCAGCCGGTAAGGGCAACCAGGAAGAGGGCGACGATCGCGGGTTGAAGGCGACGCCAGGGAGGGCGCGGAGCTCGCATGCTGCTATTTTGCTCTGTTTGGCGGACCCACTGACGGTGGAAGTGTGCGCAAGAAGATTTTCAGTCGATCAAAATCGACGGGCGGCGGAGGTGCAAGAAGACGGCGGCAGGGATTTACGCATCTCTTTGAAGACAGGCGGCCACGCCGTCCAAGGGAGAGTTACGATGACCGATTATCGTGTTGCTGCAGGCGAGGCCCAGGAAGACCAGGTTACCGCCGCCATTGAGATGTACACCTCGAAGGTGCCGTCTTCGATTTTTCTTGGGGCAGCGATCGCCTCGATTCTTGGCTCAGTGAGCTTCCAGATCGCGGGCAAAAAGCATGAGGCGCTGTTTGTGGGCCAGTGGGTCGCGCCGTTCCTCATTCTTGGCTTGTACAACAAGATGGTGAAGCAGCATGGGTCGGATGCGACCAGCCGCGGATGA
>CALMVL010000088.1:5827-6986 GCA_937873265.1 uncultured Granulicella sp.
GGATGATGATTTGTGGATGATGACCTAAGGTTCGGAATGTTCGGATGTGCCCCGGGAACTCCCGGGGCATTGCTTTGTGCCGACCGGGGGTCGTGCGGCGTGCGGGAAGGCGTGGCTAGTCCTGGGCGGATGCCGAAGCTGGAGGCGAACGGTGTGAACCAGCCAAGAGCTTTCCATCATGCTCTTCAGGTCCGCTCTCTGTGGTCGTCACTCCTTGACTGATCCCCTCACCCACCTGGCGATCGCCTCTCCGCGACCTGTTGTTCCCCCTTCTTTCCACGAGAAAACGGCCACGCTCCCGGTCGGACCTCGCCGGCAAATCTTTGGACCAGGGCGCCACGTGGCCACATCTACAGTTCAGGAGAAGGTATGCAACCCACGAACAACACGATCCTCATCACCGGCGGCGGCTCCGGCCTAGGTCGCGGCCTTGCGGAAGCGTTTCATCGTGCAGGCAACGAGGTGATCATCACCGGCCGTCGGCAGTCCGCGCTCGACAATACCGTGCGGGCCAACCCCGGCATCCTGGCAAGGGTCCTCGACGTGGACAGCCCCGAGGAGATCCAGCGCTTTGCCGCCGCGGTCAAGACGGAGTTCCCCAGGCTCAACGTGCTCATCAACAACGCCGGCATCATGAAGGCAGAAAACCTGAAAACCGGCGCCGAAGACCTGCCGACCGCGGAGGCCACCATCTCGACGAACCTGCTCGGCCCGCTCCGTCTCACCGCGGCTCTTCTCCCTACGTTGATGGCGCAGCCCCAAGCTACGATCATGACCGTCACCTCCGGGCTCGCCTTCGTACCGATCGCGACCAATCCCACCTATTGCGCCACCAAGGCCGCCATTCACTCGTGGACACAATCGCTCCGCTACCAGCTCCGCGACACCTCTGTCGAGGTACTCGAGCTCGCCCCACCGTACGTGCAGACCGAGCTCACCGGCGCCCACCAGCTCTCCGATCCAAACGCCATGCCGCTCGCCGACTTCATCCAGGAGACGTTGGAGTTGCTCAAGAGCCCGCCGTCCAGCGGCGAGATCCTCGTGAGGCGGGTCCACCCCCAGCGCCTGGCCGAGCGCGAAGGCAAGTACGACGAGCTCTACGCTCTCCGCAACGAGCAAGCGATGCAGCGCGCCGCCAACTTAACGCGTTAGCGAACCC
>CALMVL010000088.1:7086-23406 GCA_937873265.1 uncultured Granulicella sp.
CTCCGCAACGAGCAAGCGATGCAGCGCGCCGCCAACTTAACGCGTTAGCGAACCCTCGAACCGAACCGTCGCGCTCTCCCCTACGCTTGTGCCCCAGACCGTCTTCGGCTCACCCACGGAGCCCACATGGCTGCGCTCGTACGTCGGCCCGAGCGCATCCAACCAACCGAACCGACTTTATCGGCCAGGATTCCAGCGTGCACTACAAGACACTCGGCGACACCGGCCTCCTCGTTCCGACCCTTTGTTTCGGATGTATGACCTTTCATGGCGGCGGCTCCGGCATCTGGAGCAAGATCGGCCAGGTCGATCAGGCGGGTGCCGATGCACTCGTGAAGGAGTGTATTGACGCAGGCGTGAATTTCTTCGATACCGCCGACGTCTACTCCGAAGGCGAAAGCGAGAAGACCCTGGGCCAGTCACTCAAGCATCTCGGGATCGCCCGCAAAGACGTTGTCATCGCAACCAAGGTCTTCGGCCGCACCGGCCCCGGTCGGAATGACATTGGCGCCTCACGTGGGCACATCATGGATGCTGTGGAAGCAAGCCTGAAGCGGCTCGGCACCGACCACATCGACCTTTACCAGATCCATGGCAATGATGCGGTTACGCCTGTTGAGGAAACACTTCGCGCTCTCGACACCCTCGTCCAGCAGGGCAAGGTCCGCTACATTGGCGCAAGCAACTGGGAGGCTTGGAAGCTTTCGCGCGCCATCACCCTCTCCGAACTGAAAGGGTATGCCCGCTTCGACACCTTGCAGGCCTACTACTCGATCGCCGGTCGCGACCTCGAGCGCGAGTTCGTGCCCATGTTCGAACACACCAGGACAGGCCTTCTTGTCTGGAGTCCGCTTGCTGGAGGCCTGCTCTCCGGCAAGTTCAGCCGCGAAAACCAGAAGCCCGAGGGCTCCCGCCGGTCCGAGTTCGACTTCCCGATCGTCGACAAGGAACGCACCTGGCGGATCCTCGATGTCGTGCGTCCGATTGCGGAGGCGCACGGCTGCTCCCCGGCGCGGATCGCCCTCGCCTGGCTGCTGCACCAGCCGGTCGTTACATCCGTGATCATCGGCGCCAAGCGCACCGATCAGCTGCAGGACAACCTCGCCGCAGTCGACGTGAAGCTCAGTTCCGAGCAGCTCAAGCAGCTTAGGGAAGTCAGCCAGCTACCGCCGGAGTACCCCGGCTGGATGCTTCCGTTCCAGGGCGCCAGCCGGCTCGACCCCGGCGTGCCACGCCCGACCAGTGAGACGAAGTGAAGCGCCGCTGGAACTCAGACCAAGGATCCTGTTTCCGCCTGGCGATGGGAGAACGCTGAGGTCGGGCTCTGCTCAGAATCTGCCTCGCTTCTCTCGAGGTCCATCCGTTCAATAAGACCGTCCGCGATGACGTAGGCATGCCAGACCTCGCTGTCCGAAAGCACATCGCCAGCAAGGCTTTTCACGAGCTGGTGGACCCTGACCTCGATCGTGCCTGCTCCGCGCTCGATCACCTCCATCGGTTCGACATGAGGATCAAACTCCTTCCACTGGCGCGTCCAGTAGGCACGGATCTCCTCTTTCCCAACCACACGCCCGCCTTCCGACGCCTTGGGCCAGCTCACGCCCTCGCTCATGAGCGCCAGTGCGCCATCGATATCCCGCTGGTTGAAAGCCGAGTAGACCTGGGCGATGAGTCTTTCTGTCCCTGTCATAAGCCCCTCACTTCGAATGAACGTTCAGCCTGCCCCACCATCATAAGTCGTGGAACATGGGGGAGGCGGAAGCTGTTCTCTTCCGCGACCGGAGGGATCCGTCCTCGCCTGGTCGTCTGGGCAAGCCGACTATCATCGTTCCAGGAACGGGTTGTTCAGGGGTCCGCTTCGTTCCAGGCTCAAAGGAAAATATGGCCATCCAGCTTGTACGATCCGTTCGTCGCGGCAGCGCAGCACTCCTCGTGATCTCCTCGCTCTGCTGTCTCCAGGCGCAAGGGCCGGCACAGCAGCCCTACCGGGTACTCGATCGCTGGCACATAGGCGGCGTCGGCGGTTGGGATTACCTGCTGGCCGATGCCCCCGCGCATCTCCTCTACCTCACACACGGTCCGCGCGTGGAGGTCATCGACTCCCACACCGGCAAATCTGTCGCCGCCATCACCGGGATGAAGGGGACCCACGGCATCGCGCTCGACGACCTCGGCAGATATGGGTACATCAGTGACGGTGGGAGCAACGCGGTCGTCGTCTTCGACCGGCACACCTTTCAGACCGTTACGGCCATCCCCGCCGGCACCAACCCTGATGGCATCGTCTTCGATCCCACCACGAAAACCGTCTGGGCCTTCAACGGTCGCAGCCAGACTGTAACCGTCATCGACACCGCCACCAACCAGGTGACCGCCACGCTCGCCCTTCCGGGAAAGCCAGAGTTTCCGGTCGCCGACGCTCAGGGCTCGGTCTACGACAACATCGAAAGCACAAACGAAATCGTCCGCATCAACGCGCGGACAAGGCAGATCATCGCCACCTGGAAGCTGACCAGCTGCGATTCGCCCTCCGGTCTGGCCATGGACCGTGCCCATCGCCGGCTGTTTGCGGTCTGCGATGGCAAAAAGATGGCGGTGGTGGATGCCGACACCGGCCGGCAACTCGCCTCGCCAGAGATCGGCAGCGGACCCGATGCCGCCGCCTTCAGTGCGCAGCAGGGACTCGCCTTCAGCTCCAATGGCGAGGGCACGTTGACCGTGATCGATGTGGCCCACGGATACACCGCGCTTGAAACGCTGCCCACCGCCCGAGGTGCCCGGACCATGACCTATGACGACGTGCAGGATCGCGCCTTCCTCGTCACCGCACAGTTCGGCCCGCCTCCCGATCCGACGCCACAGGTTCCGCACCCGCGTCCTGTCGCTGTGCCGGACACCTTCGAGATCCTCGTCGTCGGTCGCACATAGGCACTGCCGTCGCGGATGCCGCATGTCCCCGGCGGTATCGGCTACGGCTTGCTCTCATCCGGCAGTTTCTGCTCCACCTGGTCGGTGGCCGGCTTCTTCGGTCCCAGCAACACCTGTACGCCCACATACGCAATCCAGCTGGGCTGGCCGTTCGACACCGAGACCGCCTGGAAGCTGCGTCCGCCCATCAGCAACAGGTTCAGTGTCTTGTCCTTGTTCAGCGCTTGCCGCCCACCCAGGCCGAGCGTGGTCTCACGCTGCTTCGGAACCCCGGTGGCAAACTGCCCCACGCCCCGTCCTGCGGCGATGCGGTTCGCATCCTGGATGTCGTACAGCTCAGCATAGGCTTCCGTGCGATCGGTGAACTCGTGGCCAACCAGCAGACCGCGGCTCCAGCTCTGCGGCACGGCATGGTTGCCGAAGTTGTAGCCCACCTCACCGTTGAGGCGCAGTGGGCCGACGCGTGCATTGA
Organism: uncultured Granulicella sp.; assembly: GCA_937873265.1. Taxonomy (GTDB): domain Bacteria; phylum Acidobacteriota; class Terriglobia; order Terriglobales; family Acidobacteriaceae; genus Edaphobacter. The sequence continues at coordinate 10,487 of CALMVL010000088.1, forward strand.
CCTCCAGAGGAAGAAAGAAGCTGGGCCCGGGAGCGACCAGACCACGCGGTACAGACCGCGTCGGGTTGTCGAGAAAGATCTGCGGATAGGTCGATACGCTCAGGTTCACCACCTGCTCCGGCGTGTCGCTGCCCCCGGGCGCATCGCCCGCTGCTTCTGCCGGCAGAACAGGTTCCCGACGACCGAACACACCCAGCAGCCCGGTTCCGAACCGGTTCTTCACCCACGGGTCCTCGGGGTGGCGCTCATAGAAACGCCACTTGATGCCGAGTAAGCTTTCCCCCAGACCGGCTATGACCTGACCGGGTACTGCGGGAGAAGTCAGTGTGGCAACCTGTGGGCGAGTCTCTTCGAGGGCAATGGGAAGCTCGTACTTCAGCTGGATGCGATCACCCAGACCGTAGTTGATGTCGAAGTCGGGAAGCTGGTACGCCCCCGCGGCCGGATTCCGATCGCCAATCCACCCAAAATTGATCTCCCAGTGCTGCTTGCCCGGAGTCTCCGGATCGTCGGTCCGAAAGGGCGGTCCCCCTTGTGCACGAGCTTCCACGTTGAACGCTCCCCACAGGGGGACGCCGACAGCGGCATAGCAGAAAAACCACCTCAGGACACGGCGTCGTACCCACGAGCACCGGAGGACTGAGAACGAAAGGAACATCTGCGCACAGTGTACGAAACCGTCACGTTGTCACATCAACTCCATCGTTCTAAATGATGCTTACCTGTCGTCAGTACAGGGAAAGGCACGAGCAGGTCCACCGAACCTTAGCTCTTGTCGCTGATCTCGAGAGCCTCGATCTTGGTGCTGAGTTCAGCCTCGGCAGTCATGCGCTCTTGTTCAAGACGGCCTAGATCGTTACGAAGGCCCGTGAGGGTGTCTTCCTGTGTATTCAGTTCCGCGGTGTAGCGCCGCGCGAGGGAGCGCTCTTCAGGCGAGCCTTTCAGCGCAGCAAGGTTGTCGCGCAGCCGCTTCTGATCGTCGAAGAGCTGCTTGATGGCGGTCTGCTTACCGTTGATCTGAAGGTCAAGGCCGCTGACGGTGCGCTTTGCCGCGAAGACGGGCTCGAGCTGTTGGAGCACTGCGGGATTCGCGCTGTTGTTGCGCAGGTAAACCGTCAGCTGCTCCTCGGAAGATTCCCCCAGGCGAAAAACTTGGTCAAAGGTGTGGCGCTGGCCGATGTGCAGGCGAACGGTTTCGCGCGGCTTCGTAATGACGCGAAACCGATAGCTGGCAGGGGTCGTCTCCGCGGGCGCCGGATCGGAATCGAGGGTCCAGTTCATTCGGCGCGGTTCTTCGACGATGACGGTGCGGGGCTCGGGAGCGGCGTTTCGCACAAGGTATTCCACCTCGGCGACTTCGGTGTTGGCAGCCCGGAGCACGCCTTTGCTCACCGACACCGTGGTCACCCGGCTGCTTTCGTGCTGGGAGTCGACAGAGATGTGCACCGCCTGGTCGGCGGCATAGGACAGCAAGCGGCGCTCGCCCGGGTGAATCGCTTCGAGCAGGCCTTCCCCGGCGAACGCCCCGTTCTCGACGACGGAAAACGAACCACGGTCCAGGGTCAGATCCGACGAGTTCGTCAGCCACACCGCGCGAAGCGGCGTCGCAGCGGCGGGCGACCAAAGCGTGACGCGCTCCGTTGGGAGCTGCACCTGCAGAATCGGAACAAGGGCAGAACCGTTCCGCGGAATGGTCACAGGGTCAGCCAGGGTATACGTGAAGAAATCATCGAACGCGGAGCCGGTGGCGTTTGGGGCAGTGGAGGCGCGCGCCGCGGTCTCATACGGAATGAGAGACGCATCCGCCGACACGGACACCGTCTGACTTGAGGAGGCGATCCGACCGTTTATGGGCAGCGAAGCGGGGCCAATGCCCCCGAGTACACCGCCAAGGGCGCCGCCCCCGCTCACACCCATGCCAGCCACACCGGCAACACCAGCCGTCTGCGGTGGAGGCGCGCCGTCTTCCTTGAGCATAGTGACGCCGGACTCATGCGTCTGCGGCGTCAACTGGGCATTCTCTGCGATCGGAATCTCGAGCCGGCGATTATAGATCGGCTGCGCAAGCGGCTGAAGAAAACTCTGCGGGTTGCCGGCGATGAGCGAAAGTCGGACGTTATTCCAGTCCTCGCCGGTCGTGTTATCAACGACAGAGTATCCCTGGAGCGTAGCCGATTGTTGGAGCGTAGCCGATTGTTGGAGCGTAGCCGATCCCTGCGCAGCAGGTGGCTTGTTGCCCGCGACCTCGCCCGGATTGGTAAGCAGAAGACGGTAGGTCGACTTCCACACGGGCACTTCGGAAAGAAAGGAGACGCGGAGCTCGCGCGCTGCTTGGGAGTTCGGGGCGCCGCGGTCCGTGAGCGTGAGGTGGCGTATGCCTTCGGTGCGATTGTCGCCGAGCAGTTGAAGGTAGGTGTTCAGATCCGTGCGTAGCGTGGTATCGAGCAGGCGGACGGTGGTGTTCGGACTCAGAAGCAGGGTCCGCGTGGCTCCCGTCTCCGCAATCAGGGTAAGAAGGTGACGATCTCCATCCGGCTGGCCTTCTTTGTTGGACGATGTGCGCGTTTCGAGCGAAAGGATGCGCCCGGTAAAGGCGGCGCCGGATCCGGTAACTTCAACGCGTGCTCCTCGAAGGGCGTTATAGAGATCCTGTTCTGTCGGTCGCTCCCCGAGCGAGAGCGGCAGGGCATGCAGTTGCTGCTCGACAGGTGTTATGGAGTTATAGATCGCACCCGTAATGCGCCCGCCGCTGAGATCGATCGCGGTGATGGTCTGGAGCACATCGTCAAGTTGGGCAGACGTCAGATCGAGCGTAACGCTTTGGTCCCCGCTCACCCGGCCTGTGTGCTCGAAGAAGCCGATTCCATTCTTGTAGAGGGAAACGTGGGTAACAGCAAGCTGCGTTGATCGAGGGAGATCGGGCTTCCTCTGGTGCGCCTCCCGGAGCCTCGCGGGCGCGGTCGACTGCGTGACCGCAGGCACACACCATAGCCAGGCGGAAACGGTAAACAGAAGTGCTCGCACGAGGGCTCCTGACGACACCTGCATTTAGACCCCTCGCGGACGGCTTTTGTTCCCGTCCTGGTCCACTTGGACGTGCGCAGCATGGCGATCCGTCGTGAGAGCATCTCCGCGCCCAACCACTCTCTACGCTGCCTGTCGGCCCATGTGTCTTCAACCCCAGCCGGTGTCCGCAGATCTCGAGTTGGTAGCGTTATCGGGGCTCGAACCCGAACTCTTCGCCTTGAGAGGGCGACGTGTTAACCAGTTACACCATAACGCCACATCGATCCGCAATGGGAGCCAGAGGCCATCTCGCATCCCATGTCCGAAGTATAGCAAAGCCCGCCCACCAACATGTCCGAAGGCTGAACGCTACAAGCCGAGCTTCTTGACCTCGTCGTTGTAGTACTTGCGATACAGAATGTCCCACTCCTGCGACCCTTCCAGAATGATCTTTCGCTGCGACGCAATCTTCTGCCGGGCAGCCGCATCGATCTTTGTCTCTTCCAGCAGCAGCCTTTCCAGCGCCTTTCGCGCCTCCTGCCGGATCGTGTTTCGGTCCTCGCGAAAGTCGACCTCCTGGATCTCGGCCAGCGAATCCGCTACCGTGTGCGCCAGCTTGTTTAACTTGTCACGCGAGATCCTCACAACACCGCCTTGTACTGCGCCACCAGCTTCTGCTTGATCTTTTTGAACATCTCCGGGTAGCTCACGCCTCCCTTGCGCATGTCCTCCTGAATGGCCTCCAGAATCACCCGCACCTCATCGTTGATGCGATCTTCCAACGACAACTCATCCACCATCGCCGTGGTCACCCGCTCATTCACAAGCTGGATCTTGCCCGTTTCGATCATCTTGGCTTCCAGGAGGTGCTTCACCGTCTGGCGCGCCAGATACCCGACGTAATCCTTCGAAAAAATCATCGCTTTAGCCTGACTATAGCACGCAGAATGTAGCGCTTCGCCCGACCTCGCAACGCTCCGGACCAGCCGATCCCGCCTGCCCCGCGCCTCCTCAAACATCACCTCAGCGCCAAGATCCTCGTGCATCCCGCATCGGATTCTGCGAAGATAGACCCGGGATGCAAGCCGATAACCTCATCACGCTCAAAGACGACATGATCGCCTTTATCGCTGGCCACGGAATGCGCCGTCTCCCGGGCTACGTCACCGACGAGGTGCCCACGGTCGTCTTTGAAGAGGAAAATACCGACGGCTGGAAGGACTTCGTCGAGCACGCCAAGGCCGCCGGTGCGCCCTTTGTCACCATGAGCGAAGTGATCCTCGAAAAGGCGGACCTGGCCGTGCTGCTCGAGCAGATTCGCGATCAGAACTTCCCCGACGACCAGGCGGCCGAACTCGAAGACGCCGAGTACCTGGTCCGGCACGTCGGCAAGATCGGCTACCTGCAGCTCGGCTTCGCCCACCAGGGCGTCATGTTCATCTTTGAAACCGCGACCGAGTGGTACGACCAGTTCCAGGACCTGATGGAAACCGTCACCGATCTCGGCGGCATCGTCGTCGACGACCGCGAAGACGACTAGATCCCGGTCTCCGGCCCGCAGCCCCCCGAAGGATCCACCCTCTTGCCTGAGCACGTGTCGGATCGGACCGCCCTACCCGAGGAGCAACCGACCTCCCGACCCTGGCAGCTTCGGCCCGCCGACCCCGAGCGCGTCCACGAGATCGCCGCCGCGCTCGGCTGTCCGCAACCCATCGCCCATCTCCTCGTCACCCGCGGCATCACCCATCCATCCGACGCTGACCTCTTCTTCCATCCGAGCTTCGACCACCTCCACAGCCCCTTTCTCCTGCTCGGCATGTCCCGGGCAGTCGAGCGCATCCAACACGCCGTCCGCGCCGCCGAGCCGATCCTCATCTACGGGGACTACGACGTCGACGGAACCACCGCAACCGTTCTGCTCAAGACCGCTATCGAGCGCATCGCCTCGCCCGACCTGCCCGCGCGCGTCACCTACCACGTCCCGCACCGTCTTCGCGAAGGCTACGGCATCCAGCCCGTGCGCCTTGCCGAAGCCGCCCGGGCCGGCATTCGCCTCGTCATCTCCGTCGATACCGGCATCCGCGCGTTCGACGCCGCCGCACAGGCCAGGGAGCTCGGTCTCGACCTCATCGTCACCGACCATCACCTCCCGGATCCCACCGCCGGCCTCCCCGAAGCGCTTGCCGTCCTCAACCCCGCGCAGCCCGGCTGCCGCTACCCGTTCAAGTCCCTCTGCGGCGCGGCCGTCGCCTTCAAGCTGGCGCACGCCCTTCTGCTCGCGCACGCCACCACCGAAGCCCAGCAGGGGCACCTCCGCCATCGCCTGCTCCCGTCCTTTCTCAAGCTGGTTGCCATCGCCACGGTCGCCGACGCCGTCCCCCTGGTCGGTGAAAACCGAACCGTCGCCGCGCTCGGTCTGCGCGAGCTGGCCAACCCGGTCCAGCCAGGCCTCAGAGCCCTTCTGCACGTGGCCAATCTTCCCCTCGACCGAGCCCCCTCCGCCACCGAGGTAGGCTTCCGCATCGGTCCTCGCATCAACGCCGCCGGCCGCATGGACGTCGCCTCCGATGTCGTGGAACTCTTTCTGACACGCGATCTCGAGCGCGCCCGCGACCTCGCCGAAAAGCTCAATCGCCTCAACGACGATCGCCGCTCCACCGAAGCCGCTGCCCTCAGCACCATCGACGAACATCTGGGGCAGCGCCGAAGCCCCTCAGGCGCCTGGCCGGCCGAGTGCTTCATCCTGGACGACCCCGCGTGGCACCGCGGTGTGCTCGGCATCCTTGCCTCCCGCATCGTCGACCGCACCGGCCGGCCGGCGCTCGTGCTCAGCCACGACGGCGACGAGGCGCACGGCTCCGGCCGGTCCATCGCCGGCTTCCATCTGCTCGACGCGCTTACGTCGGTCCACGCCGTCGGCTGCACCCGCCTCCCCCCTCGCTCCCTCTTCACCCGCTTCGGCGGGCACGCCCATGCCGTCGGCTTCTCGCTTCCCATCGACCGCCTCCATCTGCTTCGCACCCGCATGCAGCAGCACACCCGCGCGCATCTGGGCGCCGGTGTGCTCGAGCCGCCGCTCGCAATCGACGCCGAGATCCCGCCCGCGGGGATCGTCCCCGAGCTTTGGCGATGGCTGGAGCGCTGCGCCCCCTTCGGCAACGGCAACCCCGAACCCGTCTTCCTCACCTGTGGGCTTCTGCTCGAAGCTCCTCCTCGCATCCTCAAAGACAAACACGTCTGCCTCAACCTGCTTCGCCCAGCGGACCGCACCCCGATCCGCGCTCTCGGTTGGAGCCGCTCCCTTCACTGGCCCACCCTCTGCACCCAGATGCGCCTCTCTGCCGGCAGCGCGGTCGACCTTGCCTTCCGCTTGCGCTGGAACGAAAGCAGCTGGGACCAGCCCCGGGGCGGTGCGCTCGAGTTGGAGATGGTCGCTCTTCGCCTCTCGTAACCGTAACGCGGAACAGGGGATATCCAGCTTTTCGCTCCCTTTGCCGCCGATCTGCGTCTTATATACTGCGATTCGACCGACATGCCCGTCACCGAAGTGAAACGCTCCAATTCGCGGATGTTGTGGGTCACCGTCGCCGCCGTGCTCATCCTGAGCGTTCCCTTTCTGCGGTATCTCACGCGCGAAAGCGTCGAGGTTCGCACCTCCCCGGTCACGCACGAAAGCCTGGTCAGCACCGTGTCCACCACCGGAAAGGTCGAACCGATCGAGGAGTTCCAGCCGCACGCGGCAGCTCCGGGCGTCGTCAAAGAGGTCCTGGTCGAGACCGGGCAGAAGGTCAGGACCGGTGATCTGCTGTTGCGCATGGATGATGCCGAAGCGGTCGCGAGACTCGCCGCGGCGAACGCGACGCTCCGCACCGCGGAAGCCGCCGAAAGCGACATGCAGCACGGTGGATCGGCTGAAGAACGGTACACCTCTTCGAGTGATCTCAGCCGCACCCAGGTGCAGCAGGGGCAGGCTGCCGGCAATCTTGCCGCGCTCAAGCAGCTGCAGGCGCGAGGAGCGGCCTCGGCCGGCGAGGTCGCGGTGGCCCAGCAGCGGCTTGACGCCCTCAACGCGAACCTCGCCAGCCTCCAGGGCCACGGCAGCCAGCGCTACAGCCCCACCGATCGCGTTCGCGTCGAAGCGCAGGTGACGGACGCGCGCGCCAGCCTCGCCGCCGCGCAGGCAGCCTATGCCGGAGCAAATGTCCGTGCGCCCTTCGCCGGCACCGTCTACTCCGTCCCCATCAGCCAATACGACTTCGTCTCCGCGGGAGAAGGTCTGCTCGACATGGCCGATCTCGATCACATCCAGGTGCGCGCCTACTTCGACGAGCCGGACATCGGCAAACTCGCCGCCGGACAGGCCGTGAAAATCGTCTGGGACGCCAAACCCAACCAGCTCTGGCATGGACACATCGAGCGAGCCCCCACCACCGTCATCCAGTACGGCAATCGAAACGTCGGCGAGTGCATCATCACGGTCGACGACGCGCACGGCGACCTGCTTCCCAACACCAACGTCGTCGTAACCGTCACCACCTCGCAACGCTTCAACGTCCTCAGCATCCCGCGAGAAGCCCTCCATACCGAGGGCACAAGCGACTTCGTCTACCGCGTCATTGGCGGCAAACTGGCCCGCACGCCGGTGCAGGTTGGCATAGCAAACAACGTCCGCGCTGAAATCCTGAGCGGCCTCAGCGAGAAGGACACCGTTGCCCTCAGCGCAACCACCCTCCGGGATCTCACGAACGGTCTGCCGGTCAAGCCCGTCGAGTAGGTCCATGCCTCGCATCCCTCTGCTTCGCACGGCTACCGCGATCATCCTTCTGCTGTGCCTTTCGCCGGCGGCTCGCGCCCAAACGTCTCCCGCGGAGGCCGCCCTGCTCCAGGGCCGCGCCGATGACGCAATCCGGTTGCTCCAACCCCAGCTCGCGGCCGACCCCGACAACGCTCCGGCGCATCTGCTCCTCTGCCGCGTCTACCTTTCTGAAGATCTGCCCGACGCCGCAGTTCCTGAGTGCGACGCCGCTGCCGCCCGTGCTGCCGGCGACAGCACGACCCAGCTCTGGCTCGGTCGGGCCTACGGAGCCAAGGCCTCCGCCGCAAACCCAATCCACGCCTTCGAGCTCGCCCGCAAGGTCCGCGCCGACTTTGAACGCGCCGTCCAGCTGAACGGGAACTCCGGCCCCGCGCTCAGCGACCTCGGCGAGTTCTATGTGGAGGCGCCCGCCATCGTCGGCGGCGGCCTCGACAAGGCCCGCGCCCTTGCCTCCGCGTACGCCCCAGCGCGCCGACCTCCGCCCGCGGCCACGCTCTAGAGATACGATGAACACATGCGCCCCTTCGGAGGCCCAATCGGAGGAAAGACCAGTTCGATTGATGTCCTATCTCGTTCGTACCTCTCTCCTTGTCGCTCTTGCCCTCTCTTCCGAGGGTCTCGCACAGGCACAGATCTCCCTCACCGCCGCCGTGGATCTGGCGCTTCGCAACAATCCAAGAGTCATGATGGCGATGTCGGATGTAGACAAGGCCACCGCCGGCCTCGCCGAAGCTCGCGACGTCTATATCCCCACCGTTGTCGGCGGCTCCGGCCTCGGCTACTCCTATGGCTTCCCCCTCGGTCAGCCCACGCTCTTCACCTTCCGGGCCGGATCGCTCGTCTTCAGCTACTCCCAGCACGACTACATCCGAGCCGCCCGGGAAAGTCTCCAAGCCGCCAATCTCGCGCTGCTTGATGTCCGCCAGACGGTCGCCGAAGACGCCGTCACCACCTACATCGGGCTCGATCACGATCAGGCTCGCCTCCGCGCCCTCGACGAGCAGGCAGCCTTCGCCGATCACCTCGTCCACATCGTCCAGGACCGCCTCGGCGCAGGGCAGGATACCGCCATCAACCTCACCAGCTCGCAGCTGACCGCCGCCCAGATCAGGCTCGCCCGGCTCCGCACCGAGGACACCGCCGCGATCGACCAGGCGCATCTGGCCCGGCTCATCGGCCTCCCCGCCGAAGGTCTCACCACCGTTCCGTCCAGCGTCCCCGAAATCGCCCAACCGCCGCTGCCCAGCCAATCCGCCGCCCGAACCGGAACCCCGACCGACTCCCCCGCCGTCGCCTCCGCGTACGCAAACGCCCGCGCCCGCCAGGAGGTCGCCTTCGGCGATGCCCGCTACGCCTGGCGTCCGCAGATCAGCTTCGGCGCCGAATACTCCCGCTTCTCGTCCTTCAACAACTACCAGCAGTACTACGCCCGCCGCGATCCCGTCACCGACGCTCCCCTTCCCTTCCAGTACAACGCCGCCGGCATCGCCGTGCAGATCTCCGTGCCCGTCTTTGACAGCGGGCACAAGGCCAAGGCCCGCGAATCCGCCGCCGACGCCACGCACGCGCTGCACGAAGCCGACCTCGCCCGCGACCAGTTTCGCGACGGCCGTTTCAAACTCGAGCGCTCCACCGTGGAGCTCGCCGCCCGAGCCGAGGTCGCCCGCCTCGACCAGCAGCTCGCGCAGCAGCAGCTCGACATCCTCCTCATCCAGCTGCAAAACGGCACCGGCAACCCGGATGGGGCGCAGATGACGCCGAAAGACGAGCAAAACGCCCGCATCCAGGAGCGCGAAAAGTACCTGGCTCTGCTCGACTCGCGCTTCGAAATGCAGCAGGCCGAGATCAGCTTGCTCCGCCAGTCGGGCCGCTTGGAGCAGTGGATCAAATCCACCGTTCGCGCCGAAACCTCGGCGCCCGCTGATCCACGGCTCTCCGCAAACCCAGCTCCGTAACGCAGAAGATTGCACCAATTTCGCCGCCGGAAACGTCTCTTAGTACAGTTCGTCCTGTCGGCCCTCCGGCTGGCTGAGGGGCATCTCTCGGGCTACCCCCTCTGAAATCCCCATCCACGCCCGAACGTAGCGAAATGGTAAACTTGGCCCATCGACATGCCTCTCAAGACCCTGCTCCTCAACCCGCCCTCCTTCGAGAACTTTGACGGTGGCGCCAGCTCCCGCTGGCCCGCAACCCGCGAGATCGAGTCGTACTGGTATCCCGTCTGGTTGACCTATCCTGCCGGCATGCTGGAGGGCTCCCGCCTGCTGGACGCCCCGCCGCATCACATCTCCGCCGAAGAGACCATCGAGATCGCCAAGGACTACCAGTTCCTCGTTCTCTTCACCTCGACCGTCGGCTGGTCCGGCGACCACGCTCTCGCTCAGGCCATCAAGCGCGCCAACCCCACCATCCGGATCGCCTTCGTCGGTCCACCCGTCACCACCGACCCCGATCGAGCCCTCAACGAGTGCTCCGCCATCGACTTCGTCTGCCGCCGCGAGTTCGACTTTTCCGTCGTGGAGTTCGCCGAGGGCAAGCCCCTCAACGAGATCCTCGGCATCTCCTACAAGGACGCAAGCGGCATCATCCAGCACAACCCGGACCGGCCGCAGGTCGACGACCTCGACGCCATGCCCTGGGCCACAAAAATCTACGCCCGCGACATGGACGTCACCCGGTACAACGTCCCCTTCCTTCTTCACCCCTACATCGCCCTCTACTCCACCCGCGGCTGCCCCGCCCAGTGCACCTTCTGCCTCTGGCCTCAGACCCTCTCCGGCCACGCCTGGCGCAAGCGCTCCACCGACGACGTCGCCGCCGAAATGGCCTGGGCCAAGCAAAACTTCCCCCACGTCAAGGAGTTCTTCTTCGACGACGATACCTTCAACATCCAGAAGGCCCGCACCGTCGAGCTCTGCGCCAAGCTCAAACCCCTTGGCATCACCTGGTCCTGCACCTCCCGCGTCACCACAGACCGCGAGACCCTCAAGGCCATGAAGGACGCCGGCTGCCGTCTCCTCATCGTCGGCTTCGAGTCCGGCGACCCGCAGATCCTCAAGAACATCAAAAAGGGCGCAACCGTCGAACGCGCCCGCGACTTCGTCAAGGACTGCCACGACCTCGGCCTCGTCATTCACGCCGACTTCATCCTTGGCCTCCCCGGCGAAACCAAGCAGTCCATCCGCAACACCATCGACTTCGCCAAAACCCTCGACTGCGAGACCATCCAGGTCTCCATCGCCCACGCCTATCCCGGCACCGAGTTCTACGACTTCGCCAAGAAAAACGGCTTCATCACCAACGAGGTCATGAACGACGCCGGCGGGCACCAGATGGCCCACATCGAGTACCCCGGCCTCCCCGTCGAGTACGTCCTCGAGATGGTCCACAAGTTCTACGACGAATACTACTTCCGCCCCAAGGCCGCCTTCCGCGTCGTCTGGAAGGCCATCGTCAACCGCGACGTTCCCCGTCTCTACGAGGAGGCCCGCGCCTTCATGAAGCTTCGCTCCCAGCGCATGAAGACCTCCCGCGAAATGAAGGAAGCCAGCGCCCTCAAGCAGCAGGAATCTGTCAGCATGAACGCCTGAACCGTTCGCGCACGCAGAGGACGGGGCATCGCGCTCCGTCTTCGTGTTTAATCCAGGAGGCTCGTTGCATCGGTTTTGCGCTAGCTGTCGCCGCCATGGGCAGGCTGCTCTGCTTGCGGTCTGCATCGTGACCCTGGCAGCCCCTGGCCTGCCCGCGCAAACCATCCAGGGTCCGACGCTCCAGGGCGACAGCACCCACCCCGCAGAGGCCACCAACTGGGTCGAGACCCGCCTGTACTTCGGCCTCGGTCCAGCCAATCATCCCCACACGGGCATCACGGCCGCCGCCTGGCGTCGCTTCCTCGATGGCGAGGTCACCCCGCGTTTTCCCTCCGGCCTCAGCGTCTCCGATCTGTACGGCCAGTGGCAGGGCCAGGCGGACACGCGCCCCTCCCGCCTTCGATCCAAGCTCGTTATCCTGGTCTATCCCGCCACCGCGGAAAACGCGCGGCGAGTCGACGCCATCCGAACCGCCTGGAAGCAGCAAACCGGCGACCAGTCCGTGCTCCGAGTCACCACGCCCGCCGACGTATCGTTCTAGCGCATGTCCCACGCCCTTACCCCATCCCGTTACGGCGTTCTCCTCGCTGTCATGCTCACCGCCTCCATCGGCGATACGCTTCTGTCGCACGGCATGGCCGAGGTCGGCCCCGTCTCCTTCGACCACCTCGGTCTTCTGCTGCACGCCCTCATCAATCCCTGGGTCATCGCCGGCGTGCTCTGCCTCATCGGCTTCTTCGCCACCTACCTCAGCGCGCTCTCCTGGGCTGATCTCACCTTCGTTCTCCCCTCCACCGCCTTCGGTTACGTCGTCATCGCCCTCATCTCCCATTTCTGGCTCCACGAGCACATCTCCCTCTTCCGCTGGACCGGCATCATCCTGATCGTCTGCGGCGTCGGCTTCGTCGCCAACGGACCCGCTCTCACCGAACGTCCACCCTGCCCCGCATCCGACCCAGCCGCAGCCATCGACCCCCTGGCCGCCACCACGACCACAACCACCGTATGACGCCGCCTCCCATCCACCAGACAAGCCTCCTTCTTACCTGGGCGACCATCCTCGCCGTCGCCGCCACCGCCGTTGCCGGCGACGTCCTCACCGCCGGAGCCATGCGTCAGCTCGGCGATCTCGGCAGCCTGCGCGCCCAGTCCGGTCTCCTCGGCACGGTCCGCGCGGTCGTCTCGACCCCGCTCTTCCTCCTCGGCGTCGCCGCCATGGCCGTCTCTTTCTTCACCCTCCTCTTCACCCTCTCCCGCGTCGACGTCTCTCTCGCCGCCCCCGCATCGGCCGCCCTCACCTTTATCGGCAACGCCTTCGCCGCAAAGCTCTTCCTCCATGAAAACGTCGACCGCCGCCGCTGGTTCGCCGCCATCTTCGTGTGCATCGGCGTCGCCCTCCTCGCCCACTAGGCATGTGCTCGCCTCCTCTCATCGGGAGCGCTACCGCCCGAGCCACCGCATCAACCCACCCGGTGGCAGCTCCGCCGCCAGGAACCGCCCCTCATCCC
>CALMVL010000089.1 GCA_937873265.1 uncultured Granulicella sp.
GCCACAACCGGCCATGGGCAGGAGCACAAGGACGAGAAGCAGATGGCAAAAGGGAGGTGGGCCGAAGTTCTGCATTCGACGGCAGAATAGCAGGCCTACTTGCGGCGGTAGGGTTGCGTGAGAGCGCTCAGGTTGAGGGCGGCGAGGAAGTGTTGCACGTTTGTCGCGAGTTGGTGGCGAGCGAGATCGGGTGGCATGCTGGTGTCGAGGGTTTCGGCGCGAAGCAGGATCGGGATGGGGCGGTCGGCATTCCCGGCAAGGATGGACTCAGGGTGGGGTCGGCTGTAGACGAAGCCGAGGTGGGTGCGGTTGGCGGTGTACTCGCCGCAGGTAGCGCCGGTGCAGATAGTGGTGAGTTCGAGGAACTGGGTCGCTCCGTCATTGAAGAAGGCAGCGGAGAAGGAGGTGCCGGGGTCGGCCGCCGTGGGAAAGACGAGGGCCGCGTGCCAGAGCGGGTCTTCGCCTCGAGCGGAGTGGCAGACGAGGGTATCGTGCGAGCCGATGACGGGAGCGATGCCCACGGAAATGTGAGGGCCGTTGTCGGCGGGGGTGTACTCGGCCCAGTGAAAGAGGAGCAGGCCGGTGGTGAGGTTTTCGTTCCAGGTGCGGGCGAGGGTGTAGGCGCCCAGGTGCTGGGGAAACTGACCCATGGCGGTGCTGTCCGCGGAGGCGGCGGAGGTGTCGCGGGCGTGCGCAACGAGGGGCGCAAAGCGAAGGATGCCGAAGATGACGAAGAGCAGCATGGCGGCAAAGCGAAGTTGCAGGAAACGTGGAAAGGCGGCGGGGACGGCGGTCGCGGTCGGGAGGGAAGCGGGTTCGGCGTCAGCGTCGCCGAGGCGTCGAATGGACCAGGTGAGGAGGAAGGCGGCGAGGAGGAAGAGGCAGGCGCCGATGATGTAGTCGGCGAGCTCGCCGTGCTGCTGAAGGCGGGGCAGCCGGAGCGCGACGATGTAGTAGACCACCAGCAGACAGAGGCGGGCGAGGTTGAAGAGGTAACCGAGCAGGATGGCGGCGACGACGACGGCGACCGTGGCGTACCAGCGAAAGCGGTTGAGATAGCCGGCAACGAGGGCGATGAAGCCCATGGTGATGGCTCCGCGGATGCCGTTGCAGCCGGGGGCGATGAACATGCCGAAATCCGGAGTAAACATGAGGCGCATCTGGTCGTGCGTGAGGGGCTGTCCGAGCAGATGGGCGAAGCCACGGGCGACGTGCGCGGAAACCTGCTGCAGAGGAAGGTCAACCAGAACGTTGAAGATGTGAGGGACGGGGTTAACGAACCAGAGAAGCGCGAGTGGGAAGAGGGATGCGCGAAAGAGGCGCGTGCCGCCGAAAAGAAGGACGACGCCCGTGGCGTATGCGACGACCACAAGCGAATGAGGCGGCAGATAAACAGCCCACTGCGGCGAAACCACGAAGACCAGAACTGCCTGGGTGCGAAGGAGGACGGCAAGCGAAGTGAGAACGAGCAGGGCGAGCCCCCACCAGGTTCCCTGGAAGTCCCATCCAATGGCGCGCCATGCGCGCAGAACAAGGGCAAAGCTGACGAGGGGAACCAGCATGCCGATGGATTTGAGGGCGTCGGTCGTCCAAAGCGCCCAGAGCAGGTCCGCCGTGGGCCAGATGCAGGCGACACCGAAGACGGCGAGCAAACAAGCGAAGCTCACGGTTAGCAGTGGCGGAAGTTTGCCCGGGGCGATCGCCGTAGATGGACGGGAGCCGGCGTAAGAGAGTGTCTGCATGCGATCCGATTCGCGGGCCGGGATGGATGGCGTGTGGGCGGCTTACTTCGAAGAGCGGCGCGTCCCGATGCGACGGCGCGTCGAGGCGAAGAAGGCTCCTGCCGAGCCGACGACGGCGAGTACCGCAGTCGGATTCTCCGGCGAGTTGACGCATCCGCCTTGAGCGTGAAGGGTGGAGGTGACCGACAGGACGGCAAAGGCCAGCAGAAAGAGGGAGGTTTTTTTCACGTTGGTTCCTCACCTCGGAAGGTAAAGAGGACGCTGGGGAATGTCAAACAGAAATGGTCGCTTTGCGGCCGTCGCGTATGGCGAAAAAGTTGCAGATGCGGAAGGCTTGTGACATCCCCATCCTTCATGGGTGCTGGTGCAGCCAGTCGGAGAAATGGCTTTGCTGATTCGCGTGAAGGGTGGCGCAGTCGTTGATGCTGTCCAGGGTCTTCGACAATGTGCGCTCGGCGGAGGGGACGGGATGCGCGGTGAAAAAGGCGGAGACCTCATCGTGACGGGCAGCTGAGCAGAAGCTGTTAGCGGCACCCACGATGCGCTGGCCGGAGAACGGCGTGAGCTGAGCCTGAACGCGAGGCCAGTTCGCCTGGATCCAGGTCCAGGCGGCTTCGCGGGTTCCGGGCTGCTGGAGCGTTTGCCCGATGAGGCCGCCGGAGTCCTGGTTGCGGACCGCGCCGGAGGTGGCGTACTCGAGGGTGCGATCAATGAGGGCGGGATCGGTGAAGTCGCCGAGGCTGTCGAGTTCCTGGTGCTGAAGGACGGGGTCGGGCTCGGTCTGGCTCAGGTGCAGAAGGCGGTCGTAGAGCGGGGTGTCCCCATGAACGGCGGCGAGGGTGATAGAGGCGTCGGCGAGAGCGGGATCCTCCTTCCGATGCTGGAAGAGTACGCCTTCGACGATGCGGCGAGCTTCGGCTAGAACTTTGGGGTCCGCGGACTCGCCGAGGAGACGGAACAGCTCGGCGCGCCGCTCGGTCAGCAGGTAGGTGTCGGTAGGCGAGGGCTTGCCGGTGCTCTCGTAGGCGGGGCGGAACTGCCCGACGAGGATGGCGTTGAACCTGCTGACCTGATCGGGGGAGGCGATGCGGTCGCGGATGCGGCGGAGGACGTCGGCGATGGCGTGGATGACGGCCGGGTCGGGATCGTTGCGATAGGCGAGGACGAGATCGAGGTAGGCGGCGACGGTCTGCTGGTTGGCGACGGTGAGGGCCCATTGGTCGCCGGCGAGGGAGATGCGCTCGGGGGCGGAGAGGGTCTTTTCGGCTTGCGGGATGAGGGAGGCCAGCTGGTCGGGGGTGTAGAGGGTGCGGTAGTAGCCTTTGCTGGCGGCGTTAACGAAGACGGGTGAGGTTGGGGCTGAGATGGAGGTTTGGCCGGGTTTAAGGAGCTGGCAGGGGCCGGAGAGCGGGCAGACGGGAATGGTCCAGGTTTGTACACGACTGGAGACCGGAGCGTCATTGGCGGCTTTTGAGAGGAAGAAGCGGGACTGGGTGACGGGCAGGTTGCCGTTTGTTGCGGGAGCGAGCGTGAGCAGGGGAACGCCGGGGGCGGTGATGAAGGACGACATGATCTCGTCGATCGGCTGGTGGGAGGCGGCGGTCTGGGCGTTCCAGAAGTCTTCGGCGGTGGCGTTGGCGTAAAGGTGGGCCTGGAGATAGTTGTGGACGCCCTGGCGGAAGACCTCGGGGGTGACGAAGTGCTCGACCATGCCGAGGACGGCGCCGCCCTTGCCGTAGGAGATGCCGTCGAACATCTCGTTGATCTCGGCGGGGGTCTCAGCGGTTGCGCGAATCGGGTGAGTGGTGCGCTGGGCGTCGAGGTCCAGGGTGCGCTGGAGGTCGAGAGCGGTATCTTCGGTGAAGCCCCACTCAGGATGGTATTCGGCTGAGGCCTTGCCGGCCATCCAGGTGGCAAAGCCCTCGTTGAGCCAGATGTTGTTCCACCACTGCATCGTTACCATGTCGCCGAACCACTGATGGGCCATCTCGTGGGCGACGACCTCGACGACGCGCTTCTGGGCGGCGATGGGAGCGGTCTTCTCGTCCACCAGCATGTCCGTCTCGCGGTAGGTGATGCAGCCGAAGTTCTCCATGGCGCCGGCCTCGAAGTCGGGGATGCCGATCATGTCGAGCTTGGGCATGGGGTACTTGATGCCGAAATAGGTGTCGTAAAAGTGCAGGATGTGTTCGGCGGAGGTGACGGCAAGATGCGTGAGCTGGACCTTGTCGGGAGTGGCGCAGCCGCGAATAGGAACCCCGTCCGCCTGACCGGAGGTGCAGACAAAATCACCGACCTGGAAGGCAACCAGGTAGGTGGACATCTTGGGCGTTCGGGCAAAGGTGAGGGTGTGCTTGCCGGGTCCTGCGGGGATGTCGGAGGTCTGATTGGTGTTGGAGATCACGGTGTCGCGAGCGTCGACGGTGAGGGAGATGTCGAAGGTGGCTTTGTAGGCGGGTTCGTCGAAGGACGGGAAGGCGCGGCGGGCGTCGGTCGACTCGAACTGCGTGACGGCGTAGTTGCGGGCTTTGGTTCTTGAGAGATAGAAGCCGCGAAGCTGGTTATTGAGGATACCGGTGTAGCGGATATGCAGAGCCACCGGGCCGGCGGCGACGGGGTGGGGAAAGGTGAAGGTGGCCTGCTGTTTTGCGGGATCGAGCGAGACGGCCGCGGTCTGGGGATTGCCGGCGTCGGTGTTGGGCGAGGCGCCCGTGACTGACAGAAAGGTGATCTCGGCCGCATTGAGGGTAACGGTGGGGCTGGCGGCGTCGAGGACGAGGTCGATCGTTTCCTCCCCGGAGAAGGTGGCGGCGGCGATGTCGGGAGAGAGGTGGAGATCGTAGTGCGTCGGGTGCGCGCTGGTGGGAAGTCGTTGGGCGAAGACGGGCGCGGCGAGAAGCGTGAGGGCGGCAAAACGGAGGCAGCGGGCGGCGGCAAACGGCATATCGACAGAGTACGTCGTTTTTCCCCGGCGTGAGCAGGACTGCCCGAGCGATCGTACCGTGACCGCGGCGGTACGACTCTACAACTTTCGTTCGGCGGAAAGGGTTAAGAAGTGGACTAGAATCGGAGTTGGTCAGGGTGCGTGTGGCCTACTCATAAAAGAAGGAGCACGCAATGCAGGTTGTCTCTGGTGTCACCATTGAAGGGGAGTCTTTCGAACTGGATGGAAAGCATTTCATCGATTGCACCCTTCTGAACTGCATTTTGGAATACAGCGGTGGCGAGGTCGTGCTGGAACGGACGCATATTCGGGGATGCCGGCATGTGTTCTATGGGAAAGCGAAGCTGACGTTGCATTATCTGCAGGGTGTCGGGCTCATGCCGTACAAGCCCGCGGAGTGGGGCGAGTTCTCAGAACAGGTACAGTGAGGGCGTACTGCCCGTCACACGCGGTCGCTGCCGATCCGCGGCGAAGATGGCAAACAGGCGACGGAAAAGCGAGGCGAGCGCGTCAGGCGTTGAGGGAGGCGGATCGCTGCGAATGGCCAGTGATCTCGGCGGCTCGGGCTTCGGCGAAGGCTGCTGCGCCGAGCAGGGCGCAGGTGTCGTCGAGGATGACGCGGACGGGGGTGGCCTCGAGCAGTGGGGAGAGGCGACCCTTGTCGAGGAAGGCCTCCATAAAAGGACCCGCTTGTAAAGTCTTGAGGATTTTGGGAGCGATGCCGCCGCCCAGGTAGAGGCCACCGGTGGCGAGCACCTTGAGGGCGAGATTCCCGGCTTCGGCGCCGTAGGCTGCGGAAAACAGGCGCATGGCCTCGTGGGCGATGGGGCTGGATCCGTCTTCGGCCGTGGTGCCGAGGACGGCGTTCGGGTCCTCGTTGGCGAGGCGATCGCGAAGCCACTCCGGCTCCTCCATTTTTTCCTGGTCGCGGAGAAAGGCGTAGACGTTCTTGATGCCAATGCCGGAGACGACTCGCTCAAAGGAGACGCGCCCGTTGAGGGTGCGACGGAGGTACTGGAGCAGAGCGATCTCCTGATCGTTTCGCGGAGCAAAGTCGGTGTGGCCCCCTTCGGAGGGGATCGGCCGATGCACCTTGCCATCCCAGATCAGCAGGCACTCGCCCAGACCGGTGCCTGCGGAGATCAGGCCGCGATGACCGACGGCGGTTGCGTCGCCCGCGTGCAGGGTGCAGATCTTGTCCGGCGACAGCTCCGGAATGCCGTAGCCGTTGGCCTCAAGATCGTTCAGCAGAAAGATGTGCTCGATGCCGAGGGACGCCGCAAGATCACGGGCGTCCAGGACCCAGGGCAGGTTCGTCAACTGGATGCGGCCATTGCGGACGGGGCCGGGGCAGCCGAAGCAGGCGGCAATGATCTGCTCTGCAGGCGGCCCGGGGGTAGCCTTGGACGAGGCCTCGGTCGCGGCAGAGGGCGCAGCCTGGTTGAGCGAGCTCTCAGGATGCGCGAGAAACTCTCTGACGACGATGTCGAGCGACGGGTAGTCGCCGGCGGGAAATTTCTGGTCGCGGATGGGTTTGAGCCGGCCACCCTCGAAGTCGTAGAGGGCCAGGTGAACTTTCGTGCCGCCGACGTCGCCTGCGAGGATCATCGTGCTTAGAGCTCCAGTGCGCCCTGGCGGAACGGGCCGTCGGGGGCTTGAACGGTTTGGGTGGGCGTGGGGAGCTTGGCGGCGGCAACGTCATCGAGAAAGAACGAAAGTTTGCCGCTGGCGGGACGGATGAGCTGCGAGGGGAGGCGCTCGGGATCGCGCGGACCCGTGAGGACCTCGGCGAGGACGTCGGTCTTGGCCGCGCCCTCGATCAGAAAAGCGACGTCGCGGGCGTTGTTAATGACTGGGGCGGTCAGGGTGATGCGCCAGGTATCTTTTTGTGGAACGTGATTGGCAACAACCAGACGCATCATCTCTTCGAGCGCGGCGGTGTGCGGGAACAGAGAGGCGGTATGGCCGTCGTCGCCCATGCCCAGCAGGAGGAGATCGAAGGCGGGCGACTCGGCGC
Organism: uncultured Granulicella sp.; assembly: GCA_937873265.1. Taxonomy (GTDB): domain Bacteria; phylum Acidobacteriota; class Terriglobia; order Terriglobales; family Acidobacteriaceae; genus Edaphobacter. The sequence continues at coordinate 6,704 of CALMVL010000089.1, forward strand.
CTTCGAGCTTCATGGAGTTGCGCAGCGTGGATTCGTAGCGGCTGGCAGCCTCGTCGGGGGGCAGTTCGCCCTCCATGCGAAAGACCTGCTCGGGCTTGAGCGGTACCTTTGAGAGCATGGCTTCGGTGGTCATGCGGAAGTTGGAGTCTTTGTCGGTGGGCGGGACGCAGCGCTCATCCACCCAGTAGAGGGCGAGGCGATCCCACGGGATCTCGCGCAGGAACGGACCGTCGGGATCCGCGAGCATCTCGAACATGCGCTTGGGCGTGGTGCCGCCGGAGATGGCGATGCGGGCGATGCCGCGCGTATCCGCTGCTTCCTGCGCGTCCTGCGCAAACAGGCGGGCCGCAGCGCGGGCGACGAGGTCCGGCGAGTTCCAAACCGCGTAGGTGACGTGAACCGGACGCGGCATGGTTAGAGGCTGCTCCACTGACGGCCTTCGCGCTCAAGCAGATCGCAGGACGCCTGCGGCCCCCAGGAGCCGGCGGCGTAGTTCGGGAAGTTCATCCCCTGCTTCTTCCAGGCTTCGAGGATGGGGGTGAAAAGGGCCCAGGTGGCCTCGACACCTTCGCCCTCGGCGAAGAGGGTTCCGTCGCCCAGCATGGCGTCGAGCAGGAGGCGCTCGTAGCCGTTGGCGGAAGATTTCCCGAAGGCCTGGGCGTAGGAGAAGTTCATGTTGACCTGGCGGACGTTGGTGGTCGGGCCGGGCACCTTTGCGCCGAAGCGCAGGGCGATGCCCTCGTCCGGCTGGATCCGCATCGAGATGACGTTGGGCTCCACCTTATCGTCGGAGGTGTTGCCCTTGAACAGATGCAGCGGAGGGTTCTTGAAGACGATGGTGACTTCGGTGACGCGCTTGGCGAGGCGCTTGCCGGCGCGCAGATAAAAGGGGACGCCGGCCCAACGCCAGTTCTCGATCTCCAAACGGAGCGCGGCAAAGGTCTCGGTCTGGGACTCAGGGTTGACCCGGTCTTCCTGGCGGTAACCGATGACGTCCTGACCGTCGACCTGGCCGGGGCCATACTGGCCGCGGCTGGTGTTCTCGACCGGGATCGGCTCAATCGCGCGCCAGACCTTCAGCTTTTCGGCGCGAACAGCGTCGGCGGCGAAGGAGTCAGGCGGCTCCATGGCAACAAAGGAGAGGACTTCCATGACGTGGTTCTGGAGCACGTCGCGGGTCGCGCCGGCGGCCTCATAGAACGGGCCGCGGCCTTCGATGCCGATCGACTCCGCAGCGGTGATCTCGACGTGATCGATGTAGTTGCGGTTCCAGATCGGCTCGAAAATGCCGTTTCCAAAGCGGAAGACAAGGATATTCTGGACGGTCTCTTTGCCGAGGTAGTGGTCGATGCGGAAGATCTGGTTTTCGCCGAGAACCGACTGGATGTCCGCGTTCAGTTTTCTGGCGGAGTCGAGGTCCGTCCCGAAGGGCTTTTCTATGATGACGCGAACCCAGGAGTCACCGGTGTTCTGCGTCATGCCGTGCTTGCCGAGGCGCTGAATGATGTCGGCGAAGAACTCAGGGGCTACGGCGAGGTAAAAAAGGCGGTTGCCCCTGGTGCCAAGTTCCTTGTCGAGGTCGGCAAGGTAGGATTTCAGCTTTTCGAACCCGGCGTCATCGTCGAAGTTGGTCGCAAAGTACTTGATGCGGTCGACGAAGGGCTTGAGCTTGGGGTCGTTGTTGTCGACGCCGCCGCCCTTGAGGATGCCGTCCTGCATATCCGGAGCGAAGGTTGCGGAAAGATCGCGGCGGGCGACGCCGACGACAGCGAAGTCCTGGGGCAGCAGGTTGGACTGCTGCAGGTGGTAAAGCGCGGGGAGAAGTTTGCGCTTGGTCAGGTCGCCGGAGGCGCCGAAGATGACGACCTGGCAGGGGTCGGGAACTCGCTCGGGCTGCGGTGGCGCCACTGCGACATTGGGCGAAACGTTGACTTCTTCTTTGGTGGATGCGGGCATTCGGCGATTCCTCTAGGGTTAGGCCTTCTTGACGGCGTGTCCGCCGAACTCGTTGCGCATCACGGCAAGCATGCGGTCGGTGAAGTTGTTTTCTTCGCGGGAACGGAGACGGCGAATCAGCGATTCGGTGATGATGGGGGCGGAGACGTTGAGGTCGATCGCCTCAAAGACAGTCCAACGGCCTTCGCCCGAATCGGTGACGTAGGCTTCCAGGCCGTCGAGGTTTGGATTCTTCTTGAGCGCGTCCGCGGTGAGGTCGAGCAGCCAGGAGCGGACGACCGAGCCATAGCGCCAGATCTGCGAGATCTGCTCGAGGTCGAGGTGCAGCGCCTCCTTGGCGCGCATGATCGAGAAGCCCTCGGCATACGCCTGCATCATGCCGTACTCGATGCCGTTGTGGACCATTTTGACGAAGTGGCCGGCGCCGGACGGGCCAACGTGGCCGAAGCCGGTGGTGGGCGAAGGGGCGAGCGCCTCGAAGATGGGCATGAGGCGGTTCACCGGCTCGTCATCGCCGCCGATCATCATGGAGTAGCCCTCCTTCAGACCCCAGATACCGCCCGAGGTACCGCAGTCGACAAACTCAAATCCTTTGGGCTTCAACTCATCGTGGCGGCGCTGCGAGTCCTTGTAGTTGGAGTTGCCGCCGTCGATAAAGGTGTCCCCCTTGCCCATCAGCGGTTCGAGCTTGGCGATGGTCTCGTCCACGGGCGCGCCGGCGGGAACCATGAGCCAGATGGCGCGGGGCGCCTGGAGATTCTTCACCAGGTCTTCAAGCGAGTTGACGCCGATGCTGCCGGTTTGCGTCAGTTTGGCGGTCGCCTCGGCGCTGAAGTCGAAGCCGACGACCTTGTGGCCGGCCAAACGGAGACGCTCGGCCATGTTGAAGCCCATCTTGCCGAGTCCAATGATTCCGAGTTCCATGCGGGTTCCTTCCTTGCGCGTCTAGACTGTGATGCCGGGCCGGGGGAGTGCGATGCGAGATGGACGGGGAGAATCGACAGAACCTGCCGAGCGGCGAAGCCCTGTCCGGTCTCCCTGGCGAGGGTAGACCGGGCGCATGGGGGACGCGTGTCCCCGATGCGAGCTCAGGGACGAAGTTCCGTAACGCCGTTGTCGCCGGCGATGAGGGCAAGGGTCGCCATATTCAGAAACAGGCCGTGCTCGACGACGCCGACAATGGCGCGTATTTCGGCTGCGGTGCGGCTTGGGTCGGGAATCGTGCCGCAGTGGCAGTCGAGGATCACGTTGTGCTCATCGGTGAGATAGGGCGAGCCGTCGGGGCGAGGGCGCAGGACGGGGTTGAGATTGAGAGCGGCAAGGCGGCGCTCGACGAGCGGCCGAGCGATGGGGATCACTTCGACGGGCAGGGGGAAGCTGCCAAGCTGTGACACGAGCTTGGTGGCGTCCGCGACGACGAGGAACTGTTTCGCAGCGGAGGCAACGATCTTTTCGCGCAGATGGGCGCCTCCGCCGCCCTTGATCAGCGCGAGGCTTGGACCAACTTCGTCCGCGCCGTCGACGTTGAGGTCGAGCACCGGTGTTTCGGTGAAGTTGGTCATGGGAATGCCGAGCTGGCGAGCGAGCCCGTCGCTCGCATCGGAGGTCGCAACGGCGCGGATACGCAGCCCACCGCCGGCGACACGCCTGCCGAGCTCGCGGATAAACAGTGTCGCGGTCGAGCCGGTTCCCAGGCCGACGGCCATGCCGTCCTTGACAAAGTCAACGGCGCGCTGCGCGGAAAGGAGCTTGGCTTCATCTTGCGTCATGCGGCAGGGAGACCTCCGAATCTCTCCAGACTACGCCAGCATCTGCCGCATGAGCGTGTGGCCGAGGTTGGTGATCTCCGCGCCGAGGGACTGGTTGGCGACCAGAGCCACGCCGACGCCGCGATGAGGGGCAACACCCAGGTAGGCAGCGTGGCCAAACGTAGCGCCGTTGTGCCAGCTCCATGCGCCGCCGGTCGGAGCAAACCACGCCAGACCGACGGATCCGCCCGGGACCGCAGACCTCGGCGTCATCGAGCGATCGCGCGCTGGCGCCAGAAAACTTCCATCCTTCAACAACCAACCGACAGCCCTCAGCAGGTCCTCTAAAGTCGACACCAGGCCGCCGCAGGGAGCGTACGCGTCCCAGTGCCACGCGGGGCTGGGCCGGCCTGAACGACTGTGACCGTGCGTGCCAAGATCGGGCCCTCCCGTCAGCGCGAGATGCGTGGAGGCGAGCGACATCGGATCGAGCAGACGCTCACGCAGAAACTCTGCGTATCTCATCCCTGCGCTGCGCTCGAGCAGAAGACCGAGCACCGCGAAGCCGAGATTGCTGTAGGTGAAGGTCGCCACCGCAGGTTTTGTGGGTCGTTTGCGCTTCAGATAGCGCAGCAGGGATCGGCGATCGGCGGTGCGGTACGGGTCGCGGACGAGGAGTGGGAGGCGACCCAACATGCTCAGCGGAAGACGCGGCAGGCCGGAGAAGTGGGTCGCCAGATCGACTGCCGTGATGCTGGCGCCGGTGCCTGTCCACTGCTCGCCGAAGAGGGCCTCATCCACGCGCGTGGCAAGATCAACCTCGCCGCGCTCGATCGCCTGCCCAAGCAGAAGTGCGGTAAAGACCTTGGTGAGTGAGCCGATCTCAACCGGAGTCGAAGGATGGACGCCGTTTCCGAGCGGGACCACGTCAGTGGATCCACCCTGAACGACTCCGATGGCAGCGCCCGCACGCAAGGAACGAGCGAGCGCCGAACTGCGGATGGATTCCGTCAGGGCTTGGAGGTCCATACCATGGCCCGTCACGGGAGCAGGACGAGATGCCGGACCAGCATCTCGCCCCGCCCCTCGCTTACTTCTTCAGCAGCTTCTTCGCTTGTTCGACGACGTTCGGCACATTGAAGCCGAACTTATCGAGAACAATCGGGCCCGGCGCGGAGGCGCCGAAGTGGTCGATGCCGATGACGCCGCCGTTCGAGCCGACGTACTTCCACCAGCCGAGGGTCGCACCGGCTTCGATGGCGAGCTTGGGCGTCCCCGCAGGCAGCAGCTGGTCCTTGTAGGCTTGCTCCTGCTCGTCGTAGACCTTGACCGACGGCATGGAGACGACCGAAGCGTGAATGCCCTCTTTCTTGAGGGCCTCCGCGCCCTTCAGGGCGAGTTCGACTTCGGAGCCGGTGGCGATCAGGATAAGGTCCTTGCCGGAGTCGTCGAGCGCGTACGCGCCCTTGCGAGCGCCCTCGAAGATCTTGTACTTGTCCTTATCGAGCACGGGCAAGTCCTGGCGGGAGAGCGCCATAAAGGCGGCCGAATGTCGCTCGATCGCAAGCTGCCAGCAGACGGAGGTCTCGTTGGCGTCGGCGGGGCGGAAGTCCGTGAGCTGAGGGATGACGCGCAGCGCCCAGAGGTGCTCGACCGGCTGGTGCGTGGGGCCGTCCGCGCCGAGGCCGATCGAGTCGTGGGTAAAGATGTAGAGCGAGTGCGAGCTCTGCAACGCACCCATGCGAAGGGCCGAGCGGCAGTAGTCGGAAAAGGTGAAAAACGTCGAGCCGAAGGGGATCAAACCCCCGTGTGCGGCTATGCCGTTGACCGCGGCCATCATGCCGAACTCGCGAACGCCGAAAAAGACATTCCGCCCCTTGGGATCGAGATGGAAGTTGCCGGAGTCCTTGAAGATCGTCTTGGTGGAGCTGGTGAGGTCGGCAGCGCCGCCGAACAGCTCCGGCAGCACCGCGCCGAGGGCGTTCAGCACGACCTGGCCGGCGTTGCGGGTGGCGACGGGCTTGGCGTCGGGGCCGCCGGGAAAGCTGGGCAGCGCCTTTTCCCAACCTTCGGGCAGCTTCATCTCGGTGCAGCGGGTGTACTGCGCGGCGAGGTCGGGATTTTCCTTCTTGTAGCTTTCGAAGCGGGTCTGCCACTGTTCCTGCGCGTCTTTGCCCTTGTCGACGGCCTCGCGCCAGTGCGTCAGAGCCTCGTCGGGGATGTAGAAGCTCTTGTCCTCGGGGAAACCGAAGAACTTTTTGGTGGCCTTGGTTGCCTCGGGGCCGAGCGCTTCGCCATGCACGCCCTTGGTCCCGGCCTTCGGTGAGCCATAGCCGATGACGGTGCGAACGCGGATGAGCGAGGGCCGGGTCCGCTCCATCTTGGCTGCTTCGATGGCCTTGTTCAGTTCGCCGAGGTTGTTGCCGTCAGAGACCATCTGCACATGCCAGTTGTAGGCCTCGAAGCGCTCTGTCACGTCCTCGGTGAAGCTGAGCTCGGTTGGACCGTCGAGCGAGATCAGGTTGTCGTCATAGAGCAGGATGAGTTTGCCCAGCTGCAGGGTTCCCGCGAGCGAGCAGGACTCGTGCGAAATGCCCTCCATCAGATCGCCGTCCCCGCAGAGCACGTAGGTGTAATGATCGACAATCTTGGATTCACCGGTGTTGTAGACGGCGCCGAGGTGTTTTTCGGCGATGGCGAGGCCGACAGCCTCCGCCAGCCCCTGGCCGAGCGGGCCGGTGGTGACCTCGACGCCCGGCGTTTCGCCGTACTCCGGATGCCCTGGGGTGTGCGATCCCCACTCGCGGAACTGCTCGAGCTGATCGAGCGGCAGATCGTAACCCGTAAGGTGCAAAACGCCATACTGGAGCGCCGAGGCATGGCCGTTCGAAAGTACGAACCGGTCGCGATCCGACCAGAGCGGATCGTGCGGGTTGTACTTCATGAACTTGTGGAAGAGCAGATACGCGATCGGGGCGCAGCCCAGCGGAGCGCCGGGGTGTCCGTTCTTGGCTTTTTCGACCTGGTCGACGGCCAGGATGCGGAGTGTGTTGATGGCAAGTTGCTCGATCTCTTGCACGTGTGTGGTCTCGGTTTCGGGCTGCGTCTGAATCATCACGGTTCCTTTGCTGGCGAGGCGCGCGTCGAGCGGCTACCTTGGTGAATGGATGAACGTCTGTTCGGCTCTCAGTGTACTCCGGCGGGCGGGGCCGTCTCCGGTTTCGGGGCGACTGTTACCTCGATGTTGTGGCCCAGCCAGCGCGGATCTTTGCCCTCCTCGATCCAGCAGAACGTGAACACAATGCTGCCGGTCTGATCGGGTCTGGTAGGGATATCGAGAAACGACCCGGCAAGACCGACGTGCGTGGCCTCGAGTGTGGTGCAGTTGGCCCAATTGTCCGTGGTAAACCGCACCTGAAACTTCCCACGATCGACGATGCGCAGGGTGAGCCCGGCGAAGATCGAGGTGACCGGTCGGGCGAGTTGAAAGATTTCAACGGTGCTGGCGAAGGATCGCTTCTCGCTGGGCACGCCGTACCGCTCTTCGACGACCGAAATGCGGTCGAAGACCCTGCCGTCGACGACGGAGCGAAGCAGCTTGAGGTACTCGGCATGCGCCCAGACAAGCGGCTGCGCGGAGCCCGCGGACTTGCCGAAGTACATGCCCTCGGCGGGAAGGTCTTCGCGATCCCAGACCTGCTCGGGCAGCATTCCGCCGACCGACGCGCAGCTCTCCATGGTTTTGATCAGGTCGGTGACGGGGCGGCCGGCGGCGAGCTCGTAGTGGGCGCGTTCGCCGGCGAGCAGCGGCCAGGCGCGGCCCTGGCCCCAGCCCTCGTAGGGTCCGCCGTCTTTGCGCTGGCCGTAGCCATCGTGGTTGTAGCGACGCCACACCGCGCCGCTCGGCGTCGCGATCTTGAGCACGGCATCGACCACTTTGAGGCTGTCCACGATCAGCGGATCATCTGGCCGGCGAACGCCATACCGAACAAGTTCGAGAAACCCTGCATCGACGATCTCGCGCGCCTCAAAGTCTGCCTTCTCATCCGGCGCACGATTCGCAATCCGGATGTTGTCTCGCGGCACGGATGGGTTGAAGAACGATTCGCCCTCGGCCGGCGGACGAATGCGGATGTAATGGCGTTTGACGTCGGGCAGCAGAACGCCGTGGTTGGTCGTCGTCCACGCGTCGAGGTTGGCCTCAATCCAGTCGGCAAAGGTTTCAAAGTAGCTGGCCTGCCCCTCGTTGCCATGGGCGCGGCAAAGATCGGCGGCGCAGATGAGCGAAGAGATCACCGGCGCGAGGGTCGAGGGCGAGTAGCCGGCGTTTTCTTCCCATCGTTCTTGTTGGGTAATGGGCGCGTACCGAACAAGAAAGGCCGCGGCCCGCTCGACAAAGGGCAGCACGTCGAAGTTGCTGAGAGCGTTCGCCTTCCAGAGACGCCAGGCGAGGATGATGGGAAAAGCAACCTCGTCGAGCTGGATGCCGCCCCAGTAGGCGGTTCCGTCGATCCAGAAGTTCTGGGCAAAGCCGCCGTCCGCCTGCTGGGTGCAGGCCAGATACACCAGTGCACGCAGTGCGGTTTCCGGGCGGCCGCATGCGATCATCGCCGTGGCCGACTGCACCATGTCGCGCGTCCAGACCAGGTGGTAGCCGCCCAGGTCGTCGTCGGACTTCGAGGCCCCCCACGGGATGGAGGCGGAGGCGATAAACGCGCCGGAATAGGTCTTGTCCTCGTGGATCAGGACGACGTTCTGGCTGATGCGGGCGAGCCGGCCGGCGTCCCCCGCGACCGATTCCAGCTCGGAGGGAATCGCGGCGCGCTTCCACTGCAGGTCGAAGCGGTCCCGCTGCTGTTCGAACGGCGTCGACAGGCTCTGCATGAGGTTGGCAACGGCGGCATGATGCCCTTGACCGAGCGCGATGCCGATGGTGAACTCGCGATGATCTTTGCAGGGAATCTCGCCCATGATCGCGATGTTGCCGTCGCACGCTTCCCCGAACTGCCACCGCATCTGCTTGTTCTTGCACAGATCCTGGTAGCCATCGCTCTTCCCGACAAAGCCGCAGGACGAGCGCGAGAAGCCGCAGTCGGCGCCGAGCGCCAGGGACGAATTGTTCTTCCAGGCGAGGACACATCGCTTGCCGGCAATGTCGATCGACCGGGCCGAGTTGCCGGCTCCGCCCCCCTCGAGGTGAGGCGACAGCAGGGCATAGCACTTCAGCTTCTGAACAATCGCCTCGTCGCCCGTGACGGCCACGTGCATCAGCACGACCGGATGATGGGGATCGCTGATGAACTCCTTGCTGACCGTGTACGCGCCGCCCGGAGCGGTCCCCACCACGCGGACCGCCGGGCAGCCACGTTCTATGTAGTCGAAGTCGTACGTAAAGTCGCGCTTTTCCTCGTGAAAAAAGGTTTCGCCATCGGTGAACAGGAGCTCCATGTCGCGGGTCTGCGGACGATCGATCGTGGGCCAGTAGATCTCGTTGAGCGTGCCGTGCGAGAGCGTAAACCAGACCAGGCTGGAGGCGGCATACGCCGTCGCAACCGCGTCCTTGCGGCTGGACGTCCAGCGGGGTGGAAGTCCGGGAGAGCCGAAGGCGGGACCCTGGTCGTTGAGCCAGGCATACTTGGGGCTTGTAGTCATCGCTTTCGTTAGAGTGCAAATCCACGCCATGCGCCGCTTCTTTAACATGAAGAGAGTGCGAAAGGCCTGCCGTAACAGAGGCGGCTGTCTTTTCACACCGTCGGCCCGGCGGGCAGCATCAGAAGGAAAGAATGCGGGTCGCCGAGCGCCGGTGCGCCCAAAACGACCGCCAGGAGATCACGATGGCCTTTGAACTTCCGCCACTGCCGTATGACTACGCCGCGCTTGAGCCGTTTATCGACGAAGCCACGATGAAACTGCACCACGACAAGCACCACCAGACCTACGTCACCAACCTCAACGGAGCGGTCGAGAAACATGCCGAGCTGGGCACGAAAACCCCGGAAGAGTTGCTGAAGGACCTCAGCAGTGTTCCCGAAGACGTGCGCACGGTCGTCCGCAACAACGGCGGCGGCCACGTGAACCACACCATGTTCTGGCAGATCATGCAGCCGAAGGGCGGTGGAGAGCCGGACGGCAAGCTGGCCGAGCAGATCAAAGCCGACTTCGGCGACTTCGACAACTTCAAAAAGCAGTTCAATGAAACCACCGCCAAGCAGTTCGGCTCCGGCTGGGGATGGCTGGTGTTCAAGGACGGCAAGCTGACCATTCTGACCACGCCGAACCAGGACAGCCCCATCTCGCAGGGTCTTCTGCCGATCCTGGGCAATGACGTGTGGGAGCACGCGTACTACCTGAAGTACCAGAACCGCCGGCCGGAATACCTCGCAGCGTGGTGGAATACGGTGAACTGGCAGGAAGTGAACAAGCGGTTCGAGGCGGCAAAGATCTACAAGTAGGAAGGTGGCCGTGAGTAGAAAGCAGAAAGGCCGCCGAGATGGCGGCCTTTCCGGTTCGAGCCGTGAAGGAGCTACGCCTCCTGCAGCTGGTTCCTGCGCGGCCGGCGATTCGCCTGTAACACTTTCTTGCGCATGCGCAGGCTCTTGGGCGTCACCTCGACCAACTCGTCTTCGGCGATAAACTCGATCGACTGCTCGAGCGTGAGCTGCTTGAACGGCACCAGGCGCAGCGCGTCATCGGAGCCGGAGGCGCGCATGTTGGTCAGCTTCTTCTCCCGCACGGCGTTTACGTCCAGGTCGTTGTCGCGCGCATGCTCGCCAATGACCATCCCCTCATACACCTCGGCGCCCTCGCCGATAAACAGCACGCCGCGCTCCTGCACGCCATCGAGCGCGTAGGTCGTCGTAACGCCGTTGCGGTCGGAGATGAGCGCGCCCGTGGGCCGCTGCGGAATCTCGCCGGAGTACGGGATGTACTCCCCTGCAATCGAGTTCATGATGATGGTGCCGCGGGTTTCCGTCAGCATCTCATTGCGCAGTCCAATCAGACCACGCGAAGGCACCTTGAACTCCATGCGGACGCGGCCGGAGCCGTGATTGGCCATCTTCACCATCTCGCCCCTTCTGGGTCCGAGGCGCTCGATCACCGTGCCGACGAAGTTCTCGGGCACGTCGATCGTGAGCAGCTCGGAGGGCTCCATCAGCTCGCCCTGGATGCGCTTGGTGACAATGGTTGGGCGCGAGACCATCAGCTCAAAGCCCTCGCGACGCATCATCTCAATCAGCACGGAAAGCTGCAGCTCGCCGCGGCCGAGCACCTTGAAGGTCTCGGGCGAGCCGGTATCTTCAACACGGATCGAGACGTTGGTCAACAGCTCTCGCTCGAGGCGCTCTTTGATGTTGCGCGACGTGACGAACTTGCCTTCCCTGCCGGCGAAGGGAGAGTTGTTGACGGAGAAATTGATCGCAATGGTCGGTTCGTCGATCTTGATCAGCGGCAGCGGCTCGGGGTTCTCGATGGACGTGAACGTCTCGCCGATGGTGATGCCGGGGACGCCGGCGATGGCGACGATATCACCGAGCGTGGTCTGCTCGATGTCGATGCGCTTCAGGCCGTCGAACGAGAAGAGCTTCGTGATCTTGACGTTCTGCATGGACCCGTCGGTTTTGGAGACGGCGACTTCCTGTCCGTTCTTCAGCGTGCCGTTGAAGACGCGACCGATCGCCAGCCGGCCAAGGTAGTCCGAATAATCGAGGTTCGTGACCAGGATCTGCAGCGTGCCTTCGGGGTCGCCGGTCGCTACGGGAATGGTGTTGACGATCAGCTCGAAAAGCGGCTGGAGGTCGGTGCCGGGCTTTGCCAGATCCATGGTGGCCGTGCCCGCTTTGCCGTTGGTGTAGATGATGGGAAACTCAAGCACAGTCTCGTCGGCGTCAAGGTCAATAAACAGGTCATACACCTCATTGACGACCTCCTGCGGGCGGGCGTCGGGCCGATCGATCTTGTTGATCACCAGAATCGGCGTGAGCTTGGCCTCGAGCGCTTTGGAAAGCACATAGCGGGTCTGCGGCAGCGGACCTTCGGAGGCGTCAACCAGCAGAACCACCCCATCGACCATCTTCAGAGCGCGCTCGACCTCGCCGCCGAAGTCCGCGTGGCCCGGCGTATCGACAATGTTGATCTTGCTGTTGTGGTAGTGGATCGCGGTATTCTTGGCAAGGATCGTGATGCCGCGCTCTTTCTCGAGGTCGTTCGAGTCCATCACGCGGTCGGTCACGGCTTCGTTGGAGCGAAAGGTGCCGGACTGACGCAGCATGGCGTCGACGAGCGTGGTCTTGCCATGGTCGACGTGGGCGATGATGGCGATATTGAAGATCGGGTTGGTGCCGGTCGGAGTGCTCACTCGGGGAAATTCCTGTCTTGATGCGCTTGGGGGTGCGTGCCTGTGGGGGCAAGGCCGCTACTTTCAGTCTATCAGGAGGGGTCTGGCGCTTGACCGAAGCTGCCCTCTTTACCTTCGGTCGGAGCCGACGAACTGCCCATCCCCGCGGGAATTGCCTGTTTGCGCGGCTTCAGACTGCCGCTATACTCGAATCTCCCGATGCAACCGACGCCCGCGTCTCACCTCGAGCAAGCTGCACTGAAGAACTATCTCCTGGACCACGCCTACGACGAGATGTTCTCGGCACCGGGCGAGCTGCATGAGCACTACGGCCCGCTGCTGGAGCAGTTCGCGTCGCTGTCGGTCGAGGAGCTGCGGCGTCGCAAACAGTCGGCCGACCTTAGTTTTCTGAATCAGGGCATCACGTTTACCGTGTATGGGCGCGAAGAGGGCACCGAACGCATCTTCCCCTATGATCTGCTGCCGCGCATCATCACCAGCGCGGAGTGGGCGGTGGTCGAGCGCGGCCTTACCCAGCGGATCACCGCGCTGAATCTGTTTCTGAGAGACATCTACCACGAGGGCCGCATCCTCGCCGACGGCGTTGTGCCGCGACAGGTGGTCTACAGCTGCCGGCATTTTCGCCGGCAGATGATGGGCCTGCAGGTGCCGCGGAATGTCTACGTGGCGGTCTGCGGGACGGACCTGATTCGCCTCGAGAGCGGGGAGTTCGTCGTGCTCGAGGACAACCTGCGCGTGCCCAGCGGCGTGAGCTACATGCTCACAAACCGGCGCGTGATGAAGCGCATCTTTCCGCACCTGTTCCGCACCTACAACGTCCGGCCGATCGAGCAGTACACGCAGCTGCTGCTGGGCACACTGCGGTCGCTCGCACCCGAGGGCCGGCCGGAGCCGAATATCGTTCTCCTCTCGCCGGGCGTGTTCAATTCGGCGTATTTCGAGCACGCGTACCTCGCGCGACAGATGGGCATCGAGCTGGTGGAAGGGCGCGATCTCGTCACCCACGACAACGTCTGTTACATGCGCACAACCAGCGGTCTGCGCCGCGTGGATGTGATCTACCGGCGCGTGGACGATGACTTCATCGACCCGCTCGCCTTCCGCGCCGATTCGATTCTGGGCGTCGCAGGTTTGTTTAACGCGTATCGCGCCGGCAACGTGACCCTGGCGAATGCCTTCGGAACGGGCGTCGCGGATGACAAGGCGCTTTATGCCTATGTGCCGGAGATCATCCGGTATTACCTGAGCGAAGATCCTATTCTGAAGAACGTTGAGACCTTTCTGCTGACGCGACGCAACGAGCGGCAGCACGTGCTGGCGAATCTGGACAAGCTGGTCGTCAAGGCGGTCGGCGAGAGCGGCGGCTACGGGATGCTGATCGGTCCGCAGTCCACGGCGTCGCAGCGGGAGGACTTCGCCCGCAAAATCGAGGCCGATCCGCGCAACTACATCGCGCAGCCTACCGTCTCGTTCTCCCGCGCGCCATGCCTGATCGGCGACGAACTGGAGCCGCGCCATGTCGATCTGCGACCGTACGTCCTCTATGGCGACAAGGTCACCATCGTTCCGGGCGGTCTGACGCGGGTTGCGCTCAAGCGCGGATCGCTGGTGGTGAACTCGTCGCAAGGCGGCGGATCGAAGGACACGTGGGTGCTCAGCGAGTGAAGATGGGAGATGCCGCATGTTAGCCCGCGTCGCCGACAGCCTGTACTGGATGAGCCGCTACCTCGAGCGCGCCGAGCACTCCACACGCCTTCTGGACGTGAACCTGAACATGATGCTCGACGAGGGACCGACGAGCGCGGAGCGACGCTGGCAGCGGCTGCTGTTTGCGCTCGGCAATCCGAAGGACGTGAAGTGGACTGGCAACCCGTACGCGCTGACCCATGGGCTGACCTTTGACACGACGCTCAAGAGTTCCATCCTTTCCTGCATCATCGCGGCACGGGAAAACTCGCGGCATGTGCGTGAGCAGATCTCGACCGAGCAGTGGCATCGGCTGAACTCGCTGTATCTGCAGGTGACCCGGCCGGAGATGCAGAGCGACATGCATGCGGAGGCGCTGATCTCGGGCGCGGAGCAACCGAGCGAGTTTCTGCAACAGGTGATGGAGGCGGTGCATCAGTTTCAGGGTGTGACCGACTCCACCATGAGCCATGGCGAGGGCTGGCAGTTTATCCAGGTTGGCCGCTATATCGAGCGCGCGTCGGCGACGGCGCTTCTGCTGGAGGCGTACCACGACGACCTTTTTCGCACGCCCGAGCGGACCTCCGACGGCAACGAGTACCTCGACTGGATGGGGCTGCTGCGCTCGGCGACGGCGTTTGAGGCGTACTGCAAGGTGTACACGGCCGACCTGACGCCGGACCGGATCTTCGAATTCCTTCTGCTCGATGAGGAGTTCCCGCATTCGCTGCGGTTTTCGATCGACAGCATGCAGCACGCGCTGGAGGCGATCCAGGTCGAGAGCGGCAAGTCGCGGGCGGAGCCGCTGCGGCGGCTGGCGGGGCGATTGCAGGCCATGCTGAGCTACTCGAGCGTTCCGGAGATCCTGAACGGCGACGTTGTGGGCTATCTGCATGACATCAAGGGGCAGTGCCGGGCGATCCACAATACCATTTACGAGCTGTACGTCGACTATTCGATACAGGCCGCGCTTGCCGGTTAATCGCGGGGACGACGATACCTGGACACGGAGGCTGCCATGTTCTACACGATTCGCCATCTGACGAAGTTCCTCTACAGCAACGCGGTGAGCGAGAGCATGATGGAGACGCGCATGCACCCGCGCTCAGACGAGCGGCAGCGCTGCCTGACCTTTCATCTTTCGGTGAGCCCGCGATGCCGCGTGTTTTCGTTTCGCGATCACCTGGGCAACCATGTGCACCACTTCGATATTCCCGGGCAGCACGGGCAATTGGTGATCGTGGCGGAGTCGCTGGTGGAGATGCAGCCGGCCCTTCATCTCCCGGCATTTCTCGCGCCGGATGCGTGGAACGACCTGGACGCCCTCGTGGAGGAGGGCGACTACTGGGAGATGCTGTTCCCGAGCGAGTTTGCCGCGCCGACGCCGGAGCTTGACGCCCTGGCGGAGCGGCTGGACGTGAGGCGGCGTGATGACCCGTTGATGGTGATGCACCAGCTCAATCAGCAGATCTACGACTACTTCTCGTACCGACCCAAGTCGACCAAGGTGGACTCGCCCATTGACCTTGCGCTCTCGACGCGAACCGGGGTCTGCCAGGATTTCGCGCACATCATGATCACGCTGGTCCGGTCGAAGCTGCGGATTCCGTGCCGGTATGTGAGCGGCTACCTTTACCACGGGGAGAGCGACATGGACCGGTCCGTCAGCTCGGCGACGCACGCGTGGATTGAGGCGCTGATTCCGCAGCTGGGGTGGGTCGGCTTCGATCCGACGAATCTTCTGGTGGCCGGCGACCGGCACATCCGGACGGCGATTGGACGGGACTATGCCGATGTGCCGCCGACCCACGGGATGTTTCGGGGGCGGGCCGATAGCGAGCTGACGGTTGCGGTGCGGGTGACGCCGGGCGAGGGCACCTTCACCATCGATCAGGAGCTGCCGGTACCGGAGGACTGGTCGATTCTGGTTGAAAAAGCGCAGGCGCTGCCGGAGCAGCCGCCACCGCTGACGCGGCAGCAGATGATGGCGCAGCAGCAGCAGGAGCGGGAGGAGGGGTGAAAGGAGCCCCGGCTCTGGAGTGAGGGCGTTTTGCGCGTCTGTTGACACCGGTAGCGAAACTGACTCCGGCACTGCCGAGCCGGCTCTGACCACCGCTGAGCAAGGGTCGGAGCTAAGTCCAAGTTTACCTTCCGGTAAGAACTCGTACGCCACAGAGGTGCGCGAGGCGGATGGACGCCTTACAGATTGAGCTTCTTAAAGACGCGCTCCGGGATGTGGCGGATGACGAACATGATGGGCTGCCACTGGAAGGGGACGTAGAGGTTGTCGGTCTTCGCGTCGATGGCTTTGGCGATGGTGCGGGCGACCTTGTCGACGTCGGCAAACTTGTGACTGCCCTTCATGGAGGCGGTCATGGCGGTTTTGACGGGGCCGGGACGGATGTTGGTGACGGTGACGCCTTCGCGGTCGACGCGGTTGCGAAGGCCGCCGAGGAAGGCGGAGAGGCCGGCCTTGGAGGAGCCGTAGACGTAGTTGGACTTGCGGCCGCGGTCGCCGGCAACGGAGGACAGGACGGCGAGGGTGCCGGAGCGGCGCTGGACGCAGTAGTTGGCGAGCCAGGTGAGGAGCGAAACGGGGGCGAGGAGGTTGGTGAGGAGGATTTGCGCGGCTTCGTGAAAGTCCTGCTCGGCGCGGGGCTGGTCGCCGAGGACGCCGTGGGCGAGCAAGGCAATGTCCATGCCGGTGAGGGAGTTGATGGCGTGGGCGAGGAGCTCGGGGTGCTTGGAGGCGTCGTCGAGGTCGGCGACCTGCGTGTCGACGAAGGAGGCGCCGCGGGTGCGGAGGTCCCCGGCGACGGCGGCAAGCTTTTCGGGGTTGCGGCCGACGAGGAAGAGGCTGGCGCCTTCGGAGGCCCAGACGCGGCAGGTGGCTTCGGCGATGCCGGAGGTGGCTCCGAGGACAAGGATCTTTTTGGGGTTGGCGGAAGTGGGGCGGGTGGCTGTGCTCATGCTAGACGTGGGCTCCGGTGACGCGCTCCCAGAAGGAGGAGGTGATCTGCGGATCGCGGTAGCGGGCGAACTGCTGCCACTGGGGATAGAACGCCTGGAACTGGGCGGGGGTCATGGCGGCGTCTTTAGCGGGGTAGAGGCGGCCGCCGAACTCGCGGGTCATGTCGGCGAGGCGCTCAAAGAGGGGAAAGCTTTTGTTGGGCTTGATGGGGAAATCGAGGGCGAGGGTGAGGCCGGGCTGGGGAAAGCTCATGAGGCCGGGGGAGGGGACGTCGCCGAAGGCCTTGAGGACGGCGAGGAAGCTGGCGAGGCCGGATTTGGCGACTTCGCTGAGGATGGCGATGGTGCCTTCGCGGGCGTGCTCCCACGGGATGGCGTACTGGAACTGGAGGAGGCCGCCCTTGCCGTACATCTTGTTCCAGTGAAGGACTTTGTCGAGCGGGTAGAAGAAGGGTTCGTAGTCCTGGAGGGCGACGACGCGCTTTTTCATCTGCTTATGGAAGAAGGCGGTGTTGAAGAGGGAGACGGAGGCGGAGTTGAGGAGGAAGCCGGGGGCCTCGATGGGGAAGAAGAGCTTGGGTTCGGGGGAGATGGTGAGCGCGTCGGGCACGGGAGAGTGATCGCCCTGCATGAAGATGCCGCGGGCGAAGTTCTTGCCGGTGGAGACGCAGTCGACCCAGGAAACGGTGTACTCGATGTTTTGGGATTGGCGGGTGAGATCGAGGAACTCGTCGATGCCGTGGAACTGGATGCCCTCGTAGTCGATTTTGCGGGAGACGATGGGGCGAAGGCGGAGGGTGGCCCAGGAGATGAGGCCGGTGAGGCCGAGGCCGCCGATGGTGGCGGCGAAGAAGTCGGGGTTCTCGGTGGGGGAGCAGAGGCGGCGGGAGCCGTCGGAGCGGACGAGCTCGAACTGGGTGACGTGCGACCCGAAGGTGCCGGCGATGTGGTGGTTTTTGCCATGGATGTCGTTGGCGATGGCTCCGCCGAGGGTGACGTACTTGGTGCCGGGGGTGACGGGAAGAAACCAGCCGCGGGGCACGGCGAAGTCGAGAATCTGGGCGAGGCTCATACCGGATTCGGCGGTGAGCAGGCCGGTCTCCGGGTCGAAGGAGATCAGGCGGTTCATGCCGGTGGTGACAACCAGGTTGCCTTCTTTGAGCAGGCAGACGTCGCCATAGGAGCGTCCGAGGCCGACGGGAAGGACGCCGTTGTGCATGCCTTCGGTGACGCGCGGGTACTCACCCTGCCAGTGGAGGGGGACGAGGTGCGCGGGGTGATTTGGGTAGCGGCCCCAGGACTCGAAGGACGATTCGCTGAAGGGGGAAGTCGATTCCGGGGTGGCGGTGGATTCGGCCATAGTGTCTAGGATACGTGGTTTGGAGGGGATGGTCCGGACAAAGGTATGGGACACGGGGTTGCCGTGTCCCATTTTGGTGCTGCGAGGCTTGCGACTAGGCGGCGGCCTGGTTCGTCTTGCTGGCGAGACCGGCCTTGGCTTGA
>CALMVL010000090.1 GCA_937873265.1 uncultured Granulicella sp.
GGAAGGGGAGCGAGGCCGGCGGTCGGAGGCGAGGTTAGGAGGTGTGGGCCGAGGCAGGTGGGCTTGGGCTCTGGCGGCTGCGGCCGGGCTTACCGTGGTGGCGTTGGTTGGTGCGGGTTTGCCCGGTCGGTTGCGGCAGAGCGGCGATCTTCCTCGCGTGGCTATGGGACCCGCTGCCGTGGGAAAGGCGGGGATTCCGCGGCCTAGCCTTCCGGCTGGGGATCGACAGATCCGCGGGGGGATCCCGGTGATGCGGGCGGTTTCGGGGCGGAGGACGGTGCATCGGGCGAGCCCTGCGGGACGGCAGCCGAGGCGTGCCCGAGCGCTGACACGGATCTCTTTGCTGGCGAGCGGGAATCATCCGGCGCCGGAGATGCCGCTGACGGAGGAGGAGCGCATGCTGTTGCGGGTCGCGCGTCATGGGCGGCCTGAGGAGTACGCCGTGCTGAATCCGGATGCGCGGGATGCGCAGGCGAGGTCGGATCAGGCAGAGTTTCGGAAGTTTTTTGGACCACCACTTACAGGAGATAGCGAATGACGAAGTGCGGAAGCGGAAGACGGATGAGGCGACTAGCAGTTTGCGGCTTGGCGGTGGGGCTTGCGGGTAGCGCGCCGCGCGTCTGGGCGCAGGTGGCGGCTGACAAGGATGCAGACACGTCGGTCGGGACGTTTTACTTAGCGAATGTGAGTCAAACCAACGAGGTTCAGGATATTGTGACGGCGATGCGCAACCTGTTAGACCCGCGAGACAAGGTGTATTACGTGGCGTCACAGAATGCCATCTTCGTGAGTGGCACGCCGGAGCAACTCAAGCTGACGCGCCGGCTGCTCGACGATCTCGACCGTCCGAAGAAGACCTACCGCCTGACATTTACGACGGAGGAGCTGGACGGAGAAAAAGTTGTGGGGACACAGCACTTCGCTATGATCGTGGTCTCCGGCGGGAAGACGGATACCAAGGTTGGCAGCAAGGTGCCGATCGTGACAGGGAGCTACGATGCTGCAAAGGGGTCGGAAAAGCAGCTCACCTACCTGGATATCGGCCTGAATGTCAGTGCGTCGCTCGATGAGTCTTCGCAGGGCCTGAGATTGCGGACCAAGATAGAACGATTGAGCGTTGCCACAGACGAACACTCCCCATCGGCCGCGGATGACCCGGTGATCCGGCAGGCGCAGATGGAGGGAACGGCCAACCTGGCTCCCGGGAGGCCGCTTAGTTTGGGGTCGCTGGATGTGCCGGGGAGCACGCGTCACATGAACTTCGTGGTGCTTGCGGAGGTGGTGCGGTAGGTTTTGCTGAAAACGGCCCGAGGGCATCCTTGTGAGTTTCGCGCGGGACGGCGTCGTATATGGCGACTCGCCCACGGACGGCGGTACAAAAGCCATGAGTGGGCGAGTCGCTGGGTGAAGGCATCGGGCGATAGGTGGCGGCTGCCAGCCGGGCTTGCAGACCTGGCGGCGAGCTCTACCTGTCCACGTCTGCTTCGAGAAGTTGGCGGGCCTGTTCGAGGGTGAGGACGCGACCGTCTACTTCGAACTCGTACTCGCCGGCGTTGTCGGGGATCTTGTGGGCGTGCACGACGGTATGGCCCTTGCTGCGGAGGGCGGCGGCGAGGAGTTCTGTGTCGACCATGGACACTACTTTACAGGAGTCGGCGCGGTGCGGGGGGAGAGCACATCGGGCTCGCCGGCTAGGTCCGAGAAGGCTGGAAACAGCCGGTTCGCCGAGGAGCGGCGGTCAAGGCGGACAGCGGGAAGGAGTGTAACTTTTTTGCACGCGTCGGCATCTAGGGAAGTGTGTCTTTGAACGGTCATTTTGACCGGCGGGATCCAGCGAATTACGAGTTCCATTTGAACGGTGCTAACTCTCGCGTTCTCGAGTCTCGACGAGATGCTTTCCCCGGACGTGTGTGTCTGGGCGCGCGACGAGCTGATCCTCATCTGCCGTTTTGCTCGCGGAGCGCAAAAGGGGGAAAGAATGCTCAGACCGAAGACGTTTCAAGAAGCGCACGTGGCGTTTCGGAATATCCCGTACGCGCTGAACAATGGCGCATCCGAGGGAAATCCGCAGTCCGGCGGTGTGTTGAGCCGGGGACAGACGGTGTGGACGAGGGAGTGCTTTGCGCTGGGGACGTGCCCGGAGTCGACGACGGCGTTTGTGGACGGGGTTGGCCTGGTGGCGCTGGATCCGCGCTGGCTGGTGCGCGCCGATGCGCTGCAGCCGACGGAGATTCGGGCGCCGCAGCTGGGCCGGTGATCTGCTTCAGGCGACGCGGCTCCGGGTGGGTGGACGCAAGCGGCAGCAAAGTCTGTGTCTGACACCGGCGGGGTAGATGAGAAGATTGAGGTATGTTGCAACTTTCAGGTGCGGGGAAGCGCTTCGGGCAGAAGCTGCTGTTTGAGGACGTGAACTGGCTGGTGACGCCGCAGGAGCGCACCGGGCTGGTGGGTGGGAACGGAACGGGCAAGTCGACCATGTTGAAGGTGCTGGCCGGGCTTGAAAGCCTGGACTACGGGACGGTGTCGAAGACCAAGGGCATGACGCTGGGCTACCTGCCGCAGGATGGCCTCGAGATGCGCGGCAAAACGGTTTTTGAGGAGTGCCTGTCGGTCTTTGACGCGATTCGCAACCTGGAAGCGGAGTACGAGGACCTCGGGACGCAGCTAGGGCAGCATGCGCCGGGGACGGCGGAGTATGACGCGGTCGCGGAGCGGTTTTCGGAGATCTCGGACCTGATGCAGGTCCACGATATTTACACGCTGGACTACCAGGTGGGGACGGTTCTCGGGGGACTGGGATTTCCGAAGGAGGATTGGGATCGGCGGACGGAGGAGTTTTCCGGCGGCTGGCAGATGCGGATTGCGTTGGCGAAGCTGCTGCTGCAGAAGCCCTCGCTGCTGCTGCTGGACGAGCCGACAAATCACCTGGATCTCGAGACGCGAAACTGGCTCGAGGAGTATTTGCAGAGTTATGAACGCGCGTTTGTGCTGATCTCGCACGATCGGTACTTTCTCGACCAGACGGTGGGCAAGATTGCAGAGGTTTGGAACAAGCGCGCGCACTTCTATGTCGGCGGATACGAGAAATATGTAACCCAAAAGGACGAACGACGCACCCAGCTGCTGAACGCGTACAAGAACCAGCGGGACCGGATCGAGGATCTGGAGGCCTTCATCAACCGGTTCCGCGCGCAGGCGACGAAGGCGAAGCAGGTGCAGAGCCGGATCAAGGAACTGGAAAAAATCGAGCGGATCGAGATTCCGGAAGAGGAGGCGACGATCCACTTCACCATTCCGCAGCCGCCGGCGAGCGGGCGCACGGTGATCGAGGTCAATCATCTGACCAAGGTCTACCCGCGGCCGGATGGGACGATGAAGACGATTCTGGAGGATGTCAGTTTTCAGATCGACCGCGGCGACCGGATTGCTCTGGTGGGAGCGAACGGCGCGGGTAAGTCGACGCTGATCCGCATGCTGAGCGCGCAGGAGGAGCCAACCAGCGGCGAGATCAAGCTGGGGCACAACGCGCTGGTCGACTTCTTCGCGCAGGACCAGTACAAGGTGCTGGACGGCGCGGCCGAGATGCTGAGCGATATTGCGGGCGCTGCGCCGAAGGTTCCGGTGGTGGAGCTGCGGAGCCTGCTCGGGTGCTTCATGTTCTCGGGCGATGATGTCTTCAAGAAGCTCGGCGTGCTGAGCGGCGGGGAGCGCAACCGGTATGCGATGGCGAAGATGCTGGTGTCGCCTTCCAACATGCTGCTGCTGGACGAGCCGACCAACCACCTGGACCTGCGGGCGAAGGATGTGCTGCTCGACGCAATACGTAACTTCAGCGGTACCGTATTGTTTGTGTCGCACGACCGCTATTTTATCGACGGACTGGCGACGCGGGTCTTCGAGGTCGAGGACCGGCGGGTGCACATTTATCCGGGCAATTACGAAGATTACCTGTGGCGGAAGTCGGGTGGGCCCGAAAAGGTGGTGACGTCGCTGGCCGAGCACAGCGTGGTGGGCAGCGCGACCGAGCGGGCGACACCGGATGATGCGGTGGAGAAGAAACCGGTGACCGAAAAGAAGGAACCGGTGCGGCGCCTGAATCCGATCAAGCTGAAGGAGCTGGAGCAGCGGGTGCAGTTCGCCGAGGAGGAGGTGCCGCGGCTCGAGGAGCGGCTGGCGACGGTTGAGGCGGAGATGGGAGTCTTCACCAACGCGGCCGAGGCGCAGAGGCTGGCGGCCGAGGCGGAAACGCTGCGGGCGCAGCAGATGGCGCTGCTGCGGGAGTGGGAAGAGATGAGCGGGATGCTGGAAGAACAGAAGCTGGCGTAGGGACGAGGCACGGCGCAGGAGCGAACGGGGCAAGGAAGTGTTGCAATTCCGTTCACTCTGCTGTAAGACAGAGGGACTACTCACATCCAGGCATCGCTGCCCGAAGCAGGATGCGCCTCACCAGAGATGTTTTCTGGTGTGTTCCCCTACGTGTCTCAAGCTCGACCTCATGGTTCTCCTGGAGGAAGCATTGATCCTACGTGCTCGCGCCCTTGTCTCTTCTGTTGTTCTTCTCAGTTCTGTAGCGTTTGCCCAGAACGCGACCACGTCGCTTCGGGGCGTGGTGCGGGATCCGAGCGGCGCGGTGGTGGCGGGCGCCACAGTGACGCTGCTGAACCAGGCGACGGGGCAGACGCTTACCGCGACGGCGAAGGCCAGCGGCGAGTACCAGCTGCAGCAGATTCCACCGGCAACGTACCAGATCACGGTCGAGGCGGCGGGATTTGGCTCGCAGACAAAGCACGCGGAGCTGCTGGTGAACCAGCCCGCGACCGTGGATTTCGGGCTCACGGTGCAGGCGAGCGATGAAGTCGTGAACGTGACTGAGACGGCGCAGACGCTGAATACAACGGATGCCTCGCTGGGCAACTCGACCGATAACGCGACGATTCAGGCGCTGCCGAGCGAGACGCGCAACATCCCGGATCTGCTGTCGCTCAATCCGGGCGTCTTCTTCCTTCCCGTTCCCGCGGGCACAAACCCGGCGCTGCAGGATAGTCGCTCGGGGTCGGTGAACGGCGGGCGATCGGATCAGAGCAATGTGACGCTGGACGGTGTGGACGACAATGACCAAGTCCGCGGGCTGGCGTTTACCGGTGTGCTGCGGGCGACGCAGGATTCAACCGAAGAGTTCCGCGTGACGACAAGTAACGCGAATGCGGACGCGGGGAGATCGTCGGGGGCGCAGGTCAGCCTAGTCACCAAATCCGGAACAAACAAGTTCCACGGCGCGGCGTATGAGTACAATCGCCCGACGATTACCGTGGCGAACGATTTCTTTTTGAAGAATGCACAGCTATCCAGCGGTCAGGCGAACCGTCCGCCGAAGCTGATTCGCAACATCTTCGGCGGCGATCTCGGGGGTCCAATCAAGAGAGACAAGCTGTTCTTTTTTGCGAATTACGAGGGCACGCGACAGGCGGAGAGCAGCATCGTGCAGCGGACCGCACCGACGGCGCTTTACCAGCAGGGGACATTACAGTATGTCGGGTCGGGCGGGGAGACGGTGGCGCTGAGTCCGGCACAGGTAACGGCGCTGGATACGGCGAATGGGTGCGCCGTCTGCAATACGCCGGCTTATCCCGCGGGACCGGGGCCCGACCCGTTCGCGCTGGCATACCTGCAAAGCTTCCCGGCGGCGAACGGGACGGAGCTGGGGGACGGCTTGAATACCGGTTCCTTCACCTTTTCCTCTCCGCATCCGATCACGTTGAACACCACCATCGTGAAATTCGACTATGTGCCTAGCGCGAAGCAACGGCTCTTTGCTCGCGGGAACCTACAAAAGGACACGACGGGGGCCGTGGAGCAGTTTCCGGGTCAGGGCGCTTCGTATGAGCTGATCGACAATTCGAAAGGGATGACCTTTGGCGACACGTGGACGATTACACCGAGCCTGGTCAATGACGTTCGCTACGGGTATGTTCGGCAGGGCTATGGACAGAGCGGCGTCGGCAAGGGAGAGTACGTCGACTTCCGGTATCTCGATACGCCGACGGCGGAGACACGCTCGACCATTGTCAGCGTTCCGGTGAATAACATCATTGACAACCTGAACTGGACCAAGGGCAACCACAATGTCCAGATCGGTGGAAACTGGCGATTGATCCACCAGAACCGGTCATCGGATTCGAATTCGTACAACAGTGCGTCCACCAATCCGACCTGGCTGGGTGGCAACCCACCGGACCCGTCAACGCTGTCAGCGAATGGGATGCCGCTCGACACCGTGAACAATGGATTTACTAACTCGTATGTCAATGCGTACGCGAACCTCATCGGAACGGTGCCTTCGGTGACGGATGTTTACAACTACGGTGTGACGAACGCGACAACGGGAACACTGCTCGCGGAGGGAACGCCGATCGCGCGAAGCTTCAAGGCGAATGAGTTTGAGTACTACCTGCAGGATTCCTGGCGGATAAAGCCAAACCTGACCATGACCTTCGGCATTCGGCACACGATTCTGCAGACTCCTTATGAGAGCAAGGGACAACAGGTTGCGCCGACCATCGATACGCACGCCTGGTTCACCGAGCGGGAAGCTGCGGCGCAGACCGGCACGATCTACGAGCCGGACCTCGATTTCGCGCCGAATGGGCCGGTGTATGGCAAACCGGGTTTCTGGCCGAAGTCGAAGGACAATATCGCTCCACGGTTTGCGCTGGTGTATGCGCCGGGGAGCAAGACAACGATCCGGATGGGGGCGGGACTGTATTTTGATCACTATGGCGAAGGTCTGGTGAACACCTATGACCAAAACGGATCGTTCGGATTGTCGACGCAGAAGACGAACCCGGCGGCCACCTACCAGGACTCTACCTCGCCACGCTTTACGAATCGCACGACGTTGCCCTTCAACAACGGCGTGGCACCGAGCAGCGTGACCTTCCCGAATCCGGCGCCGCTCGGCAATTTTGCGATTACCTGGGGTTTGGACAACAGACTGAAAACGCCCTACACGGAGGCGCTCGACCTTTCCGTACAGCGCGAGATTGGCGGCGGGTTCACCCTGGAGACGGCGTACGTGGGCCGTCTGGGGCGGCATCTGCTGCAGAGCCTGGATCTGGCGGAGCCGGTCGATTTCGTGGATCCGCAAGGCGGTGGGGACTACTATGCCGCGGCCAGGCAACTTTCGAGTCTGGTTGACCAGAACAACGGCGGACCTGCGACGGTGCCGGCGATTCCTTACTTCGAGCATCTGTTCGCGTACATGGCGAACGCCAAGGTTCGCAACTACGTCACAAATGCCGTGACCTACGATGGAACCGGACTTTCCGCGACGCAGAATATCTACAACCTGGAGTGGTCGACGTATCGAACCAACCTCGGCGAGACGACGGCATTGGGCGATCTTGACTTCTTCTGCGGCGGAACTCTGGGCTATTATCCGTGTCCCTCCGGTTTCCAGTCCAGGTTCTGGCAGGATCAGTTTTCGTCGTTGTATGCTCTCTCGACGATTGGGATGAGCTACTACAACGCGGCACAGATCACGCTGCGGCACCCGATGACCCATGGTTTGCAAGCCGATCTCAACTACACGTATTCGCGATCCATCGACATGGGTTCGGATGCGGAGCGGACATCGGAGTTTTCGAACGGCGTTGCATTTGCGTCAAGCGAGATTCTGAACACATGGAGGCCATATCTGAACCGGGCCGTGTCCGACTTTGACACGACGCACCTGCTGACGGTGGACTACGTGTATCAGCTGCCCGTCGGGCGTGGAAGGGCGTTTCTGGGTGGAGATGGCCGCATTGTGGATGCGGTGCTAGGAGGTTGGCAGCTTTCCGGCATTGTGCGGGCGAGCAGCGGGTTGCCCTTTTCCCTGGGTGAGCCGGGCTACACCACCGATTGGCAGATCAGTTCCTTTGGCGTCGTGACTGACAAGACGGGTGCAAAGCTGCGGCGACACTTTGACGCGAATGGCAATCCGCAGTTCTTTGACCAGCCCGGGACTATCAACAACGGTGTGTCTTCGGGGTCGCCGGTCCGGTTGCCGTATCCGGGCGAAGCGGGGGAACGCAATTACTTCCGGGGGGATGGATATTTCAATCTTGACAGCGGTCTGGCGAAAGCCTGGCCAGTGCGTGAAGCAGGAACAGTCAAGCTTGCTTGGGAGGTGTACAACGTGACCAACACCTTCCGGTTCGACCCGCAATCCATTGGCGGGACGCTCACGGGCGGAAATCTGGGCATTGCCACGACGCAGCTTGGATCGACGCGGCGCATGCAGTTCTCGTTGCGATATGATTTTTAGCGCGCGGAACGCGGGATTGAGCGGTCGCGTGAGACGGAGGGGGTAGACCCGCTCCGGGAGGCGATCGTGCGGTCGACTCCGGTGGTAGATCCATGGCGGGGACCTTGCATGCCGCGTGTCGACACCCCGAACGAGTGAGCCGGACGCAGTGTGCGTCGGGGTGGATGGCATGCGTGATGATCGCGGTGTTGGCAGGTTCCGGTGCGGGGCAGACCGCCACAGCGGGTCCCGAGCAGACACCGGCTCCGATGACACTGCATGTGTACACCGACCTGTTACAGATTCCAGTGCTGGTTCTGAACCAGACGCGGCAGCCCATGGTGGGTCTGGAGGCAAATCGGTTTCGGCTGAGCGTGGATTCCGGTCCGTTGTTTCAGCCGCCGTATGTGCGACGCGAAGGCGATGACCCGCTTGCCGTGACCGTGCTGGTGGATGGAGAAGGGCAGGGGGCAGCCATGGAGGCGCGCGTGGCCGCGGCTGTGGGGTCCTTGGCCGAGCGGGCGCTTGGTCCGCGGGACAGCGTGTCGATCAGAGCCATGCGAGCGTGCATGATTTGGCGGACGGGACCGTTTGCGGTAACGAAGCCGGATCTCCTGGCAGCAAGAGCGGCAGCGGTGTTTAACGAACAGGACGCTGCGATGCGCTCTGCCACGCACTGCGACACTCACCGGCTGTGGGATGCGATGGCGACGGCGTCTGTGGACCTGGAAGGGCAAAAGGGCCGGCGGGTTCTGCTGCTGATAACCGGCGGCGCTGACCGGGGCAGCCGTACTTCGTGGAGGCAACTGCGCACACTCGCCACGGCGCGCAGCGTAGCGATCTTCGCGCTGCAGATACCGCGAGACGCGCAGCGAGACAGGCCGATGTTTCTTTCGGGCGAGGCTGTGTCCGCGGAGCCGGATGCACTGATCGCGCTGTGCGAACTGACCGGGGGTGTGCTGACGCCATCGAATGCTGCGGGCCTGAAGCAGGCGATGGAGGGGATTTTCGCGATGGTGCGGGAGCGATACATCCTGGAGTTCGAGCGACCGAAGCGGATGGACTTGGGGACGCATACCCTCGAGGTGAAGGTCAGCCGAACGCGCGCGCTGGTTCGGCCGGCGGGCATCAGCTACCCGCAGGCGGACCTCGCGGAGCGTGAGGCGACGGACGCGGTACGGACCGAGGCCGGGCGCGCGCCGGAGCCGGGCAGCCGGCGTGTGCTGAGCGGAGCGCCGCAGTAGGCGCAGCGACCCCGGCAAGCGCTGGAGGCGGTGTGGTTTACTTTGTGCGGTGCGTGCCTGGAGGGTGTCCTTGATCTGGATGGGGAGATTTGTGGTGCTGTCCGCGTTGGGGCTGTGGCTGCTGGGCGCTTCGATGGAGGCGCAGGAAGCCGCTCTGGAGGCTCCGTTCACGCAGGGGACGACGGTGATCGAGGGCGCGGACCGGCGGCCGCAGACGTCGCTCGATGGAGCGTGGCACGTGATTGAAGACCCGTACTTTACCGGGCTCTACAGCTTCCACCATGAGGAGAAGAAGGACGGCTGGTTTCTGAACCTGCCGTGGCAGCAGGGGGACCAAAAGCTGGTCGAGTACTCGTTTGCACATTCGCCGACGCTCAGGGTTCCGGGGGACTGGAACACGCAGCGGGACTCGCTGTTCTTCTACGAGGGACCCATGTGGTACGAGCGGGACTTCACGTACCACGTGAGCGCGGGCAAGCGGGTGTTTTTGCATGTGGGCGCGGCGAATTACAAGTCGCTTTGGTGGGTGAACGGACAGAAGGTATGCCAGCATGAGGGCGGCTTCACCACCTATGACTGCGAGGTAACGGCACAGCTGAAGGATGGCGCGAATTTCGTGGTGGCGGCGGTGGACAACACGCGCCACGCGGATGGCGTGCCGACGCTGCAGACGGACTGGTGGAACTATGGCGGCCTGACGCGGTCGGTGTCGCTGGTGGAGGTTCCGACGAGCTATATCACGGGGTACGATCTGCATCTGGACCGAGCGACGCGGACGCGTCTGGAGGGGTGGGTGCAGGTTGTCGGCGCGGTGGCCGGAGAGACTGTAACTGTTTCGGTTCCAGAGCTGAAGGGGAACACGTCGGCGGTGGTGGGGCCGGATGGCCGGGCACTGGTGTCGCTCGCCGTACCGGGCTTGCAGGCGTGGACGCCGGAGGCTCCGAAGCTGTACACGGTGGAGTTAGCGGCGGGCAGCGATGCGGTGCACGAGCAGATGGGCTTCAAAACGATCGAGGCGCGCGGGACGGAGATCTTGCTGAACGGCAAGCCGATTTTTCTGCGAGGCGTTTCGATCCATGCGGAGGCGCCATACCGCACCGGGCGAGCCGACACCGAGAAGGATGTGACGACGCTGCTGGGCTGGGCGAAAGAGCTGGGCTGCAACTATGTGCGCCTCGCGCACTACCCTCATGACGAACTCATGACGCGGGCGGCGGATCGCATGGGTCTGCTGGTGTGGTCGGAGATTCCGACCTACTGGGCGATCGAGTTCTCGAATCCCGCGGTGCTGGCGAAGGCCAAGCAGCAGCTGGGCGAGGAGATTGCGCGCGACCGGAACAAGGCATCGATTGGGCTGTGGTCGATTGCGAACGAGACGCCGGCGACCGAGGCACGGACGCGGTTCTTGACGGAGCTCGCCGGCGAGGTCCGTCGGCTGGATGATCAGCGGCTGGTGACGGCGGCGCTGCTGGTGCGCAGCGCCGGGCCGAACGAAAAGGTGGTCGACGACAGGCTTGGCGCGGTGCTGGACGTGATTGGGATGAACGAGTACATCGGGTGGTACGAAGGGCGGCCGGAGACGGCGGACACGATGCGCTGGACAGTTGCGTATCAGAAGCCGGTGGTGGTGAGCGAATTTGGCGGCGGGGCGAAGGCGGGACTGCACGGCGCTGCGGGCGAGCGGTGGACCGAGGAGTACGAAGCTTCGATCTACGAGCACACGCTGCCGATGCTGGCGAAGATCCCGCAGGTGCGCGGGATGAGCCCGTGGATCCTGATGGACTTCCGATCGCCTTCGCGGCAGTTGCCGGGGGTGCAGGATTATTTCAATCGCAAGGGACTGATCAGCGATCAGGGGCAAAAGAAGGCGGCGTTTGGTGTGCTGCAGCAAGCGTACCGCGCGGGGTACGGACGGGCGGAGTAGTGAATTTTGTGAGTCGCCATCCAGGAGCGTGCGTCTGAACGTCGACGATGCACGGCGTGGTGGCTGTCTCCGCGCTGCGACCTTGGCCGCGCCTGAAACGTGTCGGCGCCTCAACCGGAAAGGAACGACCGCATGACTACTCGAACCACGGCTTTTCTGTTGGCTACGCTGCTGGTGAACGGAACGATGTCTTTGGCGCAGGAGTACAAGATTGACCCGGCGCACTCCGAGGTGGGGTTCGGAATCCGGCATATGGCGATCTCGACGGTGCATGGGCGCTTCTCGATTGCCGAGGGCCTGGTGAAGCTGGACGAGGCGGATCCGTCGAAGGATGCGGTGGTGGCGACCATCAATGTGGCGTCGGTGGATACGGGAACGCCGCAACGCGACGCGCACCTGAAGAGTCCGGATTTCTTTGACACGGCGAAGTATCCGACGGCGACCTTCAAGAGCACGAGCGTGCGGAAGGCGGGCGACGGTTATGACGTGGTCGGTGATCTGACGCTGCATGGCGTGACCAAGCCGGTGACGCTGCACATGGAGGCGCCGAGCAAGGAGCAGGTGGGGATGGACAAGAAGGGGCATCGCGGCTTTTCGGCGGCCGCCACGATTCACCGGCAAGACTTTGGGCTGACGTGGAATGGAACGCTCTCCTCAGGGGATAACATGCTGGGCGATGACGTGAAGATGACGTTTGAGATTGAAGCGGGGCGCGCGTAACGGGGTATCGCGCACGAGGGGTTCCGGGCCGCTCCCCGCTTGGGATGCCGCCCTACATGGCGGCAGGCGCCGGTGGCTCGCTGGCAAAGGAGAGGGCCACGGAGAGCAGCATCATGGCGCAGGCGGCGTAGAACGGCAGGCCGGGCAGGTGGAGGCCGCTCCAGTCGCCGACGGCTTTCGCGAAGATCCAGGTGAAAAGGCCGGGGCCGAAGATGCCGGCGATGCCGCGGAGACTGTTGATGGCTCCCTGGAGCTGGCCCTGCTCGTTGGGGCCGGCGGCGCGCGACATGATGCTCTGCGAGCCCGGCCAGGCAATCGAGACGAGGTTGAGCAAGGGCATGCCGCAAAGAAAGACGGCGCCGTTGGAGGCGACGGCGAAGATGAGGTAACCGACGGCTCCGCCAAAGAGACCGAGCTGCACGGCCCGTCGATCGCCGACCAGCCTGGAAGCGCGGCGCACCAGGACGAGACCGTAGAGGACGGTGATGGCGCCGAGCAGAGCGAGGGTGAGGCCGATGGCGCGGGAGGACCAATGGTAGCGGTAGTCGGTGTAGAGCACGTATACGTTGAGCAAGGAGTTCTGCGCGGTGTATCCGAGCAGGAGGACGCCGGCGAGCACCAGCAGGGTGCGCGTGCGGGAGAGCATGCGGACGGACCCGACGGGATTGGCGCGGCGCCAGGAGAAGGGACTTCGATGCTTGAGCGCGAGCGACTCCGGCAGCACGAAGAAGCCGTAGGCGGCGTTGAGCAGGGAGAGTGCGGCCGAGACCCAAAAGGGCAGGCGAGGGTGGAAGCCGGAGAGCCAGCCGCCGAGCGCGGGGCCGACGATGAAGCCGAAGCCGAACGCGGCCTGCAGCATGCCGAAGGCTGCGGCGCGGCGCTCGCGCGGGGTAATGTCGGACATGTAGGCCTGGGCGGTGGGCACAGAGGATGCGGTGATGCCGGAGAGGATACGACCGACGAGCAGGAAGCTGAGCGACGGGGCGAGCGCCATCAGAACGTAGTCGAGGCCAAGGCCGAAGTTGGACAACAGCACAATGGGGCGGCGGCCGAAGCGGTCCGAGAGTGAGCCGAGCACGGGCGAAAAGAAGAACTGCATCAGAGCAAAGACTGTGCCGAAGAGGCCGATCGTCTCGGCGGTGCGGACGGTGGAGCCGCCGACGAAGCCTTCGACGAGGCGTGGGAGGACCGGTGCGATCATGCCGAGGGCGAGCATGTCGAGCGCGACCGTGAGAAAGATGAAGGCGATGGCAGCGCGTTTCGGCGCAGGCGCGCCGTCTGGATTCGCGGCGGGGAGGTCAGTGGCGGGGAGGTCGGTCGGGTCATCCACGCCTTGACTTGCGCGGCCCCCCGAAGCGTGGGTTGAGGCGTGTTGGTCGGTCATGCCTTTGGACAGGGTAGACGACCGAGGCACACAACGAGGCATTTTGCCGAAGAGGGAGGAGCTTACTCGCACACTGCGAACTCGGCACGAAGCTGCTGGCCCGCTTGCCGGAGCGATTTACGGTAACTCGTGCTAGTCAGGCTTTGCGATGATGGGTGATATTCGCGTAAGCGCTTCCGGCGTGCGTGAGCTGAGGAAGGATGACCTCGTTCAGGTGCTTTTGCAGCTCGAGCTGTTCTTTGTTGGTGGGTCCGACGAAGTCAGCGCCGTGTTTGTCGAAGCCCTCGCGATGCATGAGGGACTGAAGCTCGCGGTCTGCCTCGGCGATGCGGGTGACATCGAGATCGCGGAGGTCGACGAAGATGGTGGCCATGTAACGCATGGTGTTTTGGATGCGCGGGCGCGGGCAGACGTCGGCTGCTGCGGGCTACCGGCCGTCGCGGAGGCGTTCGGCGAGGCGCTCGGGCAGGCCGGCCATGAGGATGCGGCCCTGGCTCGCGGTGAGGTCATAGGGGATGCGACGGAAGGTGATGGTGCGCAAGTCGGTGTCGAACAGGGCAAAGGCGGCGCGCCAGTCGTTATCGCGCGGCTGGCCGACCGAGCCGGGGTTGATGAGGTGGCGCGTGCCGGGGTTGAGGGGCAGCGTCCACGCGACAGGGCCGGAGCGGGGCAGGTTTGGATGCAGTTCGTGCCAGTTGTGCTCGCGCTGGGAGAAGCCGCCCTGCAGGTGAGTGTGGCCGAAGAAGGTGACGGCGGTGCGCAGCTGCTGCAGCGGCACCCAGGCGTCGCGCATGGTGAGGATGTAGTGGTCCTCGTCGATGGGGGAGCCGTGCGCGCAGGTGACGCCGGGTTCGGTATCGGTGGGGGCGATGGGGTGAAGCGGCCCCTGCGGAACGGCTCGCAGCCACGCCAGGTTTTCGGGAGTGAGGGCCGTTTGGGTCCACAATGCGGCCTCGCGCGCGACAGGGTTGAAGCCGGCGGGTGACGACAGACCACAGCAGACACGGTCGTGGTTGCCGCGCACATTGAGCGAGGCGAGCGGGCGGATACGCTCGATGACCTGGTTTGGACTGCCCCCGTAGCCGACCGAGTCGCCGAGATTCCAGACCGTGTCGAAGCTACCCTGCGAGGCTTCGAGGACGGCTGTGAGAGCTTCGAGGTTGGCGTGGATGTCGGACAGGACGAGGACGCGCATGAGGATGAGTGACTGGGTGACGGTAACGTTTGAGGATATCGCTTTTGCCGCCGGGAGCGGAAGCGCGGATGTGCGATTGATGCGGTGAAGGCGGCCAGCCTGAGCGCGCTTACGATGGATGCATGTGGACGGAGCCGGAGATCGGAGGCACAGCGGGAGCGCAGTTTCCGCCGGGGCCGCGCATGCTGCCGCGGGTGCTGAGCGGGCGCGCTTTTCGCGAGGATCCGATCCAGTTCCTGACCGACAACGCTCGGCGCTATGGCGATCTGGTGCACTTCCGGGCGTTCGAGGGGCATGTCTTCCAGTTCAACCATCCGGAGCTGATCCGCGAGCTGGTGGTGGACAACGAGCGGCGTAACCGGCGGGCAGCCGTGATGCAGCGGGCTCGCGGCCTGCTGGGCGACGGACTGCTGACGAGCGAGGAACCGCTGCACATGCGGCAGCGACGACTGGCGCAGCCGGCGTTTCACCGACAGCGGATTGCGGCCTACGGCGAGGTGATCGCGCAGGTTGCGGCGGAGATCACGGAGCGGTGGAAGCCGGGCGTGATGGATCTGCATCCGGAGATGCTGCTGCTCGCGCTGCGCATTGTGGGCAAGTGCCTGTTCGACATCGACGGGGAATCCGAGGCGCGGGCGATTGCGGCGGCGGTACAGCGCTTTATGGTGCGGCCGCCGCCGGGATGGGTTCCGGGACGGTTGCTGGAGGTGCTGCAGCACATACCGATCGGGCCGATGCTGGAGGTGCGCCGCGGCATGGAGCAGCTGGACGGGATCCTGTACGGCATGATCGCGGAGCGGCGACGGGATCCGGGCGATCGCGGCGACCTCCTGTCGATGCTGCTGGCCGCGGAGGACACGGAAGAGGACGCGGCTGGAGCGGACCGGACGATGAGCGACAAGCAGGTGCGGGACGAGTGCCTGACGGTGCTGCTGGCCGGGCACGAGACGACAGCAAATGCGCTGAGCTTTACGCTGTGGCTGCTGGCGACGCACGCTGAGGCGCAGGAGCGGGTGCACGCGGAGGCCCTTGCTGTGCTGGGCGCGCGGCGGCCGGCCGCGGCGGACTACGCGATGCTCACGTATACGCATGGGGCGTTTGCCGAGGGCATGCGGCTGATGCCGACGGTGTGGGTGATTGGGCGGTCGAGCGGGCCGGAGCCGTACGGATTTCGGGGGTTCACGATTCCTCCTGGGGCGATGCTGCTGGCGCCACAGTGCGTGGTGCATCGGGACGCGCGGTTCTGGGTTGCCCCGGAGAGGTTCGAGCCGGAGAGGTTTGCCGGTGACGACGCGAAGCGGCCGAAGTTTGCCTACTTTCCATTTGGGGGAGGATCGCGGCAGTGCATCGGGGAAGGTCTGGCGTGGATGGAAGGGGTGTTTGCCCTGGCGACGATTCTGCGGGACTGGCGGTTGCGGCCGGAGGCGGGAGCGCCGGAGCGGCTGCCGGTGGTGCCCTCGGTGAATCTGCGGCCGTCGAATGGGGTTCGACTGGTTCTGGAGCGGCGGTGAGTTTGGGGGTTGGACCGGAGGCACTGCCCCTGGTGTCCTCCCCCCCGCGAAAGGGTACTTACCCCAGGCCGATTTGGCCTGAGCAGGGACCGGGGCCGTTGCCCCCACCGATCCGCGTCGCGCCGGTGATCGGATGGCCGTCAGTTCGCCAGGGCCCGGGAGCTTGCGGAGCTTTCCATGCGATCTTCGGGTTTCCGGCGCAGGATGCCCGCGGTGACCAGGGCCATGACGATGCCAACAGGTAGGGGTTCGAGCAGGGTGATGGCGGCGCTGTAGAGCGGGTTCGAGTACATGGTTTCGAAGTGGCGGGCTTCGGCGACTTTCGCTTCGAGGGCGGCTCCCTGCAGGCCGGAGTTCTGGGCCCGCTTCACGAGGGCGGCGGTGTACTCGTGCGCGAAGTTCCTTTCGACCGTGGCCATCAGGGCTTCCCACATGGCGACGTAGCAGGCGCAGGTGAGGAGCATCATCAGGAGACCGGCGGCGAGGGCGCGGCCAAAGGTGATGGAGCCGGCGCACTCGGTGTCGCGGTACTGCTTGACACCAACGAAGACGATAAGAAAGCTGAGGACCATGACGGTGTAGCCGACCGCCATGGAAACGCTCTCGTTGGTGTGGTACCGATGCTCGAACGGCACTGTGATCGCCACCAGGATCGCCAGAGCGAGACCGCTCAGCAGACCGTATTTCCAGACATCCTTCGTCATGCTCCATCTCCTGTGTACGGGCGCTTCCGGGCGCCGCGGATGTTCCCTACCGTGCAGGACCAGGCGGTTGCCGTGCGTCATCCTTTCGCATGATTTTGCCGTAAATCAAGGAAGTCATGCCGAAGAATGAGGCGTTTACGGGAGCAGGCCGAGTTCCTTGCCGCGTTGGACAGCCTCGGTGCGGCGACGGGCGCCGAGCTTGTCGAAGGCGCGGCTGCAGTGAGTCTTTACGGTGTTCTCGCTGACGAAAAGGGTCTCGCCGATCTCGCGGTTACTGAGGCCGCGGGCCACGAGCTTGAGAATTTCCAGCTCGCGGCGGGTGATGCCGACGCGCTCGCGGGCGGCGTTGTCGGAGGTGAGTTGGGAGTCGGTGGCCGCCGGGGCGGGGACGGGCACGTTCACTTCGACGATGCGGTTTACGATCCGCTCGCGGGGGGCGAGCAACCTGGTGCCGAGCCAGATGCCGGCACCGGCAAAGAGGATGGCGATCAGGACGCTGTAGATGGCGATGGAGTGCTCGAGAATGACGAAGTGAAACTCGGTCCACTGAAGCAGCGTGACGAGGACGCCGCCGACCAGCCCGAAGATCAGCACCTGTTTGCGCATGCTGCCTTGCCCTGTGAAGTTGCTGCCCCATGGTATCGCGGGATGGGCTCAGGGATCAGCGGATGGGGTGGATCCGCGCGGCCAGGCTGGTCCGGGTCGTTCTCAGCAATCAGCCGCGACCGCGGAGGCGATTGAGGTTGCGGCGGTTGCGCTTGTCGGGGCGGCCGGCAGGGAGGACCTCGAACTCGGCGGCGAGGCGCCTGGCGGCAAGGACCTGCTCCCGGGCGACTTTCGATGCCTCAGTTTCGCGGTAAAGGGTTTGGGCGGTGGACGCGGGGCCGCGGGTGTCGGAAAGGTCGAGGACTTCGATGACGAAGTCGCCGGAGTCGTTGCGGACGGTGAGGGTGTCGCCGACTTTGACGTCGCGGGCAGGTTTGGCGGGCTGACCATTGAAGGAGATGCGGCCGAGCTCGCAGGCGCGGGCGGCGAGGGGGCGGGTTTTAAAGAAGCGGGCGGCCCAGAGGAACTTGTCCATGCGGACGGAGGTCATGATGGTATTTTCTCGCGGATCGAGCCCGACTGCGCGGGTGGAGGACTCATGGCGCGGTGGGTTGGCCGACGAAGACGAGGCAGCCATTGGGGTCGGCGATGTGGAACTCGGTCATGCCGTATGGCTGGTCGAAGAGGTCGCGGGTGGGATGGCGGTCGCGGAAGGTCTTTGCGTGCTCCCATACGGCGTGAATGCCGGAGACTTCGATGTAGATTTCGGTGTGGTCGCGGAGGCGGGTCATGATCTCTTCCGAGGCGGCGTGGCCGAAGTGGATGGTTTGTCCGTCGCGCTCGAGGATGGTGTATTCGGGCGAGTTCATGACCGCGGTGAAGCCGAGGACGTCGCGGTAGAAGGCAACGGTTGCGGGCATGTTGTCGGTGACGAGCTTGGGGCTGATGCGCCGGATGCTGGGGCGGTCGGGCGGGTCGGGCATGGTTTGCCTCCGGAGGTGTGATCTCGGGTTACGTGGGCAGTGTAG
>CALMVL010000091.1:0-3102 GCA_937873265.1 uncultured Granulicella sp.
GTTGAGGAAGTGGATGGCGGCTACGGGTAGGGGGGATTGGCTGGGCAAGGCGGATCCTGCAGGTTTGGTGTGGATGAGCGACGTGAAGGGCAAAGGGAAGGCCGGAGCAAAAGCTCCGGCCTGGCGCGGGTCTTTGAGGCGGGCTAGTCGCGGCGGCGACCGCCCATGAGCTGGAGGACGGCAAGGAAGATGTTGATGCCGTCGAGGTAGATGGAGAGGGCGAGCATGGAGGCGGGGATGCCGTCGCCGCCGGCGCGGATGCGGGCGAAGTCCCCGACGGTGAGGAGGGAGAAGATGCCGAGGGTGAGGAACGAATAGGTGCTGGGCTGGATGAAGTGGAAGAACATGCTGGCGATGCCGGCGATGATCAGGAGCAGAAGCGCGCCCATGGCGATGCCGGTGATGCGGCGGTAGTTGATGTTGAAGAGGTAGGCGACCGAGCCCATGACGGCCATGCCGAGGCCGGTGGTGGCGGCGGCGTTGAAGACGACGGCGGGGCCGATGGCCTGCATGTAGCGGTGGATGAGGGGACCGATCTCCCAGCCCATGGCGTAGGCCAGGAGGAAGAAGAGGCCGAGGGCGAGCGAGGGGTTGGCGCGGCGGGCGTAGTTGATGCCGAAGATGAGGGCAAAGACGACGAGGAGGCCGGGGAGGGTGCTCCAGGCGGGGGCGGTGGCGACGCCGACGGCGGTGACGAGGAAGCCGGCGGCGGTGATGCCGAGGACCTTGGCGAGGAGCGAGGCGGTGCCTTCGCGGGCGCCTTCGATGGTGACGGGGCCGGTCCCGTAGGCGTTCATGCCGAAGTTGTTGCCGACGTTGCGGCGGTCTGGTTGAAGGAAGGGCATTTGTGTCGTACTCCAGGGAGCGCACGGATGAGGGGGCGCACTCGCATTCATTCTATTGGACGCAAACGCGGGCCCGGCGTCGCTTTATCGGGAACAGGGGCGGGAGCGGTGACGGGCCGGAGCGGGGCCGAACGCAAGTTGCATGGACGGACGGCGCGAATGCCCGTAGCCTGCGGACTGGAGCGCGGTCCGGATGGTCGATGGAACGGCGCCGGGAAGGGCGGAGGCGGATGACGGCGGCGAGGCGAAGCGGGTTGCTGGTGGGGGACGCGAAGCTGGAGATCGCCAGGAGGGGATGGCTGGCGCTGGTGCTGACGCCGGGGATGGGACCGACGCGGATTGCGCGGGCGGCGGAGCGGATGGGCGGCGCCGACCGGCTGTTTGGGGCTTCGCTGACGGAGCTTGAGGGCGTGGGCATGCCGGCGGCGGCGGCGCAGTTCTGCTACAGCGGCAGGGCGTGGGAGGCGGCCGAGGACGAGATGCGGCGGGTCGGCGAGACCGGGGGCGTGCTGCTGACGCGCGAGGACACGGATTATCCGGAACGGCTGCTGGAGATTTACGATCCGCCTCCGGTGCTGTGGGTGCGGGGAGACGCGGGACTGCTGAACCGGCCGCAGATCGCGGTGGTTGGGACGCGGCACCCGAGTCCCTATGGGTTGGGCATGGCGGAGGTGCTGAGCCGCGACCTGGCACGGCGCGGCATGGTGATCGGCAGCGGCATGGCGCGAGGCGTGGACACGGCGGCGCACACGGGAGCGATGGCGGCGGGAGGAAAGACGGTGGCGGTTTGGGGGACGGGGATCGACGTGATCTATCCCAAGGAGAACAAACGGCTTGCGGAAGAGATTGTGGGTAGCGGGGGAGCGATTGTGAGTGAGTTCGCCATTGGGACGTTTCCCGCGCCGCAGAATTTTCCGATCCGCAACCGGACGTTGAGCGGGATGAGCACGGGGGTTCTGGTGATCGAGGCCGGGGAGCACTCGGGCACACGGATTACGGCCCGGTGTGCGATGGAGCAGAACCGGGATGTGTATGCGGTGCCGGGCAATGTGACGAACAAGAATGCATGGGGGCCGAACACGCTGATCAAGCAGGGGGCAAAGCTGACGGCGACGTGGGAGGACGTGTGGGAGGACCTGCCGAGCCAGGTGCGGCTGCTGCTGGAGGACGAGGCGGAGGCGAGGCGGGGTGAATCCGCCGGGGCACCGAACGCATCTGTGTCACAGGCTGCGGGGCTGTTTGGGGCGGCACCGCTCAGCGAGCATGAGGCGATGGTGCTGGCCCGGCTTCGGCAGGATGAAGCGGTGCAGCTGGATACATTGATGGAAGAGCTTGAGGTGGAGCTAGGGTCGGCGGAGATCTTTGCCGCGCTGTTTGAGTTGGAGCTCAAGGGGAAGGTTCGGCAGATGCCGGGCAAGAATTACCTGCGGACGATGTGATGTCGTGCGAACCGCCGTAACTCTCTGGCCGGGCGAGAGTCTATATGGTCTACGCGGGTCGGAGTGGAGCGGCTTAGGTTGGAGCAAGGCCGCTGTTTGACTTCGCTCCGGCAGAACGTGTTAGGTTCGCAGGCATTGGGTGTTGTGGGTGGGGACGGTCCTCCGGCGTCCGAGAAGGAGTCCGGGGTGCAAAGA
Organism: uncultured Granulicella sp.; assembly: GCA_937873265.1. Classification (GTDB taxonomy): domain Bacteria; phylum Acidobacteriota; class Terriglobia; order Terriglobales; family Acidobacteriaceae; genus Edaphobacter. The sequence continues at coordinate 2,480 of CALMVL010000091.1, forward strand.
AAGTTGAGGAAGCATGAGTAAATCACTGGTGATTGTCGAGTCGCCCGCGAAGGCGAAGACGATTAATAAGTACCTGGGCAGCGATTACGTGGTGGAGGCCTCGATTGGCCACATCATGGACCTGCCGAAGAACGACATTGGCGTGGAGCTGAAGCACCGGACGTTTGAGCCGACGCTGATTGTGTCGCCGGGCAAGGAGAAGATTGTGGACCGGCTGAAAAAGCTGGCGGCCAAGGCGGACGCGGTGTTTCTGGCGCCGGATCCGGATCGCGAAGGGGAGGCGATTGCGGCGCACCTGAAGATGCAGCTGCTGCCCTCGATGAAGAAGGGCGGGACGTTGCAGCGGGTGACGTTCAACGAGATCACGCAGAAGGCGGTTCGGGCGGCATTCCTCCATGCACGGGACGTGGATGAGAATCTGGTGGATGCGCAGCAGACGCGGCGGGTTTTGGACCGGCTGGTGGGGTATCAGATTTCGCCGCTGCTGTGGGACAAGGTGAAGCGCGGTCTGAGCGCGGGGCGAGTGCAGACGGTGGCGCTGCGGCTGATTGTGGAGCGCGAGCGGGAGATCAACGCGTTCCATCCGGTGGAATACTGGAACATCGATGCGGTGCTGCGGCCGG
>CALMVL010000091.1:3202-8680 GCA_937873265.1 uncultured Granulicella sp.
CGGCTGGGCTTCAACGTGCGGCGGACGATGGGGGTGGCGCAGCGGCTGTATGAGGGCATCGAGATCGGCAAGGAGGGGACGGTTGGGCTGATCACGTACATGCGGACCGATTCGACGCGCATGAGCCCGGATGCGGTGGCGGAGGTTCGGGATTGGGTGGGCAAGCGGGTTGGCGGGCAGTACCTGCCGGCGAAGGAGACGGTGTACAAGACGAAGGGCGATGCGCAGGACGCGCATGAGGCGATTCGGCCGACGCACGTGGAGTTTGTTCCGGAGGAGATTCGCAAGTACCTGAGCGATGAGCAGTTTCGGCTGTACCGCATGATCTGGGAACGGGCGGTTTCAAGCCAGATGGTGCCGGCGGTGTTTGACCAGACGACGGTGGATATCGAGGCGGAGGCGGGGGCGACGAGCTACGATTTTCGGACAACGGGGAGCGTGCTGAAGTTCGACGGGTTTCTGCATTTTGAGGAGAAGGCAAAGAAGGCCAAGGCGGCGCGGGACGCGAAGGCGGCCGCGGCCGAAGCGGCAGAGGCTCAGCGGAATAAGGCGGCGAGCGCGGACGGCGACAGCGCGGCCGAAGCGGCGAACGATGCCACAAGCGAGGATGGGTCGGCGGATCGTCGGCTGCCGGAGATGCGCGATGGGCAGGGGCTGGAGCGGGTGCGGCTGGATCCGCAGCAGAAGTTCACGCAGCCGCCGCCGCGTTTCAACGAGGCGAGCCTGGTGAAGGCGCTGGAGGAGCGGGGGATCGGGCGGCCGTCGACGTATGCGTCGATTATTAACACGATCCAGGAGCGGGACTACGTCAAGAAGATGGCGCAGAAGCTGGTTCCGACGGAGATCGGCATGGTGACCACCGAACTCCTGGTGAAGAACTTTCCGTACATTTTCGAGCCAGGATACACGGCGACACTGGAAGGCGAGCTGGACGCGGTGGAGGGTGGGGCGAAGCGGTGGACGGATCTGCTGAATGGCTTCTATGGACATCTCCAGGAGGAGCTGAAGCTAGCCGAGCACACGATGGAAGATGTGAAGGCGATGGAGCAGCGCACCGAGGAGGTGTGCGAGAAGTGCGGGGCGCCGTTGATTCTGAAGTGGGGCAAGTTCGGCAGCTTCTACTCGTGCTCGAACTTCACCAAGGAGAAGCCGGTCCTGATTGCGGCGGGTCCGTGGAAGAAGGATCCGAAGGCGGTGATGAAGAAGGTTTTGGCAGCGTTTCACTTCCCATTTGCGATTAAGGCAATGACCGACGATGAGGTGCAGTTCTCTCGCGAGGTCGGGGACGCGAAGCAGATGGCCGCTGCGGTGGCGGAGGCCCAAGGGAAGGGCAAGAAGGTCGTTGCCGAGGCGATCTCGTGCGACTTTACCAAAGAGAATTTTGCTGCGAAGCCGGATCTGAGTTCGGCCGACGCGCAGGCCGCGGAGGGCGAGCAGGAAGAGGAGTTTTGCGACAACTGCGGTCGGACGATGGTGCTGCGGAACGGGCCCTGGGGGCCGTTTATGGCGTGCCCGGGATACAACGATGACCCGCCGTGCAAGACGATCCGGAAGCTGACGCAGAAGGTGCAGACGAAGCCGCCGGTGCAGCTCGAGGAGCCGTGCCCGAAGTGCGGGCGACCGCTTTTGCAGCGGGACGGGCAGTATGGGGAGTTTATCGCCTGCTCCGGGTATCCGAAGTGCAAGTACGTGAAGCAGGAGTTGCTGGAGGTGCGGTGTCCGAAGGACGGCGGGGACATTGCCGTGCGCAAAACGAAGCGGGGGGACACGTTTTACGGATGCGTGAACTACCCGAAGTGCGATTTTTCGTCGAACCAGAAGCTGGTGAACGAGGCCTGCCCGCATGGCGACAGCCCGTACCTGGTGGAGGTGGCGAACAAGGAAGGGACGTACCTGGTGTGCCCCAACAACCAGGATGCGATGCCGAAGCGCCGCAAGAAGCGCGGCGGCCCGGACGAGGAGGCCGCTCCCGAGGCGGCGGCGTGCAGCTTTGAGCGGAAGATCGGGGGACCGAAGCCGATCGAGCTTCCGCAACCCGCGAAGGTGGTACCGGCTGCGATGGCGACGCCGGCGTAATCGAAACGCAGTCGAACGGGTTCGATGGGGCGAACACGGTCGGGTCGACGTAGCCGTCGGGCGCTTTCCTTTTGGCCGAGTGTCTGTTACAAATGCGTTTGGTAGGGGCCCAGGTCCGCGGCGAGGCATGGCCGTTATGCTGGTTTTTGGAAATCGGTAAGCAGGAGCTCATGGCAAAGGCAGTGTGGAATGGTCAGGTTCTCGCTGAAAGCGAGAGCACGGAGACGGTTGAGGGTAATCTGTATTTTCCCGAAGAGGCGGTGCGGCGGGAGTTTCTCCGGCCGAGCTCGACAACCTCGAGCTGCCCGTGGAAGGGACAGGCGCGGTACTACACGATCGTGGTGGACGGGCAGGAGAACCAGGATGCCGCCTGGTATTATCCCGATCCGAAGCCGGCCGCGCGCTCCGTGAAGCATCACATTGCGTTTTGGCGCGGGGTCGAGGTCAGTTCCTGACGCGGATTTCCGTCCGTTGGCTTGCCTGGGAGGTCAGTACGCGCCGGCGTGGTTGATGGGGAGCCGGACCTGGAAGCAGGTGGATTCCGGCTTTGAATCGACGGTGATGAACCCGGAGTGACGGCTGACGATGCGCTGGGCGGTGTCGAGCCCGAGGCCGAGACCGGCTCCCGGCGCTTTGGTCGAGAAAAAGGGCTCAAAGATGCGGGAGCGGATGGCCGGATCGATCATCGGGCCGGAGTTCCAGATCTCCACGACGGCCATGTTGCCGGAGCAGAGGGTGACGAGGCGAAGCAGACCCGAGCCGGCGAGTGCGTCGATGGCATTTTCGAGCAGCACGGTCCAGACCTGGTTCAGTTCGCTTCCATAGGCATGGATGGGCGGCAGCGTGGGATCGAAGGTGGTTTTAACGGTGATGCCTGCCAGCCGGGACTGGAGCATGGCAAGGGTGTTCTCAAGCGAGTACGCAAGGTCGACGTCCTGCATGGGTGCCTGGTCCATGTAGGAGTAGTCCTTGATGGCCGTGATGAGGTCGAAGATGCGAGCGGTCGAGCCGATGACGGTGGCGGCCATGCGTTCGACGCGCAGGGATGCGGTGAAGACGGCAAGGATCTGCGGCAGGGCGACCGTGGGGACGATGCCGGCGAGCTCATCGAGCTGTTCGGGAGTGATCGCGAATTCGGTAAGGACGGGAGCGATGCGCCAGGGCTCGGGAACGCCGGCCGCGATCAGCCAGCGAGTCAGGGCGTCCTCGTGATCGGCGGCTTGCAGCGCGAGCGCGTCACCGGTCTGTTGCCGGACGCGCTTGCCCCAGCCGAGAATGCCCGCGTATTCCTCGGGGCTCATGTTGAGGGTGCCGAGGTGGAAGGCGAGCTCGCCGAATTGGCGAAGGTCCGCCAAAAGGGTGCTGGCGGTGCGCTGGGCGGCCGAGGCTGGGTTGTTCAGCTCGTGCGCGAGATTCGCGGCGAGTTTGCCGAGCGCGGTGAGCTTTTCGGTCTGCTGCTCGAGCCGCGTGATCTCGCGAACGCGGTCGAGCAGAACGGAGACGCATCGCTGCGTCATGGACGGAATGGCTTGGAGCATCGCGGGAAAGAGCGATTCATCGAAGTTCAGCGCGCGGACGGAACTGACGGTCCAGCCGTTGCCGCCGTAGTACTTCATGCGCGAGAAAGGCAGCTTGCCGGTGAGCTGGCCGGCACGTCCGACGAAGACGGCGAAGACGCCGGTGTTTTGGCGGCGCACCTGTATCTCTCCGCTGAGCACAATATGGAGGGTGCGGCAGGGCTCGTGCTCTTCAAAGATGAGGGTGTCGGGTGGGCTTTCGGAGTAGAGGCCGTGCGTCGCGAGCCAGGTATAGTCCCGATCGGAGAGGCCGTCGAGCGTTGGGACGGAGCGCAGCATGCAGACGATGGCCGGCACGGAGGGTGGCTCGGCCGTGCTCTGAGCGGAGAGAAAGGGTCGGGTCGCCATACCTCATTATGGCTGAGGTCGGACAGCGGATGGTAGAGCCGGTGTGGGTAAGTTTGGGGAAGCGGCGAGATCCTGGCGCTCCGGAACGGCGTCGAAGAAGCGCTTGAGACGGAGGAATGGCCGCTCCAGGAAGTGATAGCTGAGCATGGCGAGGGGGATGGTGAACGCCAGCACGAGCGCCAGCAGGACAAGGTGAAGCAGAGCCTTGGAGGGGATGGAGCTGCGGAGAGAGCCGCCGAAGCGATCCTCCAGCGCGGTCGCGACCATCTGGTGGAGGACATAGATGCCATAGCTGTAGCGGCCGAGGGAGCGGAGCAGGGGAGAGCCGAGCACGCGGACGGCGCGGGAGGACGGGGAGATGGCCATGGCGATGAGGGACGCGCTGACGAGGGCCAGGAGCGAGTAGCCGATGAGGTTGACGGTTCGGTTTGACTCGAAGGCGAAGTTGCCGGTGGACCATCCGACGGCCAGGCAGAGCAGAACGCCGAACGCGAAGGTGTAGGGCGCGGCGCGGCGGATGACCGGCTGCATCGGGCCGCGATGGGCGATGGCGAGCCATGCGCCGCCGAGGAGGGAGTCGGCACGGCAAACGGTGAGTTTGTAGGTGGCCTGAAACGGGTCGCCGTGGCTGAGCAGGAGATATCGGGAGAGCGGCGCGAGGGCCATGCCGGCGGCGCAGATCCAGAGCAGGCCGCGCCGGTTTGGAAGGAGGAAGACGACAAGGGGCCAGACGAGATAAAACTGCTCTTCGGCGGCAAGCGACCAGAGATGTGTGGTGTAGTTGGCGACGGTGCCGGAGACTGGGTGATTCCACCAAAGAGGCGTGTTTTGCAGGTAGGTGAACAGGAGGGCGAACGGGCGAGCCTGCGTCCACGAGGAGGGATGGAAGCCGACGACGAGGAGCAGGAGCACCAGAGAATAGAGCGGGGCGATGCGGAGCGCGCGGCGGGCGTAGAAGTTGCGAAAGAAGCGCGGGTTTTCGCGGGTGTCGAGCAGGATGCCGGTGATGAGGAAACCGGAAAGGGCGAAGAAGAGGTCGACGCCGATCCAGCCGGAGCCGCGGATTTTGACGATGAGATCGAAGGCGCGGGAGCCGGTGACGGAGTTGGACCAGAGGAGATGGAAGCAGAGCACGAGCCCGATGGCGATGCCGCGGATGCCGTCGAGCGCGGGGATGTGCCTGAAGGAGGGTGGCGTGGCTCTCGATTCACCCATGCGTCGGATTTTACAGGGCGCAGTCTGTTGGGAGTCGGTTAGGGATTCGGGTGCCCCTGCATTTCACGGCGGCGCATGGGCATCGCGTCGATCGTGTCGCGGAGCTTGCTGAACGGGATGGGTTTGCGGGAGCGGAGTTTTTCGCCGCCGTCTTTGCCGATCAGGAGGACGGTGAAGTCGTTTGGAGGGATGCCGAAGCGCCGGCGGGCGGCTTCGGCCTCGGCGGGGGTTAGGGCGGTGTCGGTAGGGGACGGGTTGTTAT
>CALMVL010000092.1 GCA_937873265.1 uncultured Granulicella sp.
ACCACCCCCAGCCCCATCTGCTTCGGCACCGTTTCTTTTGTCCTTTACCCCAAGCCGCGCATTTGCCGACGGACGCTCCTCACCGCCGTGCCATCCCATCCGGAAAGGCCGCACCGCTCACCCGGCCAGAAACTACGCCGCCGCGCTCCGGTCGCCCCCGTGCGCCATCTCCCATGCCGACCGGTCGCGGAGCAGCCGTTGCACCAGAGCCGTGTGCATCGCATGCCCCGCCCGCTCCGCAACCACCTTTCCCTGAATACGTTTTCCCGCCAACGCCAGGTCTCCGATCAGGTCCAGAACCTTGTGCCTCACGAACTCGTCCTCAAACCGAAGTGGCCCGTTCTGGACACCCTGCGCGCTCACAATGATCGCGCACTCATCGGAAACACCGCGGATCAGTCCCATATTCCGCAGCGTCGCCTCGTCCTCGCGAAACCCAAACGTCCGCGCCGGCGCGATCAACGCCGGGTAGTCTCCGCGCTGCAGATCAACGCGAAGCGTTGCCGACCCGATCGGCTGCGGAAAATCGATGCGGTAGTCAATCTCATAGCTTTCGCCTGGGTAGAGGCCGATAAACTTCGTGCCTTCGGTCACTTCCACCGGCTTCAGCACCCGGATGTACTCTCGCCTGCGCCGTTGCTGCTTCCATCCAACCCGCTCAAACGCCTGCACGTACGGCAACGCGCTGCCGTCCAGGATAGGGATCTCAAGATTGTCCACCTCGATAATTACGTTGTCGACCCCGCAGCCGATCAGCGCCGAAAGAAGGTGCTCCGTGGTGGAGATCAGCACACTTCCCCGCATCAGGCTTGTTGCGTAGCTCACCCGCGCCACATTTCGGCCATTCGCGGGGATCTCAAATCCGTCCAGGTCCGTTCGCCGAAACACGATCCCCGATCCAGCCGGAGCCGGCACCAGCCGCAGCGACACCGGCGCACCGCTATGGAGACCCACCCCACTGAAGATCACAGCCTCGTTGATGGTTCGCTCCAGGTGCGCCTCCGGCGTCACGCGAAAATCCTCCACGGGAAAAAAGACTCCCCCACCATACATCGGATTGGCCTAAAGGGGCGTGTGGCAGATCAGACACACGTCGCTCATCGGAGTACCCCGGAACCTCCGCCATTTTCCCCACCAGCCGTTACAGCAGCATGGCCGCCAGAAGCGCCGTGCGTGGAGCCAGAAAAGGGCGCAGCAGATGCTCATGCGCCGCATGGGCCCCGCCCCCCACAGCCCCCATGCCGTCGAGCGTGGGAACCCCGAGGGCGGCCGTAAAGTTTCCGTCCGAAGCACCGCCGGTCGCGGCCTCCGTTAGCGGCTCGAGACCCATCTCGAACGCATACCTCTGAGCCCTCTCAAACATCCCAGCAATCGCCGGCGTGCGCACCATCGGCGGCCGGTTCACCGCACCCGTCACCGACACCGTGCATGCTGGATCCACCGCCTGGAGCGACCGAAGCCGCTGCTCCACCCGATCCGCTTCGCCCACCGAAGGAAGTCGCACGTCGATCTCCGCCCACGCCTCGGCCGCGACCACATTCGAGCGCGTGCCGCCGCCCATCACGCCGGGGTTGACCGTCACACCCGCCGCGGGATCGCTCAGGGCGGCCACCCGCTCTAATTGGCGCGCGAGCTCAAGCACCGCGCTGTGGCCACTTCCGAAATCAACCCCAGCATGCGAGCCAACGCCCCGAACATCAAGCCGAAACTGCCCCACCCCCTTGCGTGCCGTCTTGTACGCTCCGGCCGCGCCCTCGCCCGGTTCAAGGACGTACACCGCGCTGCACTCGGCGGCGATCCCTTCCGTCAAGGCGCGAGACGCTGGGCTGCCAATCTCCTCGTCCGCATGCAAGAGCAGAATCGTCGGACAGAAGGGCAGATCCCGCAGCCCGAGGATTTCGAGCGCGGCAAGCGCCATCACCACCCCACCCTTCATATCGAGAACACCCGGACCCGCGATGCGGTCTCCCTCCTCGCGCCACGGCATGTTGGAAAGTGTTCCCATCTCCCAGACCGTGTCGAGATGGCCGAGCACCAGCACGGGCCTGCGCGACGGGTCCGGCGAACCGAAGCGCGCCTCGAGCGAATCGCCCACTGCCCCCTGAGGATGCAGGATGCACTGCGCGCCAGTTTCCCGGCACCACTCCGCAACCAGCGCCGTGGCGCGGTCAACGGCCGCCTTGTTGTGGCTGGGCGACTCCGCCTCGACCAGCCGTCGCAGCCGATCGACCAGCTTCGGCTCGGCCGCGCGTGCGGCAGCGAGCAGGGATCGTAGAACCGGGGTCATCGGCGGTCCGGCAAGCGTTGCCTTGGCATCGGAAGTCATCTCAGTAATCCGCCGGCTGGCGACCGACCGCGAGCGGCGTAGCTCGATGGTACCGCGAGGCGTCGCCGTGGCGGGGACGTCTGGGTGAGGAGCTGGTGCTACCCTCCCTGCGACCTAAGCCTCTCCAGGTGTCTAACGGGACATCAGCCGGAAATCGCACACTGCATTGTCTTTGACGGGCAGTCTTTTGTTCTCCGCAGCGGCTTACGCGGGGAGAAGACTACCTGCCTAAACTCCGCCCAATCAGCGAATCGCAGTGTGCTGGTCACGTCTACCGCCGTATACCGACCTCAACGAGAGGGCTTCATCTCAACGGGCCAAAACGCGTACTGGGCCGACCATTCTGAAAATTGAGTTTCCCCGACAAACAAAACCGATCCCGGCTGAAAATCGAACTTTCTACAGGAAGCTTAGGCATTCGAACTAGCTCATCGCCGACCACCGCTCGCCCAAGACAGAAGTAGGTGCGAAGCGGCGCCGTCATGGACGTGACCGGCGCCGCAGGTGGGGAAGGTCTAAAGGGAGAAGCGACGGCGGAGAACGCCGACGACGCCGAAGGCTCCCGTGCCGAACAGGGCGAGGGTGGAGGGTTCCGGGGTAACGGTGGGTG
>CALMVL010000093.1 GCA_937873265.1 uncultured Granulicella sp.
CGTCGGCGTGGTTGTAGATGGCCATGACGCCGCAGTGTTCGCGGAGTTTGTCGAACCGTTCCTGGGCGGGAGTGAAGGGGCCGCTATCAGAAATGAGATTCATGCAATCGCCTTGGAACCGCTCCCGGCCGCTTCTTCCAGGGGAATCCACTCCGCTTCGATTCTTTTCCGAAAGATCCCGCGCGCGTCATGGAGATCGATGACGTCGACCTTGTATCCCAGACCGATCTCGTCCAGAGCGTCCCTCATGTCGCCACGCTCCCTGAAGGTGAGAGGACACTCACCGCCGATCGCGATGTCGAGGTCCGAATCAGGCCGCGCCAAACCGGTAACCCGCGAGCCGAATAGGAAGGCGGGCCGGCCCGGCGCACACCTCTGAAGTACCTTGCCGATTGCAGCTAAATCCGAGACCTCAATGCTGATGTTGGTCGGCATCGCCCTGTGTCCTCCACTTCAAGTTGTCGAGCAGGACGCGAGCTTCGGCCAGTAGCGGTTCGGCCATCAAAGCAATCTCGCGCGCTTTCTCCTCTCGATATCCATGTACCGTCTCGTTCCGCGCGTCTCGGATGCGTCTCCATTCCGTCCAGGAACCACGCAGAAGATTCTGCTGTGTGCCGAGATGTACAAACTCGTGCAGTTGGTCCGGCGGAATCTTCGCGTTTCCGGGATCGATATCAATGAGGTAACGGCGCAGCAGTTTGCGTGCAATCTCGAAGGTCAACTCAAAACGTTTAACGACGGAGTCAAGATAGAACAGGTTTCCCGGCTCGCTGTTGTATGCGGAGATCGCTTCCTGAAGTCGAAAGGTCAACCTTTCCAGACTTTCGAGGTCGAGCGGCTTCGAGGGTATCTGGGTCATGCGGTGACGACCTCGGCGGCTAGCTGGGTGGGGAGGGTTGACGCCCAAGGACTAAGAAGCTCATCAGGAGAAACTGAGATAAGGGTTTTCCCTTGCTGCCGAAACTCTATTCGGGCGCCTCCGGTCCTTCCGCAAACGTGAAGTCCGCCGAGACCATGCTTCTTGAGCAGTTCCCGGACCGGGTCCAGCGACGACTTTGCAAACGAGAGAAGAAACGTACAAGCATCTTCACTAAAAAGGCTAACTACATGGCTTTCGTGAAAGCGCATGTCAGTTATCTGAGCACCCATGTGGCCAGGCAAACACGCTTTTGCTACAGCTACAGCAAAGCCACCGTCCGAGATGTCGCTTGCGGAACTGAGGAGTGCTGCCTTCGCGAGATCAACCATGGCATCGTTTGCTTTGCGATCAAAGAGAATCGCAAGGCCAGGGGGGAGACCCCACTCGTACTCAAGCACACACTGCGCGAAAGCCGATGACCCTAGCGATTCTTCATATGTAAAAGCATCCCTTTCCTCGCCCCATTCTGCACAGTACGGAGAGAAGACAGCGATGAGGTCATCAACGTGCTGGAAGGAGTTGGGGACGGCTTTGGTGACGTCGTCGAGGAGGCCGACGATGCCGATGACGG
>CALMVL010000094.1 GCA_937873265.1 uncultured Granulicella sp.
AGTCCATCTACGCGCTGACCGTGCACAAGAGCCAAGGCTCCACCATCGGCTCGGTTTTTGTGGACCTTCCCGACATTCGCCGGCGCGAAGAAACCAATCTGCTCGAGGCGCAGCAGATGCTGTACGTCGCTGTGACACGGCCATCGAAGCGGCTGATTCTGGTTGGTTAGCACATTGAGGAGAGCCTCCGTGGACTTTGTCTGGCCCTGGAACATCACCACATTTGATGACTAGTGGATGACGTCGATGATATGCTCTGTTTTATGAGCGATTTCATGGTTCGTGACCTTAATCCCGAGATCATCGCCGCAATAGATTGCCGGGCAAGGCTGATGAAGCTATCGCGGCAGCAGTTCCTTCACGAGCACCTCCATAGAGTCTTCGGACCAAACGAGATGAATGTGACAGCATCCATCGCGGCACGTTTGCGACAGGTGTTCGAGTCCGTCCCCAAGTCTTCGTATTCGGTTTCGCGAGTGGCAATGGAGCTTGGAATGCCGGACGCCACGTTGCTCGAAGCAAACCTCTCGGGCGAGCAACCGCTTGCGTTTACTACGGCGCGGAAACTCTGCGATCTGCTTGGAGTGGACCCGGAGTGGCTGCTCGAAGGAAAGCGGACTCCGTTCCATCAAATGCCACGATTCCGCAACGCGGATGACTGTCTAGCTATGTTGGCAAGGAAGGAGCTCCGGTCACAGGGGGGTGCCCCATATTCCTCCTGGTACTTCCTGCTTTCCGATGAGCCAAACGGACGGGCTGCTGTTTACGGTTACGCCTCAGAAACGCCATGGCGATTGGACTTGCTCCTCAGCGATGTACCCGTCACGGATAACGTGGGTGCGGGAGGATCGCAGCAGCTGTTTGTTTTCGGATTGCTATGTACCACTCTCGAGCCGAAGTCCAGGCACTCACGGCTGCTTGAGACAGGCTTCGACACTTGGGGAAGAGTGCTGAATCGGCAACGTTTTTACGACGTTGTCGGGGGGCAGGAACACCCAGGATTGGTGACCAGAGAAGAAGCAGGACATGTGCCGTGGGCAGAAGATCTGGCAGACATGGAATACAAAAGTCGGCCTTACAGCGAAAGCTTCTTGTTGGGACGAGACACGTTCCGGTTGATAGCAAATGAGAGAGGCATTACAACGAACACGGAGCTGACCGAGTACACCAAGAAGACAATCGCGCAAATGTTCACCCGAAACGGGGCTCAAGCTCCTGCTCAAACTTTGAAGGCTCCTAACCACACTTTCTGACCGTAGTGCTCCTCTCCATCCCCCTCTCAAGGCCAGCGCAAGCTGGCCTTTTCCTTTGCTCATTCGCTCACTTTCAGGAGACCCATCATGGAAACCTACTTCGACTACCTGCGCGCGATGGCTCCCGAATTGGGCTCTCGCATCATGGAGACCTATCCCGCGCTCCAGTTCCCAAAAGACGAGCCCGCACCCCGTCTAAGCTCGCTGCTCCGCTCCCCCTTGCCCGCTCAGGCTCTCGCCATCACGGGCCTGGCCAAGTACCTGAAGACTGCTCGCGCGGCCCGTATCGTGGCCGAGTGCGGGGCAGGGAAGACCTTTATGTCGCTGGGCACGATCCACGTGCATGCCGGCGACAAGCCCTACACCTCAATCGTGATGTGCCCACCCCACATCGTTCACAAGTGGGCACGTGAAGCGCTCCTCACCGTTCCCAACGCCCGGGCCTTCATCATCGAAGACCTGCGCAACGGCGGCGATCCGAAGAACACGCACGGCATCGTCGAGGTCAAGCTGGAAAAAGGGAAGACAGTCGTCCGCGGCCTCACAACCACCTTGCCGAAGCTGCGGAGCATGGGTCGCGCTGGCTGGCGCGCTCTCTGCCCCGGCCCTGCCTTCTTCATCATGGGCAAAGAGAAGGGCAAGCTCGGCTACTTCTGGAAGCACGCTTTTAGCGTGGCCAGGAGCGGCCGCGACCTCGGGGGCTTGATCAACCCCGACACAGGCCTCGCGATCCCGTCGCAGGAGGGTGGTTATCTCACTCAACTCGATCTGCGGGAGGCGAAGTTCAATGAAACCTACACGGCAGGGAAGACCGGCACCACCCGGTTCTCTCCGCTCTGGCAGGCCGATGGCAGCAAGATCCAGCGTATGGCGCCGCTCGACTTCATCGGCCGCTATATGAAGGGCTGGTGGGACTACTCGATCGCAGATGAACTGCACCAACTCGCCGGCGACACGGCGCAGGGCAACGGACTCGGGGTACTCGCCCGATGTGCCGAGAAGCTGATCGCCCTTACCGGTACTCTGATGGGCGGCTATGCCGATGACCTGTTCAACATCTTCTACCGCATGGAACCGCGGCGGATGGTGGCGGCCGGGTACGAGGCAGGCAGCCAGGGACGGCGCGACTTTCAGGAGCAGTACGGCGTGCTCGAGACGGTGGAGAAGGTCCGCGAGACCGACAACGCCTGCTCGAAGGCCCAGAAGCGCACTGTCCAGGTTCTCCGCAAGCCTGGCGCGTCACCGTTGCTCTTCGGCAAGTACCTGATGGAGTCGACAGCCTTCATCACGCTCGAAGACATCTCCGATCGGCTGCCCGCTTATGAGGAGAGCGTGCTGACCGTGGACATGGACGGGGAGCTCGCCAAAGCCTACGAGGAGATCGAGAAGGACATCACCTCCGCCATGAAGGAGCACCGGGGCAACAAGAGCCTGATGAGCGTCATGCTCAACACGCTGCTGCTGTATCCGGACCACCCCTTCGGCATTGAGGAGATCTGGGGCAAGAAGTTCGACCCGAAGGAGGGCTGCATGGTGCCCTTCTTCGTGACGAGACCACCCAGCCTGCCGGAGACCGAGGTCTACCCGAAAGAAGAGCGCCTGATCGAGGACATCCGGCAGGAGCTGAAGCAGGGTAGACGGTGCCAGGTCTATGCCACATTCACAGGCAAGCACGATGTGACGGGGCGGCTGGCGCACGTGCTCGGCAACGCGGGTTTCCGCGTGGCGGTTCTTCGCTCCACGGTGCCTACGGACAAGCGTGAGGCCTGGTACGAGAAGCAGCTGAAGGAGGGGGTAGAGGTTGTTATCTGCCATCCCAAGCTGGTCGAGACCGGACTCGATTTGCTGGCGTTCCCGACGCTTTACTTCTACGAGACCGGGTACTCGCTCCACACGCTGCGGCAGGCAAGCCGCCGATCGTGGCGTATCGGGCAGCATCTGCCGGTTCGGGTCAAGTTCCTGGCCTACAGCGGGACCATGCAGGAAACCTGCATCCGGCACATGGGCAAGAAGATGCTGGTCGCGCTCATGATGGAGGGCAAGTTCTCCGGCGAAGGGCTGCAGTCGCTCGACGCCAACGAGGATCTGCTGTCGGCCATGGCTCGTGAGCTGGTCGAGAAGGGCGGGGTCGGCGAAACAGCCGATGCTGTCTGGAAGGACCTGGAGCGCGAGCGTGCCAAGAACACTCCCACGCCCAAACACCTGGCTGAGGTGATCCCGATGCCAGTCACCCCAGTAGAGGAGACGATCGTAGAAGCTCTGCCGGAGCCTGCTTCGTCGCCGGTACCCCTTGGTCTTCCGCTGGTCTTTCCTGCCCATCCACGCCCGAAGCGGAAAGTCGCTCCGCTTTGGCCAACCGGTCACACCCACACCGAGCAACTAAGGCTGTTCGGTTGATCCTCAACCCAAGAGGGGCAGATGCCTGCCCCTCTTTCTTCGTGCAAGCGGTACAAAGGGGAGCTATTCTATGACAAGTTGGAGGTTTCCATGGCTACGAATGCCGAAGTAGTACCGAACGTCGATTTGGAGCAGGTGCTACCGGCCATGTTCTCGACCCGCTTGAAGGCGTTGGCGGAGCGTCAGGGAATCTCGATGGAGGACGCTCTCGCGCAGGCGATCCGTCTGGATGAAGTGATCCTCGACGCGAAAAACGATAACGGGGAAGTGCTGGTAGTTAAGGGCGGCCAGAAGTACGCCATCAACTTCCGCTAAAAGCTTCACCCACCGATCTGGTTCCAGATCCTTCTATGTAAGGCCACGTCATGACAAACAAGCCAACCCTTCAGCCTGCCCGGCAGGCCGAGAGTGATCCTTTTGCCCGTTTTAGCCTGCAGCCGCAGGTTGATCAGAAGCAGGAGACACGGCGCGACTGGGTTCGAGCTTCCTACCTAGGGATGCTCGTCTTTGTCTTCGTCGGTGTCATTGCCTTCGCCTGCTACGCCAACCAATTTGGGGACTGGACCAAAGCCAAGGATCTACTGGCTGTGATTCTTCCTGCCTTGACCGGCCTTATTGGGGCTGGCACGGCGTTCTACTTCAAGAATCCAGGCAGCTAGACCACGTTCATCCCAAACCCATGCCCGTCCACCTTGGACGGGCGTTCCTGTCTCTGGACCCGGCCTCGTGCCGGGTCTTCTGCTTTGAAGGAGGTCTTATGGCCACTGCCGTTGCCCTGTCCGCCCCTGTGCTCCCGTTCGCCGGGCCGCAGGAAGAACTGAAACCTGTTGCTGTGCCAACCCAAGATCAGTCCCTCCTTGAGATTGACCGCGAGATGGATTCACTCTTCGATCGCATCCAGGACGAGCTTGAGGAGAATGGCGAGCCGAGCCAGGAAAGCAAAGAACGATTTCAGCAGCTCTGTGACGTCTTCGGTGACAAGGTCGACCGCATTGGTCGATTCATCCGCGTCATGGAGGCTCGCGCTGCGTACTGCAAGGCGGAAGCTTCCCGGCTTGCGACACGAGGCCGGGTTGCCGACACCAAGGTCGAACAGACCAAGGCGTTCATCCTGTACTTCCTCCAGACCCGGGAGGTGACCAAGATGGAGGGTAAACAGTTCACTCTGCGGTGCCAAAAGAACTCGCAGGACTCTGTCCGCATCAGTGATCCGACACTCATTCCGTTGCACCTCAAGAGGGTTGAGGCACGATTTGACGGAGCTCTGTGGGCGCAGATAATCGCAGCCGTGCCGAACGAAACGCGAGCCCTTCTGGTCGCCGGCGTCCAGGACACATCACCGGTTGCCGATGCCATCAAGCAGGCGATCGCACGAAAGGAAGAGGTCGCCGGCGCAAGCGTCACCCGGGGCTACCACGTTCGCGTGGCCTAGCCCGCAACCTGGATGAAAGGAGAGCCAGTATGAAACCGATTGTCGAGATCCTTGACGCGGCAGAACGGGAAATGCTGGCTCACACTATCGAGAGCACCCGCGGGCTTCGGGCCTTTTTCTGTCAACACGGAGGAGAAGAGGTGCTGTCGGCCCTACAGGTAGAGGCCGTCCGCCGGGGCCTCTACCGGTACATGGGACAGCGGTACGCGAAAGCGGTGGAGGCGCTGCTCGAACGTACACGCCAATGCATTGCCTTCGGACGTATCAGGACGGAGGATCAGCTGAAGCGCTACCTTGTTGAGCTTGCGAAGTCGCTCATGCCCTACAGTGACCTCGACCGGGCTATCAACGATCTCCTCATCCACGCACGACAGACCGGCCTTTATTCGCTTCTCGCGAGCACTGCCGCCAAGAACCTGTCACACCACGGGAGTCCATATGACCGTGACCCTGCTATGCAACACCGGATCCGCAGTGGAACTGAAGCTTGACGCTGAAGCACTTCACGTTCTGTCCGCTGCGGTTGAGTTCACGTCCCGACTAAATCCTCGCTGCCGAGAGTTGGCTCAGGCCTTTGAGCCCCTGTTTCGCGCTAGCGTTGCGCCTCGAACCGAGGCAGGGGAGGGGCGACTCTCGTCCGGATAGAGCCGCACACAACTTCACATCCAGCCCCCATGGCCAGCGAAAGCTGGCCATTTGCATTGGAGCTCCAACATGCCGAAGGTCCTGTTCTCCGCCGAAGAGTTCACGCCGACACAGTGGTCCACCGCACAGGACAAAGCGGCCTTTGGGAACCACTTCTTCCGCTTCATCGAGTCCGGGTGGAAGCAGACGCTTTTCACCCGAGGCTTTTACAACCGCCTCTCCAACTGCTTTGGACACATCGCTCACTATGACCTGCACGGCTTCTACGGAACATGGTTCGCCGAGGATGCGCTTCGGCTCAACTTTCTCCGGCATACCGTGCGTTTCGGCTGTTACGGCGACCCTGGATACACCTTTTCAGACGTGGAGCGTGCCATTAAGGCCGAACTACGCCGCCGTCCTCTGGTCGACCAGTACGAAGCTCGTGTCACGGCGGCCGTTCGTGCCCGCGAGCTGGCTCAGTTGGAGCGCTTGCAGGCCAAGTACGGAACGGCGCCTGCATCCCCGGTGATTCCCCAGCCGGCTGAGCTTTCCTTCCTTCCACCGCCGACACATGGCGAGCCTCAGCCACCAGCAATGCAAATCAGCCTCTTCTAAGGAGACCCCATGCTGCATGTGTACCGCCCCGTTCTCGAGGTCCTCATGCAGCGTGGCGTCCAGGACCCTCACACCTTCCTGCGCCCCTCTCAGTGGGACGATCTCCCACATCCATCCACTATCGAAGGCGTAGCAGAAGCTACCCCGTTCCTGCTTGGTGCCATAAGGGCGGGCACGAGAATCACCATCTACGGGGACTACGACTGTGATGGCGCACTTTCCTCTGCCATCCTCGAAGCCACACTCGTGCGTCTTGGGGCCCTGGTCGACGTTTACCTCCCACATCGGGATGAGGGGTACGGCCTCAGCGAGTCCGCGGTGCATCGCTTCTCTCGCGCCGGCGCCAAAGTCCTGATCGCGATCGACAACGGCATCAACGCCGCTGGTCCAGTACTCCTCGCACAGCGGCTCGGGATGACTGTGCTGGTCGTCGACCATCATCAGATCGAGACGAGGGCAGGCGCCCAGGCCGTCTGGTCGGATCAGTTCTGCGCTGCTGGCTTGGCGTACATGCTCAGTTCATCGCTGCTCGAACAATCCAACCTGCCTGGAGAGGCACAGAGGGCGTTTCTGGCCAGCCTGAGCCGGCTGGCCGCGATTGCATCCATTGCCGATTGTGTTCCGCTAGTCGGCGCGACCCGCACCCTTACACGGCTCGGGCTGACGGAGCTGAGCAGAACAACGCACGCGGGCCTGCGGAAGCTGATGGAGCTTGGCGGCATCATGCCCGCAAGGGTTCCATCGGCCGAAGAGGTCGCTTTCCGGATCGGGCCGCGGCTGAACGCGGCCGGCCGGGTCGGACACCCCATGGAGGTGCTGCATATGCTCAAGGCCCGCTCGCCGGACGAGCAGTCCAGACTCGCGATAGCGCTCGATCGGTTGAACCTCTTGCGACGCCAACTGGAAAAGGAGGCCCTGGAGGAGCTTACCGGTATGGTAGACGCCCGGGGACAATCCGCTCTGGTCGTCTATGCGGCGCACTGGCGCAAAGGTCTGGCCGGCATCCTCGCGAGCCGGGCAAGGGAGCAATTCGGCGTGCCCACCTTTGTCCTGGTTCATGATCCCAGGACCGGAATGGCTGTGGGATCGGGCCGAAGCGTCGAAGGCATCAGCCTCATCGAGGCACTCCGCTCCTGCAAGGCTATTCTCCATCGCTACGGAGGGCACCAGCAGGCCGCCGGGGTCACAGTGGCCGTTGAGGCCCTTCCCGCGTTCCGCAACGCCTTGATCCAATACATGGCAGAGCACCCCGCTTCACTGAAGGCAGCCCACGTACCGTCTGTGGATCTGGAACTGCGGGAGGCAACACAGCGCTTCTGCCAGCAGCTCCGGGCCATGGAACCCTTTGGCATCGGGAACCCCGTTCCAGTCTTTCGGGTGCACGATGCTTCAATCCACCCACGAACGGAGAAGTTCGTCACGCTGCGCCAAGGCTCCCACGAGTTGAAGGCACGGAGTGGTGGACTTGGCGCCAGCCAGGAGCTGGGAACCGCCTATGTCGCGCTCAATGGATCGAGCGCGACGCTGCTACAGTTCATTCCGAAATGACCGTAAACACTGAAGATTTGACTACAATTCGCAAGCGTGGGATAACGTCCTCACGGCAGGCCAGGAGCAGTGTATGGACGCACTAGATCACCAAATAACTCAGTACAGCCAAACCCTGGAGGACCTCATCCTCCCAGGCACTTTGATCGACTGCTATGAGCAACATCGGAGACGGCTGATGCGACAAGCATCAGCCTCCTTCAATGACAACGAACTCAGCTGGTTCCTCGACATGCTGAACCAACTCCGTGGTGTAGCGGATCGTCAGGATGACTTCGATCTCCTGTTTGATCCGATGATGTACACCGAGAACTCCTACGCGTGGGACGCTCCTCCCGGACTCGCCATTGAACTGCCTGTTCTGAACTCCCAACTTGCAACGCACCCGGGAGTCACGGCCGAGTTTCAGAAGATCGCAGATGAAGAGGTCTCTCAACTTCGCACTCTCGCCGAAACCTATCCCGATGACGCGATCTGTGGACTTGCGCTCTTGGCAGCAGCGGCACTCGTCGATTGCGACCCGGGCATAACAGACAGACGCTCTGCTATTCGTTACCTGGCACTCAACGCGAGTGCAAGATTGGAGGACTACTGGGCCACGGATGACGTCCTTTGGAAGGCTGCTGGACCACGGGTGGTGAAACTTCCTGATCTCTTCCTAGAGCAAAAAGAGAGTCTCCGGCGCGGCTCTCTCGAGGCGATCCATGGGCCTCTTACGGAACTGGATCTGACCTGCTACACAGATGAAGAGGTGAAGCGATACGCCTTCAACCCGGATAAGTTCCTGATGTCTGGCAAGACGAGGCACATGCCTGTATGCGGACTCTGCCAGGAACGCGTTGCGAAGTGGGTGAGTTGCGCCAAGGACGCGGAGGAGAAAATAATGGCTCAATTCGGAGGAAAGTTGCCTATCGCATGACACCACCTTTAGGACGCGGGCCCAGTCAAACAAGAGTTCGACCTATCTCCCGACCTGAGTTGCCAATGGGCCCGCAAGCCAAACATCCTTCCTTTCGACCTGTTCTAGTGGGTCTTTCTATCGCAGCAATCTCGATCGGGGTCGGATGTGGTTACGCCCTTCATCAGCCTAACGAGTCCAGTCCAGAAGGCTTACTGAAGCGGGCTGACGACCTTGCCTGGAAGAATCAGTGGATCGCTGCCGAACCCCTTTACGAACGTGCGCGGACTGGGTTCCTCCATCAAAACATGCGTTCAAAGGCTCTCTACGCAGAGGTAAGCGAGATCCCTGTAGACGTTGAACATGGCAACGTGCCCCATGAGCTTGCCCGGCTTACGGCAGACCTTCAAAGGCCAGAGGCATCGGATCCACGGACGAAGCTGAGAATCCTCGAGATTCTGGGCATGCTGGAAACGAACTACGACGCTGCTTACGCCCTCAAAACATGGACCGAGGTAGGCCGGCTCGCGACGCAACAAGGACGTCTCCTCCTGGTAACGCGGGCGACGGGTGAGCAAGGGATCGCAGCTTACCTGTTGGGTGATCTCGCGACTGCGAAGACAAAGGTCGGTGCCGCGTGGAAGATCGCTCAGTATGGCGGTGACCCCGGTGCTCATATTCGATATGCCAGCATGTTCGGCGCCGGCGAGGTAGATCAGCACCAGTACAAGGCTGCTCTGAGCGCGCTAGATGAAGCAATCGACACAGCATCCCGAACCGGATCCGCCTACCCTACTATCGCTGTGTATGCAAAGATCGAGGCCTTGGCCGGTCTTGGACAGTATCAAGAAGCGCTACAACTGACCGACGAAGCTGAGAAGAAGGTTCGACAGTATGACCTCAAACCTCATCTGGTAGACATCGGGCGCCTTCGAGCAAACACCTTTGTGTTGATGAAAAACCCCGCCGCAGCGATTGTTCAGTACGACTCTGCAATCAAATTGGCGAAGCAGATCGGTTACTGGCGCGCCGTGATGCAAGACGGTGAAGAGCTCGCAGGAGTATACGAGCAGCTCAGAGATTTCAAGAAGGCGTTAGTCGCAGTCGACTTGGCTCTGGATGCAAGCACCCATATCCCCGAAGAGGTTTACCTTACGCCGAGGATTCTCGCGCGGAAGGCCGACATCTTGGCGAAGATGAACCGCACTCATGAGTCCAATGCCTTGTACCAGCAGGCGGCGGATGTTCTCGACGCGTTCTTGTTGAAAGCGCCTACCGTGAACATCGAACGAAGCCTCATCGTCGAGCTCGGCCACGTGTATTCCGGCTACTTCAGCTCGCTGTGTGATCAGGGCCTGTACCCAGAAGCATTTGCGATTCTCGAGAAAGGTCGTGGCCGCATTGAGACCCAGGCCTTGGAACATCACCAAAGTGCTGACCCCACTCATCTGAGTTCGGCGGAACAAAGTCTCGCCTTGCTCAACACCACGCTGTTGAGAACAGACGATGAAGCGAAGCGGGCGTCTCTGCTGAAGAGCATCGCGACTACTGAGAACACTCTGGAGACGAGCGCACTCGCGGAAAGAGCGTCAGACACGCCCGTTGCGCTCCACGATCTGCAGAAGGACCTTACACCGGACGAGCTGATCCTTGAGTATTCGCTCGATGACAGAGAGTCATACGTGTTGGCCGTAACAGATACAGATGTGAAGCGGTATCCGTTGGGTCCTAGACGCGACCTAGAGAGTTCTGCTCTCCGGTACCGTTCGCTTCTAAGTAAAGGGAAATCGGATACTGGCCTCGCCCAAGATCTCTTCACCAAACTGCTCGGAGTAGCGCCAGAGTACAAGGTAAAGCGTGCAGTGATTCTGGTCCCTGACGGAAAACTGGCTCTGCTTCCATATGCAGCTTTGATGGACGGAGCGAACTACGTCATTGCGGATCATGTAATCAGCACAGTGCCATCTGGCACCGTGCTTCACCTCATTCGTACGCGTTCACAGACGAAGGAGGTACAGCTCCCATACGTGGGCGTTGCGGCCTGGACCAAGCCGTCATCTCCCCTCGCGATCGTGCGCCGCGAGGGGAGAGGCCCAGAAGAAAGCGACTTCATCCCTCTACCCCAGAGCAGAACAGAGGTCGAGAACGTTGCAGCTGATCTACCTAAGCCCAGCAGAATTCTCTTAGGCAGCGAGGCTACTGAGACGGTATTCAAAGCTCTGCCACTTCACGAGTACAACGTGCTCCACCTCGCGCTGCATGGCTTTGCCGATCCAGACTACCCAGACCGTTCCTCCTTAGTGTTTGCGCCTGACATCGGAGGCGTGAATGATGGCCTCCTGCAGGTCCGCGAGATCAGGCACCTCGACCTTAATGCGAGCCTCGTCACCCTATCCGCGTGTGACACAGGTGTTGGTCCCACGGGTCAGGCTGGAGTTGCCAATATAGCCAACGCTTTCATCGAGGCTGGCGGTCGTACGGTGGTGTCGACTCTCTGGGCCTTGGATGATCGTGCGACTTCGAAGCTGATGTCTGAGTTTTACGCTCGGCTTACAGCAGGATCAACCAAAGGCGAAGCGCTAGCACTCGCGCAGTTGAGCCTGGCGAGAGCCGGTGTCGCCCCGTACTACTGGGCAAGCTTCGAGATCGTCGGCGACCCAAGCGGCCCGCTCTACTCAGCTGGGCACTCATCAACATCGACCGCAGTTGCATCTACAGTTGAAAGCCGACGAATTAGCTCGGCACAGGAATGATGACCAATGCCAAATTTGCCCGTACTCACGACCGCCTCAAAGCACGAGATCCTGGAAAAGGTGCTCGACGCACTCGAGAAAAAGTTCTACAAGCCTGAGCTCCTCGGTGCCCAGTGGAAAGACGCAGTGGCCAGCCACCGCCTCGCGATAGAAAGTGCTCCTACGCAGGCGGGATTTGAGGCAGCCATCACCGGCATGCTCAAGGAGCTCAAGACCTCGCACCTCGGCTTTTTCCATGGGACAGCCCAGAGAGCTTCCAGCCGAGCCGCCCTGAGTGCCACCTACCTCGAAGAGGAGACGAATTACGGCAAACGTTGGGTGTTCCAGGACGTCCATTCTGGCGGTGCAGCTGCGACGGCTGGAATAGAGCCAGGGGACATCCTGCTCTCTGTCGGCAATGAAGTGATCATGCCACCTGAACACCCCGTGTTCCCAATGGGGTCGACTTCGCAGGTTGAAGTTGAGGATGCGAAAGGATCCAAGAAGGCGCTTCGGATCGATGTGGCTCGACCGAAAGGTAAAAAGCTGCACTTCGTTGAGCCCACTCTCGTCGAATGGAAGCGGTTAGCTTCGGACATCGGCTACCTCAAGGTAGCTATGTTCCCCGGCAACGTGGGCATTGACGTGGCCAATCAGATATCCTCCGCCGCGGCCGAGCTCGAAGGGACGAGAGGACTGATACTTGACCTCCGCGGGAACACGGGAGGTGGGGTCGGATCTCTGCGAGTGATGAGCCTGCTGACACCAGACAAGCTCCCAGTCGGTTTCTCGTTAGATCGCAAGTGGAAGGGTGACCTGCAAACCGAAAAAGCAGGATTTGGCCGCTTCAACTCTATTCCTGCTACGAAGAGTGGTTTGTGGCTTTTGGCGGTGCGTTTCCTTCCCTCGATGGTTCAGAAGGCCCCTATCGTTCTGGAATCAGAGGGTCTCGGAAAGCGCAGCTTTCAGGGCAACATCGTGCTTTTGGTAGATCGGCACACGGCGAGCGCGGCTGAGATGATTGTGGCCTTCGCGAAGGATTATCGACTGGCGACCGTTGTCGGAGAACCAACGGCGGGTCGACTCTTATCCGCTACCTCGGTCAAAGTTGGCCACGGGTATCGCTTGGCGCTGCCAACAGGTTCGTACCATACATGGTCAGGCACAGTACTGGAAGGCACCCCAATACTCCCAGAGATAGAGGTCCCCTTTGACTGGAAAGCACGAAGAGGTGGCCGTGATGAGCAGATGGAGCGTGCTCAGTCGTTGACTGCGATGGGGTAATAGTAGGTCGCCTCATCTGTTCCGTGCACAGTCGCCAAGTAGTAAACACCCGGCTGCACATGGGATAGATCGAATTCGACTTTGAGGCTGGTGACGTTTCCTGATTGGGCAGCGACGCCTTGAGCTGCAGCTACGGCTTCCGGCTTGGTCTTATCCGGAAGAATCTGCACTGTGTACTGTCCTCCATCACTAAACAGGGGGAGGAGTATCGTCAATACATCTGGCCGACGCGGGAGATGTATCAGAGGTTGTTGACTCAGGGAAGCCCCGCGGGTCGCGCTAACAGCAGTCAAATCCAAGGTGGAGTTCGCTGCCAGCTGGGTGGTAGCGGAGCGATGTTTCCAGGAGTGCCAACCCAAGGATACCAAGACCAGCAATACAGCCATTGCAAACGCAGCGACAGGTATGAATGGGGCTCGCTTTGTGGCCGGCTCCAGGCGAAGCTGAGCGATTCTCTGCAGGCAGTAGGGACAGTCTGCTACGTGCGCTGTTCGGGGATCCGAAAGAGCGGGTTTCTTGGGCCCAAATGCAACCTGACGTAAGAAGTCGTCACCAGGTCCTCCAACATGGAGGTGATTCTTATCAGGAATGGGCATCCGGCTGTACAGGTCGGAGAACCACTCCTCCGAATGCACGGTTTTGCTGCCGGATCTTCTGGTCCAAAGTTTCAAGTACTAGCCTCAGAACCCTGTTCTACGCGAGAACGAACTATCGGAGTGCACCGTTTTGCACAAAGCTCGGTTTTTCTTAAGGTTAGCGCTCAACTGGTACTCCTCTGCCTAGCTTAATCAAAACTGCATCGGTTTCTCGCCGAAAGCTTTTCCGAATGGAGCTGTGATCTACTCCGAGTGCCTCTCCGATGTCGCGCCAGGTGTACCCGAGCCGAATATATTGAGCGATCTCTTTCGCTTGTGGAGAGTACTCCCTTACGATTTCCTGCAGAAACAGAACCTCAGTAGGGTCCGGAACTTGCGATGCAGGGTAAAGTTCCAGTTCGAGTGCTGAGCCATCCTGAACCTCTTTGTTCCGGTTTTTACGCTGCTTCGCGATTCTCCTTATCTGACTTTTCAGGCGTGCAGTCAATTTCTGGGTGCTTGGTGGCGGTGAGGTTCGTAGGGCGAAAGCTTGCACCTTCTCTAGCGCCTGCTCGATCAACTCCGGGCCTTGTGCGCCGTCGTTCAGGTATGACCAGGCAGACATGTGAGCGAACCCCCATGTCGATTCGACCGCGGACATCAACTTCTGTCGCAGCGCTCCATCGAGAGAGTCCTCCCATTTCCAGAGAACGTCGGGGCCTAGGGTCTTCGTCGCCATCACAACCGATCGGAGCTGTTCGTTACGAGGTTCGGAGCGGGCCGGCAATCCCACTTCCGGGTAACTAAAGAGTAGCCGCCAGCGGGGTAATCGTCCAATCGTTGCAATCTGGAATTGCCTCCGTCTCGTATATGACTTCGCCTAGATGGAAACATTTTCCGTTTTCCACACCCACAAGCAGCACACCAAAGTGCCTTTAGGGGGCAAGGAAGATCGCTACAAACAAGAAAGTTCTTATATGGCAATTCCTTTTTCGATGCAGGTGTGCATAGTGACAGGAGTGGAGGAGTAATCGAGTGTCAGAGACCTCTCAAAGGACCAGGCCGTACAGTTGGCCGCCAGAAGCAGAACGTTTGGTCAAGAGGGCCATTCAGGCAGGAGCAGCGCAGCAAACCGCAGCACTCTTGCACCAGAGATTGTTGACCCTCACAGGGTTCAGTGATCATGCATGCTGGCGCTACTTACAGAAGCATGGCCTCAAACGCCCCGGGTCCGGCAAACGGGTACAGTGGAGCCCAAAAGCCGTCGATTTCGTCATGGACCAGGGCTACGACGCTGCGGTTCAGAAGTTCAACACATCGAAGAAGGCCGTTTACCGCTTCATGCAACGAAATGAGCGGGCAATGGGCGCTTGTCGCGGTCAGTACAGCCTCAATCAGCTTCGCAAGCTTCTCAAGGTTCGCACAGAGACGATCGGGGGGTGGATTAGAGCAGGTCAATTAGAGGCTAGCCCCTTCCAGTACGGCGGCAAGGAGACGCATGTGGTCTCTGATGAACAGCTCCGCAAGTTCCTCAAAGCCTATGCTGGTGACCTGATGCCAAGGCGTTTGCCCGAAAAGCGCTTGGCGTTCCTGTCCAATTTTCTCTTCGAAGGGGGACATGCAGAGCTTGGACTGTTGCGCACCCGAGAGAGCAAAAAGGAAGGAGAAGCTTTTCGCAACGGAGAGTACCTTCCGGCCTCGCAACTACATGGGGAACACGATCAGCTCTCACGCTAGTAACGCTTGCACTCCCGTCCTTGAGCTCGGCTAAGATCGGGAGTGTTGTTTGGCGAGGTGATGCCTTGATGCCGCGGGAGCGCTCAATGAGCTCCGATCCGTAGGAGGTAAGCAGATGCTTCTTTTCATCCTCGCAATGATTGGTGTCGGCTACTATTTTGGGGCACCACTATCAACGCTTCTTCAAATCGGAGCTTCCATCCAAGTTGCGGCCGTCTACGTGTTAGTTCGCAATCCCAGAGTACTCAGACTTGGAGCACTGCTGATTCTCGCCAATTTGGCTTACGCTGCCCTCACACACTGGCCTTCCCCCGCTGGACAGCATGCGCAGAGCATACCTCCAATCATGGAGTCAGCAGTGATTATCATCAACACGTGGGCGCTCGGAATTGTGAGCGTCTTTGGCTACGCTGGCGACCTTCGGTCAGGAGCCGTTAGTTCATAACGGCAGTTCACCGTCCCTCTGAGTCGGAATCAGATCATACTGGTCGTGTGTAACTCTCGAGTGACTGGTTGCAGCTCTCGCGCATTCCACAACCCCGGCAGCGGCTACGTTGTGTGTGGCTCCGATCGACCGATTTAGCGCTGCGCGCCCGCCTCACTTCCAGAATGACGTTCTCGAGCCATTCCAGGTTCTGCGGGGTCGCGTAGACCTTGCGCGGCTCTTCATCCCCGTACAGAACAAGTCCGTATGGCACCCGTTCCCCGTAATGTTCACGCACCAGGACGATATAGGCGAGTACCTGGATGAGGTGATTGGGATACACTCCGCCTCTAGCGGGTGGGCGAGCTGACTTTTTCAACTCCACAGGAATGATGCCGTCCTGATTTCTGATCAGGCAGTCAGGCTTCCCTCGTAGTCCTAGCCGCTCTGATACCAGGGTTGGTGGACTTACTCGTTGACTATCGTGATCCTGATAGACGACGTCGCCGTGAGGGATCCCGATACTCTTCTTCCGGCGCTGACTGACACGAAGAAGAAACACACCCACCAGCAACGCGAGAAGTGCCGCGAATAGCACCATCAAAATCCCCTCCACAGAGCCAGAGCGAGCAACAGGAGAGCGATGATGAGCGCCGCGATGCCGGCGCCGCTCATCGCGTCAGTTCCGGCGATCTTTGCGCCTTGCGACTGATGCCAGTGCTCGCCTTCCGCCTGAGCTTCACGCGCTTCCGCGCTGGACGGCACCTTGCACACCATCTTTAGCCACCACGCGCGTTGGCAGTACACAAATTCAGCCAGCTCGCTCACTCGTATCGGTCGATCGTTCATCACGTCTTGATTCGGCCTCAACCTCCGGTTTCCGTCAAATCCTAGCTTTTGAGAGGCATTTCATGTTTCGAGAACTCGCGCCCCTCCTACGACAGCGAGCTGTTCTGCTCACCGTCACTCACCTTGAGGAAGACCAGATCCGTGTCAACGTGCTTCCAAAGCAGGTCGGTACCGGGGACAACACGGCACTCACAACACCTTTCAGTGTTACCGGCACCGCGGACGAACTGGATGAGCAACTGCCTCAGGCCTTTGTCCAGTTCGTCGGGAAGCACCTCGAGCTGAAGAACACGCTTGAGTCCGCAAAGGCTGAGATGGATGCTGCAGCCAAGCTGGCCAAGGAGGAGGCGAAGTCGAAGACCAAGGCTGTCGCGAAGAAGCCTGAGACCCCGGCCGCAAAACCGGAGCCTTCCAAACCCGCGCCCTGCCTGGGTCTCTTCGACAGCGTGCCCGCACAAGCAGAACCGACGACCACAAATTCTGATGAGGACGAAATCCTGAAGGAGATCCAAGACAATGAGCAGTCCGACGACGACACCGAACATGACCTTGAAGACCAGCCTGCTGCCGCGTGAGTTTGTCTACAACGGAGCGAAGATCCCAGATCCCAACCCTGCGATGACTGTCGAGCAGGTCCGTGATCTGCTCACCGCAGCGTACCCAGAGATCTCGACGGCAGCGGTTTCTGGGCCAGAAGACGCTGGCAAGAGTCTGCGGTACACCTTCACCCGGGCCATCGGTTCGAAAGGGTAGCAGATGACCGGTACAGCAAAGGAACGGCTTCTGGGAGAGCTCGCCAGCCTTACCCAGAAGCCTCTTACGCAGGGCGAAGAGCGACTCAGGAGACACCTCGAATGCGACAAGTCCGTCAAGCTGTGCTCCGCCCTCGCGGAAGCCGTCCAGCCTTACCGAAACCAGTCCCACCACGTTCTCGATGCACCCACCGAGTTGCTGGCGCCCCTGCTGTAGCGCTGCTGGCACCAGCCTTCGGCCAGGCACTCCCCAGCCTGGCCGGAGTGCAGGCCACGTACTCGCATAGCGAGAATACAGACACTCTAGTCGAACTCTGCCGCGTTCTGGTGGAGCACGATCTCGGGGATGAAGCCCTATGGAACAGCAGCGGCAAGCAGCCACTTCGCTTTGCTTCGTCCGCGGTCAAGCAGGCAATCGCGGAACGTTGCGGTGACCTGTTGAACCGCAACGTCAACTACGAGCTCTCCATCCAGGACAGTGTAGGCAGCTATGGAGATGATGAGTTGCGGACAGGGTTGCTAGCCCTGTCCGTCGAGTGTAGCGGCTGCGGTTATCTGAAAATCGGACCCGCGCTCAAGGTCTTAGAACAAGAGGAAGCAGGATTGGGTGCCGCTTTCTATCACCTGCTCCGCCTGTCCCTTTACCGCTGGCTTCGCCTGTATGACCACACAGATGCCGAGGCATACAGCGAGAACCTGCGCGAGTGGGCGGAACAGGAAGACGAGGAGGCTCGGGGCGAATACGAGATCGCCGATGTCGACGGGGCGATGCCCTCCTTTCTTCGAAGTGAGGACCGGCTGCAGCTTCGGGACTATCGCGCGATCGTACGGCGCCATCGCTGCGGCCGTTCGAAGTCGTGGATCGAGAGCCTGCTACGGATTGCGGCGCTGACCCGCGTCCCTTGCCGGTCGCCTCGGGAAGTCATCGACGCTTACTGGGATGACAGTCCTCTACCGGCTTTGCTGATTTGCTTCCATGACCAGGACGCGATCGCCGCAGCGTTCGACGCCGAAGCGCAGTCCATGCACGAGGCTTCACACGAACCCACCTACCTGCACGTCTTCTCTCCATCGAGCCCCGCTGAGGCCGAGCAGGCCTACAGAGGCTTCTCGCGCTTTCTGGCAATCAACCTGGAGCTCTTCACCCTGGTGGAGGCCCTCAACCAAGCCTAGGAGGCCTCATCCATGCAGACCCAGATTGCGATCGGCAACAACCGGAACTTCGCTCTCAGCCAAGCGCTGTTGATCTACAAAGGCGAATCGCACAAGGAAGCTTTCGTGACTCTCCACCAGGTGGGCAAACAGCAGTCTGGTCCACCTACCATTGGCCCCGCGGAAGCACTCACCCAAGGGTTTCTCGACAGTCTCCTTCACGCGGTGGGCGGCAATGCCGCTATTGAAGTCTTGCCAGAGAACGTGCTGGCGCGTACGCAGCAGATGCTGGCATGGTGGGTGCCGGCGAGGCCGCGACGCATGTTCTTCCAGCATGCGCAGGGTGTACTCGACGACATCAGCGGCCAGATGTTCCCGCAGCCTCCCCTGGTCCTGCAAGTGGATGCAACAGGACTTTCTCTGAGAGCGCTCGAGAAGAACCAACGGCCGCAGGCCGATACCCGCATGATGGTCGCCCCTTACTGGAACACCTACGCAACCGGTTCTGTTTGCCTCGGCTCCATGCGTGCTCCAAAGCAGGCCTCCGTGTCGGCAATGGAGCGCTGGGAGACGAGCTTCTACGAGAGCGCCTTCACGCACCCGAACGACGCCCAGACGCTTACGACCTATCCGGGCGGTTCGGAAGGACTCTGGCACAAGCTCGCCAGCAGCAAGCGGCCGTTCCCTTCCAAATACCTCAACCATGCCAAGCAGTCCTTGGCTCAGTTTCTGAAAGGAAAACCCTAGATGCAGATCGAACATCAGCTGTCCCCTCGCCTCTTGGAACGGCCTGTACGCATCCTGATCGTCGGGTCGGGGGGTAACGGAAGCGCCATGCTGATGGGGCTCCCGTACCTCCATCAGGCAATGAGGGTCTGGGGTCACCCGGGCGGCCTCGAAGTCACCGTGGTTGACGCCGATACCGTCAGTGAAACGAACTGTGTCCGGCAGCCCTTCTCACGGTCAGACATTGGAATGAACAAGGCCGAGGTGCTGGTGAACAGGGTCAATCTGTTTTGGGGTCTCGACTGGGAAGCCCGCCCAGAATTTCTCAGCGAAACCACACTGAGGAACCCGGACCAGGCAGCGGATCTCGTGATCGGTTGCGTGGATACACGCGCCGCCCGCCAGACGATAGAGAAGGTTGTCACCGCCTCCTCTCCTGTCAGCTATTGGCTCGACCTCGGAAACAACGCCGCGAGTGGTCAGTACGTCCTTGGGCAGCCTCTCAATTCGCTCAATCGCCGGCGGGCCGATCGGCTGCAAACTGTGTCAGAGCTCTATCCGGAGATCGTGGACACAACTCACGGAGAGGACCCACTCCCAAGCTGTTCGGCGGCCGAGGCTCTGGAGCGTCAGGAACCTTTTGTGAACCAGACGCTTGCAGCAAGCGCCCTGGCTATGCTGTCTCGCCTGTTCCGGTATGGACGCCTCGATCACCACGGAGCCTTCTTCAACGCAGCAACAGGCCGCATGAGTACCTTGCCTATCGATTCAGATCGGTGGCGGAAACGGTCACGATGCACCAGTTCCTCAACGACCAACTAGTGCAATAACATCACCTGGTAATGTGTTGTTGCTACAGGTGGCGGCGGAGCACCAGGTGCTATATCAGCACCTGCATACTTCGTCGGGCGCACCATACTCATATTCAGGAAGTAGTTAGGCCTTGTAGTCGTCGCAGCTGGTATCGCCCATGTTCCGCGAGTCGGATCACAGGAACCTCTGAGATAGTCGCGCAGAGCAGGGAAGGGAAAGCCGTATTCTGAACGAATAGCAACCATGTTCACGCAAGCTTTAAAGCGAGGAGATTCAGTGGCAACGAAGAAGACCGCAACGAAGGCGACAGCCAAAGCCGCGACCAGTACCGCAACGTCGACCAAGGGTACCAAGTTGCCTGCTACGAAGATGACCAAGACTGCGGTCATTCGCTACATGGCCGAGCAGATGGAGGTCTCGCCGAAGCAGATCGGAGCGTTTCTAAGTCTGCTGATCGAGACAGCGGTCGCGCAGACCAGAAAGCAAGGTGAGTTCACGATTCCGGGCCTGGGCAAGCTGGTGAAGGCACAACGTGCAGCCCGGATGGGCCGCAACCCGGCGACCGGTGAGGCGATCAAGATCAAGGCCAAGACGACCGTGAAGTTTCGGTTGGCCAAGGCCGCAAGGATGCCGTTGTGCCGCCCAAGCCCTAGTGGTAACATCGGACGTAAGTTGTTTCGGTTGAGTAACTTACGTCCGATAAGGAAAATTCTGTTTGGTTGTAGTATTAGCGCCGGATAGAAATGGGTTCTGGCGCACATTTGGTGATTCTTCTCGGCCGGTGTTTTGGAGCGT
>CALMVL010000095.1 GCA_937873265.1 uncultured Granulicella sp.
GCCCAACCCCCCCGTCCTCACCGATCATCGCATCCGCTTTCAGCGGTACCGTCCTTTCCGGAACCACCCCCGTCTCCGGAGCGTCCGTCCTACTCTATGCCGCTGGAACCACGGGCAACGGGGGCGGAGCCACCGCCCTCCTCTCCACCGCCCTCTCCACAGACGCTTCGGGCAACTTCTCCGTCCCTACCGGCTATTCCTGCCCCGCTTCCACCTCCCAGCTCTACCTCGTCGCGCGGGGCGGCATACCGTCCACCACGCCCCCAACCACGACCGCGAACCCCGCCATCGCCCTCCTCGCCCCGGTCGGAATCTGCTCCACGGTCAGCTCCGCCACACACATCGTTCTTAACGAAGCGACCACTGCTGCCTCTGCCTGGGCACTCGCCCCCTTTCTCGCCTCCGACGGCACGCTCGGTTCCGCAGCAACGAATGCCGCGGGCCTCGGTATCGCGTTTGCCACCGCGCAGAACCTGATCGCCGCCGCGTCGGCGACCCCCACGGCAGCTTACGCAAGCGCCGTGCTTCGCATTCACTCGGTCGCGAACCTTCTCAATACCTGCACGGCCGCGGTTGCCGCCGGGGCCTGCTCGACACTCTTCGCTGCGACTTCGGCCTCGGCCAGTCCCACGGACACGTTAGCCGCCGTGGTCAACCTGGTACGCTCCCCGGGCCAGAACGTTGGCGCGCTCTTCCGGCAATCCGCCGCCAGTTCCGCCTTCGCCCCTGCACTCCCATCTGCCCCCGCGGATTGGACGCTGTTTCTCACCGTCACCGGCGGTGGGATGAACGCTCCGGACGCCGTCGCCCTCGACGCTGCGGGCGACGTCTGGGTGGCGAGCTTCTTTGGCGTCGTCTCGGAGTTCTCGCCCCTCGGCACCCCCGTTTTTCCTTCCGGTATCACCGGCTCGGGCCTGAACGACTCCTACGCGCTCGCCCTCGACGCCAGCAACAACGTCTGGGTCCCCAATCGTGAGGGCGGCTCTGCCAACGGCGGCATCGGTACCGTGACCGAGCTGAACAACACCGGCCAACCACTTTCCGGCGCAACCGGCTACGCGTCGGGCGGCCTGAACTTCCCCATCGGTCTCGCCACCGACACCAATGGCTTCACCTGGGTCGTTGACTACGGCGACTCCCACCTTACTGTTCTTTCCGCCTCCGGCCAGCCGCTCTCCGGAAAATCCGGCTACGTCTCCAACTTTTTCGCCTTTCCCGTCGCCGTTGCGGTAGACGCAAACCACAATGCCTGGGTCGCTAACCAGGGTGGCACCTCCATCACCCGCGTCTCGTCCGACGGCCAAACCTTCCTGGACAGCCAATGCTGTAATGGAGCGTCGGGTCTGGCTATCGACACCCAAGGCGTGGTCTGGGTCGCAAACTACTACGGCAATTCCGTCAGTCGCGTCTCCTCCACCGGAGCCGTTCTCGCCAGCAATCTTTCCGGCGGCGGGATCGACCACCCGCAAGGCATAGCCGTCGACGGCGCCGGAACTGTCTGGGTCGCGAACTACCGCGGCAACACCCTTACCGAACTTGCCGGCTCCTCCAGCGCCAGCCCCGGTCAGCCAATCTCGCCCGCCGGCGGCTGGCTCATTGGAGCCGGCTTGAGCGAGCCAGCCGGTCTTGCCGTCGACAGCAGCGGAAATCTCTGGCTGGCCAACTTCGGTTCGGATACCCTCACCGAAGTCATCGGCTGCGCGACTCCGGTCAAAACCCCGCTCGTCGGCCCCTCAAAGACGCCCTGACCCAGCGCGAACCCGGAAGCCGAGGCCCTCCTACATAATCCGAAACCGCTCCCGCATCAGCCGCTGGAACCGCGGCTTCCAGATCAGGTCGTACGCCAGCTCCTTGCCCGGAAACATCGCCAGCGCCGCCTTCCGGCTATCCGCAATCATCTGGGACGCGTCATCCACCGTCAGCGTTCCGTCCTGCGCGATCACCTGCATCACCATGTTCATCATCATCTGCATCCGCCGGATCAGCTTCTGCTCCTCCGCGCGCTCCTCCGCTGTCATCGGTGGCGCGGTCTCCGCCTCGTTTCGCAGTTCTTCCATCGTCTTCGCTCCCTTTATCCTAGTTAGACGCCCCCAGCACCTCCCGGATTCCACCATCGCGATCTACCAGGAACGTCGTCAGACCAAACGTATCGGTACGGTACAGCTTCGACCCTGACTGCGCAATCCTGTCGATCACCTCCGTCCGTGGATGCCCAAACCGGTTTCCCCGTCCAACCGAGACCACGGCCTCCCTGGGGGCCGCAGCCGCTAAAAATGCCGGCGTCGTCGAGGTCCGGCTGCCATGGTGGCCCACCTTCAGCAGCGTCACCGGCCGCACCTCCCCCGCCTCGAGCATCGCCCGCTCGCTCGGCGCCTCCGCGTCCCCCTCCAACAGAACAGACCCCTTCCCATAGGTCACCCGCATCACCAGCGAGTCATCGTTTTTCGGCGCACCCGCGTTCGCGTAGCTCACCCCCGGCGCCATCACCCGTACCGCCGTCCCATCCCAGGGCACGTCCTCGCCTTCGTGGAGATGCCGCACCGCAATGCCCAACTCCCGCGCCTCGTCCAAAAGCGCGCGATACGCATCCGAATTGGGATCGATGCCCACCCAAAGCTCTCTTGGCCGGAAATTTCGCAGCACCGCCGGCATTCCGCCCATGTGGTCGCTGTGCGCATGACTCAGGGCGACCACATCCAGCCGCCGAATCCGCCGCGACCACAGGTACGCCGACACCACCTCCTCGCCCACATCGAACCGGCTCGTCGCCTCCGCTGCTTCATCCACCCCGCCCACCGGCCCGCCTGCATCCACCAGCATTGCCTTCCCGCCCGGTGACACGACCAGCAGCGAGTCTCCCTGCCCCACGTCGATCGCCGTCAGCTCAAGCCGCCCCGCCGTCTCCGCTGGACGTGCCGGCCACAGGACCAACACCGCGACCACAGGCAGCAGCACCGCAGTGGACCACGCCAGCAGCCGCGTTCGTCGCGCCGCCCAGCAGCAAACGCCCCAGCACACCAGGGCCAGCAGCACCACCCAGGGCAGAGGCCCCGGCACCCGCATGTCCGACATCCTTGCTCGGCTGATCGCTCCGATGATTCCCGCCGTCCCGTGCAGCAGCAGCGCCGTCACCGTCGCCGGCCCCACCGCAACGATCGGCCCAGCCAACATCCCAGCAAAGGCCAGCAGACTTACCGGCATCATCAGCGCCACCAAAGGAATGCTCACCGCATTGGCCGGCAGCGCAAACATCGTCGCCCGATGAAAGTACACCGCCATCGGGAGCACCATGACCATCTCCGCCACCGTCCCGATCAGGGCGAACTCCGCCGCTACCAGTCCGCCCCGCGCCAGCCAGGCGGGAAGGGAAGCGGCTCCTTCGCCCAGCCCACCCGCCAGCGTTTCGCCCCAGAGCCGAAGCATCACCCGGAACTGCGCCAGCCGGGGCGTCATCGCGCCATCGCGCCACACCTCTCGTATGCCTGTGGCCGCCCGCGCATACGGCGCGAAGCTCTGTTCCGCCAGCGGCGCCGCGATCCCCACAATGCCCACCATCGCCAGAAACGTCATCTGAAAGCTCGCTTCAAATAACGCTGCCGGAGCCCACACCAGCACTCCCAAGGCCGCCGCCCCAATGGCGTTGGCAATGCTGTGATCCCGCGACAGCAGCCGCGCCACCAGAAAGATCGCCGTCATCCACAGAGCGCGCTGCACCGGCACCCCAAATCCTGTCAGCGCCGCGTAGCCCGCCGTCCCCGCCAGAGTCACCGATGTGGCCAGCCAGGCCGGCCAGCGCAGCCGTCTGCCCACCCAGAACAGACCGCCGGCTACCAGTGCCACGTGCATTCCCGAGACCACAAACAGATGAAACGACCCAGTCCGCTCAAACCCCAGCCGCTGCGCATGGCTCAGCGCTGTGCGATCTCCAAACAGCATCGCGCTTAACATCCCCGCATCGTCCGGGTTCAGCTTCAGCACGCGAGGCAGCCTCCGGTTCACCCCTGACCGCACATACCGCTGAATCCGTCCCGCGGCCCATCCCTGCGCCGCCGCGAGTCGACACGGCAGCGATCCGGTCTCCCGCCCAATCACGCGCAGCTTCCCTGCGGTAACCTTTCCCCCTGCTCCGATCCCCTGCTCCAGCAGGTAATCCGCATATTGCCACACCCCCGGGTCCCGATATCGCTCCGGCCCTCGAAGCCGCATCGGAACCGCCACGATATCGCCGCACCGCAGGTCCGGGGAAGCGGCCGAGCCATCCACAGCCGGCGGCAGCGTAGCCCGAACCCCGCCCTTCACCGGAACCATCCGCGAAATATCCGGGGTCACCTCCTCAACCTGTCTCACCTCCAAATCCACCTGGGTCGCCCCGGGCGCCTCTGCACCCGGCTCCGCATCGTCCCGCTCCCACCAGCCCACAGCCTCAGCGTCCCCATCCTTCGCCGGCGCTCCCGCGAGCGCACGCACCCGCATCACCCGACCTTCCACCATCCGGCTCAGCCCGTCTGCATACCCCAGCAGCTGCGGCTGCGCCACCGGCTCCGGCCGAATCTCCGCGCTCCACATCCCGACGACCATCCACACCGCCGCAACCGGCAGCAACGCCACCCGAAGCGCAGCCCCGACTGCAACCGACGCCGCAAGCACCAGCAGCAAAAGAGCCGCAGCCAGTACCACCCCAGGCTGCCAGCTTCGGAGGGACATGACCTCGCCCAATGCGAAAAAGACCGCCGCAAAGAGCAGCGGAGCCCGCCGAAACCGCAGCGCCTCCACCCGCGACCGGCACTTCGGCCACAGCTGAAGATCAGGCTCGGAACGCAGTAGAGCCGTTGACCCAGCGCCCGTCTTGTCCGCCGTCCAAAGCCGTCGCATCTTGCCGCCGATCCGTCCTTAAAACAGCAACAGAAAGACCGCGCTAACGCCGCAACACCGCAACCGTCTCCAGGTGAAACGTCTGAGGAAACAGGTCGACCAGATGCAGCTCAGCAAGGTCGTAGCCGGAGTCTAGCAGCGATCTCAGATCCCGCGACAAGGTTGTTGGATCGCAGGACACATAAGTAATCTCGGACGCCCGAATCCGTCCCAAAATGGAACAAACCTCCGCCCCTGCTCCCGCTCGTGGAGGATCCAGCACCACCAACTCCGGCCGCTCCCGATTCACCACCGCCCGTCTCAGAAACTCCACCACGGTCGACTCCACCGCCCGGTGCTGCGGCCCCAACCGACCCATCGCCCGCCGCAGATCCACCCCCGCCACCGGCGATGCCTCCACCGCCGTCACCGCCGCGAACTGCCCTGCCAACACGCGCGAGAACAGGCCCACGCCTGCATAGAGATCCCAGGCCACGGTCCCACGCCGCCGCTCCGTCACCAGCCGAACCAGCTCATCCACCAGCCACCGGTTGACCTGAAAAAATCCACCACGCGTCACCCAGTATCCCTGTCCCGCTGCCTCGTACATC
>CALMVL010000096.1:0-1335 GCA_937873265.1 uncultured Granulicella sp.
GATAATGGCAGAGCCGTGGACGCGGGAGAAGCGGTTTCGGACGCGGAGTGTGGCGGGGACGATTGCGCTTGGGCAGACAGTGGCGGAGATCCTGATGCCGGTGCCGCGGGTGGCCGTGCTGCGCGGCGAGGTGGGCGCGGGCAAGACGACGCTGGTGAAGGGGATCGCGGAGGCGCTGGGGGCGGCGACGGAGGACGAGGTCACGAGTCCGACGTTTACGCTGCTGCATGAGTATCCGGGAGCAAGGGTCCGGGTGTACCACCTGGATCTGTACCGGCTGGAGGATGAGGCGCAGATCGCCGTTCTGGGGCTGGAGGAGATGGCAGCCGAGCCGGACGCTCTGGTGCTGGTGGAGTGGGGAGAGCGTTTCCCAAGCGTGGTGGCGATGGCGTCGGCGGAGATTGCGATGGGGCAGGGGGAGGCGGAAGAGGAGCGGCTGCTGATGGTGCGTTGGCGGTAGGCGAATGGATCACAGGCTGTGGTGAGATAGTTGCCAGTGAGCGGTTCGCGTACATGGCGGAGGAGAGAGTATGTTCTGGACACGAAGATCTGTGGTGACGTTTCTGGTTGGGTGTGTGTCGATTGCGAGGACACCGGTGCGGGTGTTCGCGCAGGATCCGAACGATGCAGGGGAAGGTGTTGCAAAGGATCGGGCGCAAAAGGCGGACGACCACTGGCTGGCGCTGGTCGATGCAGGTAGGTGGCCTGAGAGCTGGAAGGAGGCGTCGACCGCGTTCCGGGCAGCTGTTTCCGAAACAAAGTGGGTGCAGGGTGTCACCGGTGTGCGTGAGCCGCTGGGCAAGCTGCTGCACCGGACGCTGGCCAGCGCGGCGTTCAGCACACATCTGCCGGGCGTGCCGGACGGACAGTATGTCGTCACGCAGTACCGGACGGCGTTTGAGCACAAGGCTGAGGCCGTCGAAACGGTTGTCGCGCAGCTGGACACGGATAGCAGCTGGCGGGTGTCCGGATATTACGTGCACTGATGCCGATCGGCTAGCGCGGGTCGAGGCGGCCGACGTAGCGGAAGATGGCGCACTGCTCATCGCCGGTGGAGCCGTAGTCGAGCTGGGTTGCGATCTCCTGGAGGTCGGCGATGTGGTCCTCGGTCGACATGGGGACGTCACCGGTCCAGAGGAGCTCGAATGCTGGATTGCGGGAGAGGACGGCGGAGTGCTCGGCGTTGACGTAGAGGAGATCGAGCTGGCGCGGGCGCGTGAGGAAGGCCGTCTCGATGCGGCCCAGGAACTTGCGCAGGAGCGGAGCCTCGAACGGGTGAAAGAGGTGCAGGAGGGTCGGAGTTTCGGGAAGAGAGATCTCGAGGGCGTCGCCGCA
>CALMVL010000096.1:1435-17862 GCA_937873265.1 uncultured Granulicella sp.
AGAGGTGCAGGAGGGTCGGAGTTTCGGGAAGAGAGATCTCGAGGGCGTCGCCGCACAGGAGGGTGGTGGAGCTGAGAAGCTCGGGCGCGCCCTGCGCGAGGGTGGTGGGCGATTGGGCGATGGCAAAGTTTCGTACGGCGATGTCGGCGAGCTGCGGGTTAAGTTCCACACCGAGCACCTGCCGGAACGGATTTTCGGCTGCGACCAGCATCGCGCGTCCCTTGCCGGCACCGATATCGAGGAAGGTGTAACGGTCGAGCGCGAAGGGCGGAGCGGACCGGAGCTGCCAGATCTCGATGAGCGAGCGAAGGATGGATGGGGCGACGCCGTAGTAGGCCGTGATGTACCGGTCGGACGCATGGCCGGTGAGGAGTTCGCGCGCGGGAATGAGGCCGCCGGTATCGGTCCCGCGGAGCCGGTCGAAGGGATGGATGGGACGGTCAGGCGCGACAGCAGGAGCGATGACATGCCGCGTTCTCCGCTGAGGTGGGGGCATGGTCGCTAGCGGATCTGGACGAGGTTGCGGTTGCCGTCGAGGCCGAGGATGCGCCTGCCAGCCGGAGTAATGCGGAGGGGCGACCAGCGCGGCTCGTCGAGCAACTCGACTGTGGTGTGACTGATCGTGGGCAGGCCGGCCAGGCGGTTGGTGATCTGGGCGGTCAATTGGGCTTGGGGAGCCTCGGTTGCGCTTGCCGGGATGAGGGAGATGCAAACCCGGTGCCTGGCGGGGACGCCGGGGATGCCGGTCCCAGGGGCGTCCGGGTCAGGTGTGATGACGAGCGATTCGATGAGGCCGAGATCGACGATGTTGCAGGGGATTTCGGGATCGTAGCAGTCCCGGAGAGCTTCGAGGAGATGGGTGTCGGTAAGCGGCTGCATCGGCTAGTTTCGGCGATCGACCAGATGCTGAGCGAGCAACCTGAGGGGAACGGCCGCCTCGCCAAAGGGTTGGAGCGCGGCAAACGCTTCCCCAATGAGTTGCCGAGAATCCTGCTCGGAGTGCTCGAGGCCGAAGACGGCGGGCCAGGTGGCTTTGGTGCTGGCGGTGTCCTTGCCGGCCGTTTTGCCGAGTTGACTTGAGTCCGCGGTGATGTCGAGCACGTCGTCGATGATTTGGAAGGCGAGACCAGCGTTCTGGCCGAACGTGCGAAGGCGGGAGATCAGATCCGCCTGCTCGTGCGGCGGGAGATCGGCACGGTGGGCAAGGCCGAGCAGCCCACCGGCGACGACGGAAGCGGTGATGAGCGCGCCTGTTTTTGCCCGGTGGATCTGCTCGACCAGCTCGGGCGTCGGCGCGACGCCTTCGGACTCGATGTCGACGACTTGTCCGCCGATCATGCCGGGCGGCAGGCCACCGGGGGCGGCTGTGCCCGGGTCGCCGATGATGGCCGGCGGCGTCGCGGGATCGGGCGAAGGACCGAGACCGGTGCCGATGGCAACCGAGATCTCGCGAAGGATGCTGACCGTTGTTGTGGCGGGCGTGGGCAGCTGGGCCAGGGTTTGAAACGCGAGTGTTTGCAGGGCATCGCCTGCGAGGATGGCGATGGCCTCCCCGAAGACGATGTGGCAGGTTGGCTGGCCGCGGCGCAGGTCGTCGTTATCGAGTGCGGGGAGGTCGTCGTGGATGAGCGAGTACGTGTGAACCATTTCGAGCGCGGCGCCAAGCTCGGCAGCGCCGGATGGAAGGGCGGGTGGCCGCTGGTGGCCGAGCTCCACATTGCCGGCAAGCACTCTGCTGGGGGCGCCTCGGAGCTCTGGAGGATGGGCTACGGTGTCGACTTTGTACGCAGCGGTTGCGCGGGCGG
Organism: uncultured Granulicella sp.; assembly: GCA_937873265.1. Classification (GTDB taxonomy): domain Bacteria; phylum Acidobacteriota; class Terriglobia; order Terriglobales; family Acidobacteriaceae; genus Edaphobacter. The sequence goes on from CALMVL010000096.1 coordinate 3,241, forward strand.
CTTCCATCGCAAGAATGGGACGGAGGCGCTTTCCGCCAGCAAAGACCGAGTGCCGCATGGCTCGGTGAATGGAGTGCGGCGGGGTGTCGGGGCCGGGCAGGAGGCGTTCGAGAGTGGCGTCTGTGAGCTGCACGCCTGATTGAAGCAGGGTTGTGACAAGCGGCGTCATCAAAGGTCGATGATACAGGGTCTCGAAGGGTCTTAGGTCGACCATGCCCTGCGGAGCCATCGCGGATGCACGAGCAGAAGGGTAAGGGTCAGCAACGCTAGCGCCGAGAGACGCGCACCGACGCTCTGGTCGAGGGTGCGGACGTAGATGAGATCGATATGGTCGTGGCCGGCAGGCACATGCAGGGTAAGCAGCCCATCGTCGCGGTCGGGTCCGTGAGGAATGGGCGTGCCATTGAGGCGGGCCTGCCAGGCGGGGTAGCTGCGGAGATTGAGGATGAGGAACTCGGGGGTGGGCACGGTCAGGTCGAAGTGGAAGGGGACCGCACCGGCTTGCGCGCCGGCGGGGGTGACGCTTTCGGGATCTTCGGCGAGACGAAATGGTGGGTTGTTGTGACGAAGGGCGTCGTTATCAGCGGGTTCGGGGGTGTACTCATCGGTTGGTGCGACGGTGTAGCTGGCGGCAAGGGTGGAAAACGCCTCCTGCGGGGCCTCGCCGACGTCACAGCCCTGGTGAAAGTGCGCGGCTGTGGGCGTGGCGACAGCGCCCGCGAGCAGAAGCGCGGACAAGGCGCCGAGCGCTGGATGAAGGCGAAGGCTGCGCAGGGCGAGCGCAGCGGACAAGGCGAAGAGGACGGCCAGGACGGCCAGGAGACGCCACGGAAACTGCAGAAACGCGAGCTCGGGGAGATGCCGCCAGAGGGGAAGAGAGACTGGGGTGAGAAGGACTGCGATGACAGCGACGAGGATGGCGAGCCGCGGGACTGCGGCGATGGTCGGCGAGGGTAAATGGGTGCGGCGAGCGGCGATCGCGAGCAGGCCGGCAGTGAGGAGGAGCAGGACAACCGCGATAAGACTGGCCGTGTGAAGCACGACATCGTGCTCAGGGTCCGGTGTGTGATGGAAGAGGGTGTTGTCGACGATGCGCATGCCAGGGATGACGGCCATATTGATCTCTACCCAGCGCTGCTGATGGATGGCCGGAACCAGATAGAAGCCAGCGAGAGCGAGGCCGAGCAGTGTGCCGGCCGCCGAGCGGAGAAGGAGGGCGAGGGCTGCGCGCGAATGGCGACGAAGCGCGAAGATGCGAAGCAGAACGACCAGGGCCAGCAGGTAACTGCCCATCACAGCGGCGGGTGCATTTGTGAGCCAGAGCAGCGCCAGCGGCACAGCGATGCGGGCGACGGACGGGGGATCGCCATCGGAGGTGACCGGGAGGATGGCTGCGAGCAGGAGGGGAAGAAAGGTCGCCGCGAGGAGTTCGGCGAATGCGGTTCGCTCGAAGGCGGTGAACAGGAGGTAGGGGTTCGCCAGGTAAAGCGTGGCGGCCAGCAGGGCAGGCGTGGGACCGACGTATCGGCGTACAAGCGAGAAGGCAGCCAGGCCGGCTGTGGTGAGGGCGACCCAGGTGAACACAAGGGGTACGTGCGCGAATCCGGTGGCGGGCGCGAGGTGAGGCAGATGGGTAAGGGCGAGCGTGAGCAGCGCGCCAAGGCTCCAGGAGAGCGGTGGGTAGAAGACAAAGCGGGGTTCGCCGGCGCCATAGGCCGGCAGCGTGGCCCAGTGCGGGTAGAGGGTGCCGTGAGCGAACTGCTGCGCCGCCTCAAACCAGGAGAGCAGGTGAAAGTCGAAGTCGTGGCCGCAGGAGGCGCCGTTGCGCAGCATCGGCAGGAGCGCAAGCAGGGCGACGACCGGAAGGACGACGAGGTGCAGACGCCGCGATCCCGCGGAGAATGACGTCGACGAGGCTGGCGCGATCTGGGGCACTAGACGGGCCGAAGGGGATGGTGCGGCTCGGGCGGCAGCTCGATGCGGAGTTCGTCGCCGGGATAGACGGTACCCGAGGCGAGAACGACGGCCATGACGCCGGCTCGGAGCTGCGGCTTGCCCCCGCCGGGGAGGCACGGGGTGACGGCGGCTTGAAGTCCGGGCTCGAATCGGTCGATGAGCGTGCACGGCGTGCGCAGGCCGGTGAGCTCGACCACGGCGGCTTGGCCGAGGGTGAGCCTGGCGCCAACGGGAAGCGAGAGCAGGTCGACGCCGGAGGTGGTAACGTTTTCGCCGAGCTGGCCGGGGCAGAGGTGGAAGCGTGGCGCGAGCTCCGCGAAGAGCTCGGACTGGAGCAGGTGGACCTGGGTACGATTCAAGCGCGTCGGATCTTTGCGGACGTGATACCGGTGCTGAACGGTGCGGCCGGCATGCGCGTCGCCTTCCACGCCCAGCCCGGTGAGCAGGCGGATCTCCGGCTGCGGCAGCTTGGAGAAGGTGTGCGTGGGGCTGAGGGAGACGGCAAGGATCGACGGCGGCATGCGCACCTACCTGGGAGTGAGGATGAGGGTGTGAGCCGCGGCGGCCTGCACAGCAGCGTCCGAGAAGGGTGCTGGATACGTGGTGCCGCCAAGCCAGGCAGGGAACTGATCGAGAAACCAGCGGCTGGCCGGATTGCCGGATTGCCCGAGGACGAGATTCAGCGTGCTCCGGTCGGGGTCTGCGAGGTCAGCTGTGAAGCGCTCGGACGGGCCAAACGCGTGGCCCACTTGTTTGATCGTGGTGCTGTCGCCGCTCTGCGGGCGTGCCCCCGTGCCGACAGCCACGCCGAGCAGGCGTGCGAGTAAGGGTGCGGCGGACAGCAGCGGATGCACGATCTCGACGGGGTGTTGCCGTCCATAGCGCCACTTCGCGAGATTGTTCGGAGCGTGTTCATCGGTAAGGCCCTTGTCGACGGCAGCGGAGAGCAGGTCGTTCCACGACGCGTACTCGCGAGGGAGCCAGCGATCCGGTGTGTGCTCGATCAAGAGCTCTTCGGCATAGGTCCGTTCGCCCCAGGTGTACAGGCGCCACAGTTCCGCGGCACTGGGCGTGTTGGAGATGAGCTTGGGCCGGAGCAGCATTGGCCAGAGAGCGGCGCGGGCCGCGTCGGTGATGGCGGCCGCGGGTGAGTCCAAGGTGACGTCGCCATGCCAGGTGCGGAGAAGGTCCGCGGCCTGCCGGAGGCGCTTGCTCGCACGCGTGCTGTGGTCGATGGCGTACGCCAGTCGCTGCGCGATCACCAGATCGACCTCCGAGTGTACGTCGTTCTCGAGCGCGAGCATGTCGGCGGCGTTGAGACCCTGGCGAGCGGTCAGCTGCTTCCAGATGCGTTCGTTGCGGTAGGGATCGGCCCAGTTCAGGGTGATGGGATAGGGGTAGGTATCGGGCGTGATCCGCGCGTTTGCGGTCGCGAGCACGCCGCCTGCCGGATTAGACGTTTGCGGCAGCAGATCAAAGGGGATGGTTCCTGCCCACTCCTGACTCTCGGGGTCTGGGGCCGTCGCGTCGGTCGGGACGGGGCTGATAGGGGACGGTTGTGCGAGACTGCCGCGAACCGGGATGCGGCCCACGGCATGGTAGCCGATGGTGTTGTGGTCGTCGGCGAAGACCAGGTTCTGCGCCGGTCCGCCGAAGCTGGCGAAGGCGCCGACGAGCGCCGGTCCGCTCTCGGCCGAGTTGATCGCCAGGAACGGGGAGGTGACGTTCGCGGGATCGTAGATGGTCCAGCGGAGCGCGATCGGCCGCGTCTCGGAGGGAAGCAGCGGCGTCAGAATGGGAGTGGCGTCGGTGCCATGCTGGGTGAGGGTGACGTCCAGCGTGACGTCAGCGTGGGCTCGGACGTGGATCGTCTCCTGCCGGTGGAGGACCGGGCGCCAACTTCCATCGGCGCCCTTGAACTGCTGCGATGCGCCCGCGCCTCGGAGATGCTCGATGTACAGGTCCTGCACATCTGCGCCCAGATTTGTGAAACCCCAGGCGACGTGCGCGTTATGGCCGACGATGACGAACGGAGTTCCGGGAAGCGTGACGCCGGCAACATGCAATGCGGGCGAGTTGGCCGTTGCCGGAGTTTGAAGGCCGGCCTCGTACCAGATGCCCGGCACGGTGTGCGCAAGGTGCATGTCATTTGAGAGCAGCGCCTGTCCGGTGGCCGTGTGGGAGCCGGCAACGACCCATTGATTCGATCCGGCGCGGCAGTCGGGACAGATTGTCGATGCGACCGCCTTTGTCAAGGCGAGCAGATCGGCGGAGCTGGCGGTGGCCGGCGCTTGAAGCCGGACCTGCGATGGATCAAGCGGAATCTGCTCGATCTCTTGAACGGGGGCCGATAGATCGACCGGGGGCTGGCTCGGCGGATGGTCCCGCCAGGAGCCGACCGGGTACAGGTCGGCGAGCAGCTGCCCGCGCAGGTCGGCAGGAAGCGAGGGATCGAGGTGCGCGGCAAGCGCTTCCCGGTTGAGCTTTGCAGGAAACGCGTTCGTAAGGTCCTGAAACATCGCCAGGCCGACCAGAAGCGAGTCGCGCGGCGTCCAAGGGGCGGGCGCGTAGTGCAACAGACGAAACTCAATCGGCAGGTGGTCTCGCTGCGCTGCGATGGATGCGTTGACGCCGCGGGCGTAGGCCTCCAACTGCCGCAGCTGGTCAGGCGGCAGAGCGCGCGCGGCGCGGTCCGCGGCTTCACGGATGCCGAGGATGCGCTGCAAGCGATCGTGCTGGACGTATGCGGAGCCAAGCACCTCCGCGAGTTCCCCGGCGGCATGGCGGCGGATGCCATCCATCTGAAACAGCCGGTCCTGCGCGGTGATGTAGCCCTGTGCGAACAGCAGGTCGTCGAGCGAAGCGGCGCGGATGGTGGGCACACCTCGCGCATCGCGAAGTACCGTGACGGGCGCCGCAAGACCGGAGACCGCGAGCGATCCATCGATCTGCGGGAGCGCCTCCCGCATTGCGTGTCGCACCCACAGAAGCGCCGTCCCCCACGCGCCGAGGGCAAGGAAGGCCAGCAGAGCGAGCGGCCCCAGGATGAGCAGGGCACGGCGTCTGCTCCGTCCTGCCGGGGGAGATGCGACGTGAGCTTGCTCGTTGCGAGGTGTGCGGGAGAGAACTTCGGGTTCCGGCTCGTAGGGTGTCGGAAGTAACTCAGGGGAGCTCATTGCTGCTGAGCCTGAGTCTACATGGTCTCTTTCTTCCGCCCATCCGCACGCGAGAGAGCGATCGCGTTCAAGTTACCTGGCGATCCGTTGTGGGGCTTGTGGAGATGGTGGTCGTGCTAACCGGGTCACCCGTGACCGGGTGTAGGTCTGGGTGCCTGACGGAGGGTGAGTCCGATTGCGAGGACCACGACGGCGAGCACCGGGACGACGAGGATGCTGCCCTCCGGTCCGGTCAGGCCGCCTGAAAGAAACGGACGGCCGACCGGATGGGTGGCGAACAGGCGGCCCGCAGAGGTTGTCCCGCTGTCAGCGACGCCGTAGAGAAAGGACTGCGACCAGTCCCATGCGGCGTGGAAGCCGATCGCCCACCACAGCGAACCGGTACGCCACAGGCTGAAGCAGAAGACCAGACCTGCCAGGGTGGCGGAGAGCAGGCCCAAGGGTGACTCGCCCGCGTTGCCGGTGTGGGCAGCGCCGAAGAGCATTGAGAGAAACAGGGCCGCGGTCCAGAAGCCGAGCACGTCTCCTCGCGGCGCTGCTATGAAATGGCCGTAGATTGAGGAGAGACCACGTGCGAGCGTGAACAGCACGTAACCGCGCAGAAAGGTCTCCTCGAAGAGCGCGACCAGAGCGAACCCGGCGGCCCATATCGCTCCGTAGCGGAACGCGGAAAGGCCGGACTGAAGCTGGCCATCGAAGTGCAGCATGCCGGTCGCGCGGAGCAGCAGCACCAGAAGCGACAGGCAGGCCAGCCCCCAACCGAGGCCGGCGACGCAGTGGACCACCTTGCGTCGGCCACCCAGGCCGTAGGCCGCCGCAGAACGGTGCTCGATTTTTGCGAGCAGCCACGTGATGAGAAGGACTCCGGCGCAGGAGATCGAGTCGTTGATGAAAAGCACGCGTGGGGGAACCCCGAGCGGCGACTCTCCATGCCCGGCGGGGGGCAACGTCCCGAAATGCTTTGCGACGACGACCACAAGCGAGGCGACGGCAGCGAAGAGAAGAAAGAAGATGAGGATGCCCCATCCGGCGCGCAAGCCGTCCGCGCCGAAGAAGACGATGTTGCGCATGCGCGGAGGCCGGGCGCTTGAAGGAGACAGGATCGGCGGCGCGGATTGGAGCGAGGGCTCGTTCGTGGTCTCCTCCGTGGTCGGGTGAACGTCGGCGCAAGCGGTCGCCCTGAGTTGCTGCGAGTGTACATGCGCGGGCAGGCAGGGGTACGGCGGCTCAAAGCCGCTTGACACCGTAGGCGGTCTGGCTATGCTTAGAGATTCGCGCCGGAGCCACCGGCGTCATCCTGGCAAGGAGTCGGCTGCTTGGCGTTTCGGGTGTTTTACCACGATCACTGCTTCGATGGGGCCTGCTCGGCCTCGCTTTTCACGCGGTTCCACCGGGAGTGCATCGGCGGGGCTGCGGCATACGAGTATCACGGCCTTATGCATCGTGCGGGCAAGCTCTTCGACGAGGCCGAGTTTGCCGCGGACGGAGAAAACGCCATTGTGGACTTCAAGTATTCGCCATCCCCGCGAGTGACCTGGTGGTTCGACCACCACCTGAGCGCATTTCTGACACCGGCGGACGAAGCGCACTTCCGTCGCGAGCAGAAGGCCGCCGGCGGCGAGACGCGCAAATTTTTCGATCCCACATACGTTTCCTGCACCGGGCTGATCGCTCATGTCGCGAGCTCCACCTTCGGGATGGATGTCACTCCGCTGATGGACCTGATTTACTGGGCGACTATCGTGGATGGAGCGAAGTACGAAAGCGCCGAGGCCGCCGTCGAGATGCAAGCGCCCGCGATGAAGCTCACGATGGTGATCGAGAGCGTGCAGGATGAGACTTTCGTGCCGCGCGTGATTCCGCTGCTGACGGAGATGAGCCTCGCCGAGATCCTCGCGCAGCCATTTGTTGCGGTCCTGCTTGCGCCCCTGATGGAGCGACACCGACAGGCAATTGAGCTGATTCGCGAGCGATCGAGCCTCGATGCCGGAGTGATCAGCTTCGATATCACCGACCAGCCGGTCGAAGGGTACAACAAGTTCATCCCCTATTACCTGCACCCCGCGGGCACGTACAACGTTGGCCTGTCGAAGTCGAGTTTTCGTACCAAGGTGGCTGTCGGAACAAACCCATGGACGACGATGCCGGCGAGCGATCTGGTGAATCTCGCCGAGGTTTGCGAGCGCTACGGCGGCGGCGGACATGCACGCGTTGGAGCCATCAGCTTCCCGCCGGACCGGGAGGACGAAGCGCGTGCCGCCGCTGCGGAGATCATCGCGGAGCTGCGTCTGGAAGGACGCTAGGCAAGGGGTTGATTTACGGCCGGAGTTTGGTGAAGAGTCCGAGCTTCGAGATGTCGTTGAAGATCACAAACGCTGCAAACACAATCAGGCACACAAACGCGACCTGGTACACGCGCTCCTTGATGGTCTGGTCGATGTCGCGGCGGATGACCTCCTCGATGAGCAGAAACAGAATCATGCCGCCATCGAGGATCGGGATCGGCAGCAGATTGAAGATGCCGAGATTGACCGAGATGTACGCCATGAGGCTCATGATCGGCATCCACCCGGGCATCTGGACAGCCTCGTGGACCTGCTGCCCGATGCCGATCGGACCGGAAAGGCTCTTGACGGAGACCTGTCGGGTGAACATCCGCCTGATGACCTCGCCTATGAGCTTCGCGGCCTTCCAGTTGAAGTTCCAGGATGCGGCCATCGCCTGTCCGAAGGGCAGCTTCTCCACCTTGACCGGCGGCTGCAGGTAGCGGAAGCCGAGCCGGTAATCCTTCGTTCCGTCGCCGATGTCGGCCAGCTGCGGCGTGATCTCGAGGGGGATCGTCGCTCCGTTGCGCAGCACGAGCAGCGAAGCCGGCTTCCCGGCACGATCCTGCAAGTAGGCCAGCAGTGCCGGAACGGAATGCAGATGGAGGCCGTCGATCGAGACGATCTTGTCCCCGGCCTTCAGCCCTGCTTTCTCCGCGGGCATGTTGGGCTCGAGCGCCTCGACCTCGATCGGAACAGTCTGCATGCGCGGAATGAGGCCGAAGTGGTCGAGCGAAAAGTTTTCGGCGCCGGTCTTTGATTCGACAAAGAGCGTGGTGTCGGTCGTCCGACCGTCGTGCGTAAACGCGATCGGAATCGTCTGATTCAGGTTGAGCAGCGATCGAACGGCGACCTGATCCCAGGTTGGATTGTCGATCGTGTCGTAGTGCGTGATGCGATCTCCGGCCTCGAGCCCCGTGCGCGCAACCGGCGTGTTGGCCGGAACGTAGTCCGCCACCGCCGGACCCGACAGATACTCCTGCACCTCGTTGTGCAGCATGTAGACCGCGGTCATCAGGGCGATCGCCAGCAGGAAGTTGAAGACCGGACCCGCCACGGCGATCAGAACCCGCTGCCAGCGAGGGTGGTTCTGCAGCTCGCCCGGATCGTCTGTCTTGGCTTCACCCGGCATCTCTCCGGCCATCTTCACGTAGCCGCCCAGCGGCAGAAGATTGAGACGATACTCGGTCCCGCCGCTGCGAAAGCCAACCAGACGCTTGCCGAAACCGACAGCAAACGCCTCCACGCGGACACCGCAGAGCTTGCACAGGGCAAAGTGCCCAAACTCATGGACCAGCACCATGATGCCGAGGACGATGGCGAGTTCAACGATTGTGGACATCAGGGAGAGCGAAAACCTCGTGGGGCGGCGTCGGTGTCACGCGCGGACAGCTTCGGCCTCATGCGCCACCATCTCGCCAGCGCGAGCCCTGGCAGACCGGTCGTACGCGAGCACCTCTTCGATAGACGCCGGAGAGCCCGAAGCGGTGTGCACTAGCACCTGCTCGATTGTACGTGGAATGGCCCCGAACGAAATGCGACCTTCGAGGAATGCCGCGACCGCAACCTCATCTGCTGCATTGAGCGCGATGCAATGTTGCTGCGACGAAGCCGCGGCCTCGTACGCCAGTCGCAGGCAGGGGAACTTGTCAAGATCCGGCTGCTCGAAATCGAGATGGCTGAGCTGCGCGAGGTCGAACTGCAGCGACGGCGATGTCGGCGTAGCCGGAGGTGCGGTGGGCCGCTCCGGATAGGCCAGCGCATACAGAATCGGCAGCCGCATATCGGTCACCGAAACCTGCGCGAGGATCGATCCATCGACGAACTCGACCATCGAGTGGACCGTCGACTGCGGATGTACGGTGACGCGTACCTGCGACGGCGGCAGATCAAAGAGGCGGCACGCCTCGATGACCTCAAAGCCCTTGTTCATCATCGTGGCCGAGTCGACCGTGATGCGCTGGCCCATGACCCACGTCGGGTGCTTCAATGCCTGCGCCGGGGTAATGTCTTCGAACTCCCGTGCCGGCGTGTGACGGAACGGTCCACCGGACGCTGTGAGCCACACCTGCCGGACCTCCCCCGGCAAGCCGCCGCGCATGCACTGGTGCACGGCGTTGTGTTCAGAATCGATCGGCAGCATCGGCACGTGTCGTTCGCGCGCCGCGGCCAGGATCAGCTCGCCTGCGGCAACCAGGCATTCCTTGTTTGCGAGCCCGATGGATTTCCCCGCCAGCACCGCGGCATAGGTGGCCTCAAGACCGGCCACGCCCACAATCGCCGAAACGACGAAGTCCACTTTCGGTAGGGTGGCGCAGGCTACCGTCCCCGCTGTGCCATGGACGACGCTGATCCCGGTGACGCCGGCCGCATGCAAACGTTGGCGCAGGCTTTCGGCGAGCGGCTCCGTCGCCAGCGAGACCATCTCCGGCCGCCAGCGCAGACACTGCGCGAGGGCGGCCTCTCCATTCTGACCTGCCGCGAGCGCGACGGGCCGATACCGGTCAGGAAAGGACTCACAGATGGACAGGGTAGAGCGCCCGATGGAGCCCGTCGAGCCAAGAATGGCGATGTTTTTCACCTCCCCATTTTCGCAGATGGGACAAAGACCCGATGTTCCCGCTGTTATGTTGCTGTTCTCTGGTGAGAGACAAGAGAGAGCCTCAAAACCTGCCCAGCCCAAAGTAGTCCTTCACCAGCAGCACATACCACAGCACCGGAGCGGCCAGCAGCAGTGCATCGATGCGATCCAGCATGCCACCATGACCCGGCAGCATGCTGCCCGAATCCTTCACGCCCGCGCCACGCTTGACGGCCGATTCCAGCAGGTCGCCCAGCTGCGCCGCCGCATTGAGGATGGCGGCCAGGACCAGCGACTGCCAGACCGGCTCTGAGATGTGCAGCAGCATATCCCCCCGCGTTGTCAGCGCATTGCCGAGTGCGATGACCCCGCCGGCCGCGGTGAGTGATCCTGCGACCGACGCAACCGTGCCCTCCCATGTCTTTCCCGGCGAAAGGCGCGGAGCCAGCTTGTGTCGTCCAAATGCGCGGCCCACGTAGAGGGCGGCAATGTCGCCCGCCCACACCGAAACCATCAGGAACAGCACCAGCGCAGGCCCATCTTCCTGCTTCCACAGCAGCGGGATCAGCGTCAGCGGGTACGCGATCCACAGCAGACCGAAGAGACCCTGCGCCGTATCGGGCAGCACCTGCACCAGCGGTGACCGGAAGCCGTTCCAGGCGAACAGGACGAGCGTGAGCAAGCTGATGACCGGCAGCTGTGCCTCAACCGGGAAATTGGGGATGCTGACCAGAAACAGCGACGCGGTCGCGACCGACATCCACCACAGCGGGATGCGGAGGCTCGCTCCGTGCAGGCGCGCACCCACCGCGGCCAGCTGCAGGAACTCATACGCGGCGAGTTCGGCGACCAGCGCGGCCGCTACCGTAATCATCCAGAGCTTGCCAAAAAACAGCAGCGCAAAGACGGCAAAAATCAGGACAAGGGCGGTAAGGATGCGTTTCATCTGCTCGGGGGGACCTCAAGCAGAATACATGCGGGACACCGGGCAGCGGATACGTCGGGCTAACGTCGCGAAAGCTGCCGCTGTGCCTCGGGCGTCAGCTGATCCTCGATCTCAGCGGCCACCTGGTCGGCCGGTTCCAGACTCGAAAGGTTCTCGTCGGTCTGGTTCTCGGTCAAGCCACCGAACCTGCGGTCCCGTCGCTGGTACGCCGCGATGGCTTCCAGCAGATGCAAGCCACGGAAGTCCGGCCACAGCCGATCCGTCACGAAGATCTCCGCATACGCGATCTGCCATAGGAGGAAGTTCGAGATTCGCTGCTCTCCGGAGGTCCGGACGACCAGATCCGGGTCCGGCATCTTCGCCGTGTAGAGCGCGTCCGAGATGCTCGCTTCTTCCAGGGTGTCAAGCGCCCCCAAGCCAATCAGATCTTCAACCGAGCAGCCTCGCCCATGCGCCTCCGCGGCTAACTTGGTGAGGATGGTCCGAACCGCATCCACAATCTCCGACCGCGATCCGTAGTTGAGCGCCAGCGTCAGCGTCGTTCCCGTATTTCTGCCGGTCGACTCCATCGCCCACTGCATGGTTTCCTGCACTTCGGCGGGCAGCTCCTGCGTCCGGCCGATGTAGTTCATGCGCACGTTGTTGTCGTTCATGCGCTTGACGTTGCCAACGAGGTAGGTCTTAAGCAGCTTCATCAGGAAGCTGACCTCAGACTTCGGTCGCCGGAGATTGTTTTCAAGCGAAAACGCGTAGAGCGTCAGGTAGGGGAGATCGATGCGCGACGCCGTTTCGACGACGTACTGCACGCTTTCCGCGCCCTGCTGATGGCCCAGAAAGCGCTTGAGCGCGCGCTTGCCGGCCCACCGGCCGTTTCCGTCCATGATGATGGCGATGTGCTGTGGAAGCCGTTCCGGCGCGAGCTGGTTGTAGACCCCCATCTCTTCCGGAGAGAGTTCATGGAGACGGCTGGGGGGAGATGGGCGCAACGCGACCTCACAAAGCATGACGCTAGCACACCGGGGTACACCGCGCAACGAAGGGCGGACGGGCTCGGAGGCAGAGATGTTCGAAGAGGGGAAGAGAGGAGCGGGCGCCGCTGCGGGACGCCCGCCCTGAGGAAAGGAGGTTTGCTGCGGGTTACGCGGTTCGCCGGCGTCCGGCCGCGAGCTCGCGAACATGGTTCAGAAAGATGGATCGCTGCAACCCGTCGAGCTGCGACGCGTAGTGCGCAATCTCCGCGAGGAACGGATCGGTCATCAGCACTGCCGTCTCGTCCCGGTGCCGTGTGGATGAATCCCGCAGAAGCACGGAGATGTCCACCTGCAGCGCTCTCGCCAGCCGGTCGAGCGACGACAGAGTCGGCATCGCCTTGCCATTCTCAATCTTGGAGATGTAGGTGCGGGGGACGTTCATACGAGCCGCGAGCTGCCGCTGCGAAAGGTTGCGTACGTGGCGCAGATCGCGGACCGCCGTAGCCACCTGCAGGGCGCCCGTCGTTGCGGCGGGTGCGGCCGTTACCAGCTCGAGCACGGCCGGAGCCGGTGGGGGCTCCTCGATCTCGAGGCACTTCTTGCAGCGCCGGCAGAGCGCATTCGCTGTGCGGAACTGCACCAGGCTACAGTGGTCACAGCGCACGACCTCGCGCTGCTCAACAGGGGCCATCATGGTTGCCATAAGTTGTGTCGTGCGGAGCGGATTCCAGAGCAAGGACCGCAGCACACGTCCGATAATGCACCGTGTGATGTGCCTAGAGTGGCACCGGCGTACCCGAACCGTCAAGGGAAAATCCAGCCGATTGCCAAAGAGACCCAAAGAAAACCGAACAGGGAACCTTTCCGGTAAACCCCCGGCTCTTTACAGCGACCAGGTAGAGTGGATAACAGAGAAACACTATGGCCGATACCCACACCCGCCGCGACGCGCAAACCCTACTCGAAGCGTGGACGGCCGGCGAAAGCCTGCGCAAGCATGCCATGGCAGTGGCCGCCTGCACGGAGGCCTACGGCCGGCTCGAAGCCTTGCGCCTCGGCCTCAGCGGCGACCAGATAAATCAGTTTGCCGAGCTGTACGCTTCGGCCGGCCTCCTCCATGACATGGATTACGAGCGACACCCCTCGCCCGCGGAGCACCCCTTTGTTGGGGTCCAGTATCTGCGCGAGCATGGCTGGCCCGAAGCGATCCTTCATGCCATCCTCGCCCACGCCGACTACTCCGGCGTCGAGCCCGAAAGCCACCTCGATCGAGCGCTCTTCGCCTCCGACGAGCTCGCCGGCTTCCTTACGGCCTGCGCCCTGGTGAAGCCGACCCGGTCGATCGCGGATGTCGAGGTCGCCGGCGTGAAGAAGAAGATGAAGGACAAGGCGTTTGCGCGGGCAGTGAAGCGCGAAGACATTGTTCGGGGCGCCGATCTGCTTGGCCTCCCACTTGAAGAGCACCTTGGCATCTGTCTCGCGGCCATGCAGGCGCGAGCCGCCGAGCTCGGGCTCTCAGGCTCGTAGAAAGCGGCTCGGACGCGTGCAACACGATTGGACCAGAGATCTCGCGATCGGCATCCTGGTCGGCTTCGCCACCTTCGTGGTTGCGCTGCCGGTCTCCTGCATGGGGTACCTGTTTCTGTTCGAGCACGCCGGCGCAACCACCGACAGCGCCGGTCCAGTGGCCATTCTGAACGCGATGGGGGCGGCCGCGCTTCTTGGCCTGGGAGTCGCGACCGCCGTTACGCTCCTTCGCCGACGGGACCGCTGGAAGGAGTGAATTGCGATCCCCCGATCTCGTCGGCAGACACCAAGCGCACCCCGAGCCGCCTGAACTGCGCGTCGGTGGCCTCCACCGTCCCAGGCAGATTGACGGCGCGGCTGAGAGTGTGCACAACGATTGCCTCAAATCCAAGCCGCGCCGCAGCGATGGCGGACGATCCAAGGCAGAAGTCGTACGCGAGGCCGACAAAGAAGAGTCGCGTCAGCTCGCGCTCGCGCAGGTAGCCGGCCAGACCCGTATGCGTCACGCCATCATTCTCGGTAAACGCCGAGTAGCTGTCGATTTGCTCGCGAAACCCCTTGCGCAGAATCAGTTCGGTGTGGGGGATCCGCAGATCCGGATGCAGCTCCGCTCCAGGCGAGCCCTGCACGGCGTGCTCCGGCCACAGCGTCTGCGTTCCGTACGCCGCTTCGACGGTATCGGTAAAGGGCTGCTTGCCATGCGTGGTGGCAAAGGAGATGTGCCGTCGAGGATGCCAGTCCTGCGTCAGGATCACATGGTCAAAGCGCGCGGCGAGCTCGTTGATGCCGGGAATGATCGTGTCCGCGTCCGCGACTGCCAGCGATCCGCCCGGCAGGAAGTCCATTTGCATGTCGATCACCAGCAGCGCGTCCGTCGGGCGAGGATCGAGAGAGTGCGACAGATGGAGAGAGTTGGAGGATCCAGGAGCCATGCCATGAGGGTACGCCGAAGCGCACGCCGTTCGGTAGGCTGCCCAAAGGTCCGAGCCGAGTATGCCGCAATGGGCGTGCTATGCTCCCATTGGCCTTGTAAGCGAACCTGATAGTAACGCAACCGTTTTCATTTCAGGACAGATAGGGACTGGTCTCGAAAATCGCGTGCCCGCATGATCTCTCGTCCAACGATGGTCTTTGCTGTGGT
>CALMVL010000097.1 GCA_937873265.1 uncultured Granulicella sp.
CCCTCAACCCCCACCCCTCCGGCGCATTCGCCATCACAAACGGCACCTTATTAGTCGTATGGCTCGTCTTGGGTTTCCCCTCCTCCGTCTTCATTTCCTCCGCATTGCCATGATCCGCCGTGACGAACAGCACGTAGCCTTCCTCCCGGCAGCACTCGTACACGCGCCCAATCGCCTGATCCGTGGCCTCGACGCCTAGGATCGCGGCTTCGTAGACGCCCGTGTGGCCGACCATGTCCGGCGGGGCGAAGTTGTTCATCAGGAACTCGTACTTGCCTTCTCTGATGCGGGCGCAGAGCTGGTCGGCGACGCCGGCGGCGCTCATCTTCGGGTCTTGGTCGTAGGTGGCGACTTTGGGGGAGGGCACCATGTCGCGGTCCTCGCCCGGGAACTGCTTTTCGACGCCGCCGTTGAAGAAGAAGGTGACGTGGGCGTATTTTTCCGTCTCGGCGACGTGGCATTGTTTGATGGATTGGGCGGCGAGGTATTCGGCGAGGACGTTGCCCATGTGTTGGGGGCGGAAGGCGATGGGGAAAGGGTAGTCGGTTTTGTACTGGGTCATTGTCGTGATGCTGATGTTTTTGGGGTAGGGGAAGTCGGGTTTGGGGGAGCGGTCGACGTCGCCGAGGAGCTGGGTGATTTCGCGGACGCGGTCGGAGCGGTAGTTGAAGAAGAAGAGGGTGTCGTTGTCTTGGACGCGGGCTTCTTTGCCGCCTACGATGATGGGTTTGAGGAACTCGTCGTTTTCGTCTTTGGTGTATTTCTCCTTGATCGTGGCCACGGGATCGGCGGAGTGGGTGACGTCTGCTCCTTCGCCGACTACGACGCCCTCCATGCCTACTTCCACTCGATCCCACCGCTTATCTCGGTCCATAATGTAATAGCGGCCAACAACCGTAGCAATCTGGCCGACTCCTAGCTCCTTCGTCTTCTCGATCAGCTCTTGCAGATATCCGGCGCCAGACTTGGGATCCGTATCTCGTCCATCCCCAAACATGTGAATGTAGATCTCGGGCACTTTCAGCTCCTTTGCGACCTTCAAGAGTTCGAAAAGATGCTTGATGTGTGAGTGCACTCCTCCGTCCGAGACCAAACCCAGTAGATGTAACCTTCCGTTGCCATTTTTTGCTCGCTCAAAGCAGTCCGTAAGCGTCTTGACCTTGTTCAATTCGCCTTTCTTGATCGTTTGATCTATCCGTACAACATCTTGCCAGACAACTCTTCCTGCGCCAATGTTCAAATGTCCAACTTCGCTATTGCCCATGAGACCTTCCGGCAGTCCGACAGCTAGTGACGAAGCCTCAAGCTCAGTGTATCCTTGGGTTATCTTCGAGCCGGGCTTGGAGAATGCGTCCATGACAGGGGTTTTGGCGGCGGCGATTGCGTCGCCATCCTTGGGTGACGTCTCGCTGGGGATGCCCCAACCATCGATAACGACTACGGAGGTCAGCGACTATTAATTGGGCGGTTGTAGAATGCCGTTGTACTCAGTACTGCTTTCTGCTCGACCTGGACCATGTTGAAGGGTCCAGCAGCTTTCTAAAGCTGCTACTCAAGATGACGTTACTATTTGTGGACGAGAGTTAAATATGGCCGAGAAGAAATTGTGCCTTCCAATAGTCAATTGTTCAGGGATAAGCAAGAGGGAATTCGACATGCGAGAGGATCATAAGAAAAGCAAAACTTTTTAGTGGGGTGGAGCTAAATTCCCCGAACGCATCTCCTTTTGTCATCCCCGCTACTCCGTACTATCGAGCATTTCTCCATTCACATTGATCCTAGCTGCGTAGCGACAACAAGACTCCATAAAAGTATTGATATCGTTCGAAGCCTAAACATCTCACCCTTTCGACTGCCACCCTCCCTACAACCAACCTAAACCTACCCCCCTCACCATG
>CALMVL010000098.1 GCA_937873265.1 uncultured Granulicella sp.
GGAGGATGGTGGCGAGGGCGGGGCGGTCGACGCCCGA
The DNA here is from genome assembly GCA_937873265.1 of uncultured Granulicella sp. GTDB lineage: Bacteria > Acidobacteriota > Terriglobia > Terriglobales > Acidobacteriaceae > Edaphobacter. The sequence continues at coordinate 38 of CALMVL010000098.1, forward strand.
GAGCATGCCCAGAACCATTCTGGCGGTGGCCATGGCGGCGCCGGTGTTGCCGGCAGTGAAGAATCCGGCGGCCCGGCCTTCGCGAACCATACGGAGGCCGACGCGCATCGAGGAATCGCGTTTGGCGCGCACGGCCTGAGCGGCCTTGTCGTCCATGGAGATCCACTCGGAGGCGTGGACGATCTCGATCGGCAGCTGCTGACCGCGCAGGCATTGGGCAAGGGCGGGAGCGAGCTCAGGCTCCGGGCCGACCAGAAAGACGCGCACGTCGAGCTGACGGCATGCCAGAATCGCGCCCCGGATCTCTGCATCGGGAGCGCGGTCGGAACCCATGGCATCGACTACGATGTCGATCGGCATGACGCGAAGGGTGTCCAGCGTGCGTGTGACAGGGTAAGGTTCGACATGTTCCCGGTTCTGTTTCCCGCTACGGCGCTTGCGTGAGGCCGGGATCCTCGTGGGGCGAACCGACCCACCGCAGCGCCGCGGCCAAGAACTTAGGACAGAGACTAGCTGGCCTTTTCGGTCGCGAGAACTTCGCGGCCTTTGTACTGGCCGCACTTGCGGCAGGCACGATGGGGCAGCTTACGCTCCTGGCAGTTGGGGCACACGGAGGTTCCGGTAGGCGTGAGGAAGTCGTGGGAACGGCGCTTGGCGGTGCGCTGCTTGGAGTGGCGGCGTTTCGGATTCGGCATCGGAGGTTCCTTTCGGTCGGCTTCGGCGACCGGTCAGGGGCGCGGAAGGAGCGAGCACAATCTTGGTGCGGCAGAAAGTCGGGCGAGGCCCGGATGTCTACTGCAGCTTGCCGGACAGGCTGGCAAGCGCATTCCACCGCGGATCGGCCAGGGCCGGTTCGCAGTGGCAGTCGGTTCCGTTGCGATTCTGTCCGCAGTGCGGGCAGAGCCCCTTGCAGTCCTGCTGGCAGAGGGTTCGGCTGGGCAGCGACAACAGCACCTGCTCGCGCACGACGTCCTCGAGCAGAAGCCCGCTTCCGTCATAATACCCGATTTCGGTCTCCTCTTCGGTGATCGATCGCTCGGCGGCATCGGCGTCGGCCGCGTGCGGCCGGAAGATCAAGTCGAATTCGCCGCCGATCTGCTCGGCAACGGGATCGAGACATCGTGCGCACTGGAGCTCGAAGGGGCCGCAATAGCTTGCGCGGAGGCGGATGTCCTGAACGAACTCCTTGGGTCCGCGATGCTCGACGAGAAGGTCGGCGCGGCCTTTGACCGAAAGCGGACCGGTCTGGCGGAGGTCCGGGGCGTAGTCGATGGCGTCCGGCGGAAAGCTGTGATCGAGTTCGAGCGGCTCTTTTTCAAGTTCAAGCGTGGTAATCAGCATGGGACTGCCTCCATTTTCTCACGCGGTGGCCGGCTCTCAAAGGGAGCCTCTGTTCGGGCGATGATGGAGGGATGGAGCCTTCGGCGGTATCGGTCGAGCGAGTCGTGGCATGTGACTGGAGCGGGCGGGTGGATGCGGCGGGGCAGCGCCGGCACATCTACGCGGGGGTTTGGACGGCGGCGCAGGCGGCTCGGGGACGGTCTGGGGCGGCGGCCCGGGCGCGAGGGATGGCGGGTGTGGTTCGGCTCGAAAACGGCCGAACGCGGGACGAGACCGCCGACTGGCTGATCGCGCTCGCGCGGGAAACGCCGCGCATGGTGGTCGGCTTCGACTTCTGCTTCGGCTTCCCGGAGTGGTTCGTACGCGGTGAGATGGGCTGCGCCGATGGACCGGCCTTCTGGCGGCTGGTGGCCGGCGGTCACGGGGAGCGGTGGCTCGAGCGCGGGCATGGCGACCGCCGGTTCTGGGGCAAGCCGCACAAACGGCCGCACGAGTTTTCGGGCGAGCGGATCGAGCGCATGCTGCGGGCGACCGACATCGACTGCAAGCTGGTGGCGCACATCAGCGAGGCGGAGCGCGCGGCCAGGGTGAAGGGCATCACGCCGAAGAGCGTCTTTCAGATTGGCGGCTCGGGAAGCGTGGGAACGGCATCGCTCCGGGGCATGCCGGTGTTGCTGCGCCTCCGCGAGGCCGGCTTCCGCATCTGGCCGTTTGACCGGCCAGGCTCGGCGGAGGTCGGCGCGTCCGGGGCACAGCCGCTGGTGGTGGAAATGTATTCGCGACTGAACACAGGCGCGGTGCGGAAATCGAATGCGGCGGCTCGCCGCGTGTACCTCGACCGGAAGCGGCGGGACGACGCGGCCTATGCCGGCCTGTCGCGGGCGGTGCTGGCGCGCGCTCTGGGCAGCGAGGATGCCTTTGACGCCCTCGTGAGTGCGATGACCATGGCCGAGCGGCGAAGCACCTTTGCTGCACTCCCGGAGCCGCGGGACCCAAAGTACCGCGTCGAGGGGTGGACCTGGGCTCCGGGCGTTTGAGCCGGGCGGCAAAGGGCGACCGCGGATGTTCGGGTAACCGCGGCCAGGCTGCGTGGGACCGCTCCCCGCGAAGCTGTGCGGGGCGCGCGCGCGAAAATCTGAAAAGAACAGCCGCGGCTGTGGCAGCATGGTTCCACACCTCCCGAGCTAGCGCACGATGCATGGGCAGGGGCCCGCGGCCGGCCGGGCAGCTTTCCAAGGGGAGCAAGTGAGCGAGCAACAGCCTACGATGAACGAACCGGAACCGCAGAACGGCAGGGTGTTGCAGGTCGAACGCCGCGACTTCACCGAGTTGGTGCCCACAGACAGGCCCCGCGTGCAGAGCATGCGCGGCTTCGACCCGGTCTACACCGACATCGTCGACTACATCGTCCGCTGCACCCACCGCATCTGGGACGAGCGCGACGTCGGGCTCATCTACAGCCATTACACGCACAACTGCGTCTTGTATGGAGTTCTGGGCACCATGTATGACCGCGAAAGCATCGTGCGCGAAACCATCCAGCGCATCGTGGAACTGCCCGACCGCCGCGGGATGGCCACCTCCGTCGTGTGGCGCGGCAATGACGTGGACGGCTTTTATACCTCGCACATGACCCACGGCACCGGCCGGCACACCGAGTACGGCATCTTTGGCAAGCCCACCGGCCGCACCTTTGTGACGCGCACCATCGTGGACTGCATGATCCTCGAAAACAAGATCTACCGCGAATGGGTGGCGCGCGACAACATGGCGCAGCTGGTCCAGCTCGGGATCGACCCGCAGGAGTACGCGCTGTCGATCGCCCGCAGGAAGTTTGAAGCAGGCGAAGCCGTTGTGGAGGTCGCGGAGAACCGCCGGCTGCTGGGTCAGTACCCGCCGGAGACGGAGCCCGATCTGTCGTTAGCCCACACGGAGACCGAGGCCGAGGTGCTGCGCTGGCTTCACCACATCCTCAACAAGCGCATGTTCGGCAAGATCGGCGAGATCTACGCCTCCAACTGCCAGTGGCACGGGCCGCTGATGCGGGAGCTGTACGGGCCGGCGGCCGTGATGCAGCAGACCATGCGGCTGGTCGCAATGATCCCCGACGGCGCGTATGTGCCCCAGCACATCTGTTCGGTCGAGAGCGAAGAGGGCGGCGTCAAGGTGGCCATCCGGTGGGTGCTGGATGGCCATCACCTCGGCTACGGATCTTTGGGTCCGCCGACCGGGCTCAAGCTGGTCGTCATGGGCTTCACCCACCTCCACATCCGCGACGGAAAGATCGTCGACGAGTGGACGCTCTATGACGAGCTTTCCCTGCTGGTGCAGCTGAAGCTGGGAGCCATGCAGCGCGCCGCCGCGTAAAGCAGGATCGGGCGGCCTGGTCGTCGCTTGCCGGGATGTGAGGTCGCATGACTGTTTCGCGCGTGTCCGGGGAGCGTACGCCCCCTCTGCCTGAGGCCGATGAGGGAGCGGTGGCGTCCGCCGTGACGGTGCGAGTGAGCGGCGCGTTGGTGGATTTGCCGCTGTCCCGGCGGCTGACCGCGTTCGGCTTCCTGCTGATCGCGGAGTTCTTTTACGGGTGGGCCTGGAACACGGTGGATGTGTTGCGGCCGCTGTTTCGCGCCAGCCTGGGCCTGAGCCTCACGCAGGCCGGATCCGCCTATTCGGCCCAGGGCGCGGGTGCGCTGCTCGGCGCGCTTTCGATCGGCCAGATGGCCGATCGGCTGGGCAGACGGACCATGCTGGTCGTCGTCATGTCCGGCTATGGCCTGCTTCTGCTCGCGGGCACGCTCGTCACCAGCTATGGGACCTTGCTGCTGCAGCGCTTCGTGCTTGGGCTGTTTCTTGGCGGCAGCTTCCCCGTGGTCGTGGGCATCTACGTCGACCTGTTTCGGCCGACGCTGCGCGGAAAGCTCGCCAGCGCCATCAATGCCACCTTCAGCCTCGCGATCATCACCCTCGGTATCGCCTTCGGACACCTCGGAGCTCGCGACTGGCGGACGCTGCTGTGGCTCGGCGGACTTCCGCCCCTGCTTCTGGCTGGATTTGCGTTCGTGGTGATCCCGCGGACCGAGAGCGCGCCTCCCAGGCAAGGCAAACTGCCGCTGGCGGAGTTGTTCACCCCCGCGCTGCGCCGGCAAACGCTTCTGCTCGCGACCATGACCGGGCTCAACTTCTTTGCCTACCAGGCCTTTAGCGGGTGGGTGACCACCTATCTGCTGACGATCCGTCGCCTGCCCGCGGCGGAGGTGGGCCGGCTCATCGCAACCCAGTTTGCCGGCAACGTTCTTGGCGGCTTCTTCTGGGGCTGGGCCGGCGATCGGTATGGCCGGCGCGTGGGCGCGGCCGGCTTCTTCGCCGCCGCCGCCACCATCGTGGCGTACCTCACCGTCCCCGGACACAGCTGGACGCTCACCCTTCTCGGGGTGCTGTATGGGCTCACCCTTTCCGCCAGCGTCATCTGGGGCCCATGGCTTGCAGAGCTCTACCCGCCGCACCTGAAGTCGACCGCCAGCTCCATCTTCAACTGGGGACGGCTGGTCAGTTTCTTTTCGCCGATTCTTACCGGCTTGCTCGCCGAGCACTTTGGCCTGCTGCGCGCCATGCTGGTCAGCAGCGTCGTCTTTGCTCTCGCTGCATGGATCTGGCTGAAGCTTCCTGAGACGCTCCGCGACACCGCCTCTTCGGCGGTAGGAGTTCAGCTGAAAGAGTGAGGCGCAGAGCGTGTGCCCACAAACCCCGGACGTCCTCGGCTTCGCGATGCGGCGAGAGTGTCCCCCCCAAGTTTACGAAGACGAGGGGACCCCATACTCTAGACAGCAGGATGCGAGGTCGTCGCGCGCATCTCAATCCACGAGGTAAAAAAAGTTGAGTGAGACGCTGAAGCTGGATCCCAAGAAGACGGCGCTTGTGCTGATCGACCTGCAGAACGGCATTCTGAGCCGCGAAACCAAACCCTACCCCGTTCCGGAGATTGTTGAACGCGCTCGGACGCTGGCCGAACGCTTTCGCGCGCACTCTGCGCCGGTGGTTTACGTGCATGTGCTCATGAGTGATTTCCTGGCGGTGCCCTCGGATGAGCCGATGAACATCCCGAAGGATATTCCTCCGGCGGCAAGCGAGATCGCCGAGTCCGCGGGCATGCAAAGCGGGGATCTGCTGATCACCAAGCGCCATTGGGGGGCGTTTGCCGGTACAGATCTGGAGCAGGCATTGCGCAGCCGCGGCGTCGATACGGTTGTGCTCGCCGGCGTTGCCACCAACCTGGGGGTGGAAAGCACGCTGCGTCAGGGGACCGGCCTCGGTTTCGCGTTTGTGACGGTGGAGGATGCCTGCGGCACCTTCTCGCCGGAGATGCAGGAGTTCGCGGTGAAGACGATCTTCCCGCGTCTCTCCAAGGTCCGGACCACGCAGCAGGTGCTCGAGGCATTCGCCTGATCACGACGCGGGGTCGGACGCATCGCCGGTCTGGATCTGGCGGCAACTCAGGGCCTTTGCCTCCCAACCCTTTGTCTTCCGTCGGACGGGTTGGGAGTCACGCCCGAAAGCCCCGCCCCAGCATCCCGTGCAGGAAGTGCGCGGTGAGCCAGGAGAACACCACCAGCGGCAGCACAAGCAGGGCCAGCAGAACACAGCACAACCCTGCAAAAAACATCCAGCTCCGCCGGCGGACCCGCTCCGGCTCCTCCAGGCTGCCCGTCAGCAACGCGTAGTTCCGCCGATTCGCCTTCCACGCGATATCGAACATGTCCCCCAGCACCGGCACCGTTCCCACCAGCACCTCGATGCCCACATTCGCCACCATCCGCAGGAGCGTCACCGGCGGCACCCCGCGCGCCCACGCCGCCACAATGAGGATCGTCGACGCCACCCCCTGCAGC
>CALMVL010000099.1 GCA_937873265.1 uncultured Granulicella sp.
CCACCTACGCCGTCCGCCTAGGCACCTCGCTCCTCTTTCGACTCGTAGACTTCGATGAGAACCACCTTATCCTCCGTCCTTACGCCCGATCCTTTCCCGTCACCCTCCTTCCCGTCCCCGCCGGCAGTTCTCCCGCAGAGCTGATGGTCGGCCGTATCTGCTTCGTCTTCTCCGACATCTAACCGCGCCTTAAACGCCATCTCCACCCAATTGGTAAACTGGATGCGATGCTTCGCCAGCTTTATGCAAAGTGGATGTTTGCTTGGGAGACCGCGCTCACCACTCGCGACACCAACCGCGTCGTCCGTCCCCTGGATTGGGGTTTCGATTGGCTCCCCAGTGTGCATCCGGTTCCCGGCGAACCCGCCCCTCAGAATCCAGATCTCCACCGCATGATTGCTCGCAACACCGGGATTGTTGCAAACTCCGAAGAGTTCTTTCGCTACACCACCCCCACTGACTTCCGCCTCGAAGACCGCCATCCCCAGCTTTTTCCCACTAACTTCCGCCCCAAAACCCTCGCCGAAGATGCCGCTTGGCGTCGCAAATCCGAAACCGTCGGTGCCGCACCCGCCCCCTTTCTTCGCTTCACATCTCCCATCTCCACCCGCTACCCCGAAAACGACGTCGTCAACGCCCGCTGGTACCCCGCCGCCCGAAGGCCCTCATCCGCCGCCAAACCCCGCCAGGCCATCATCGTCCTTCCCCAGTGGAACGCGGACGCCTTCTCCCATAACGCCCTCTGTACCCTGTTTAATCGGTTCGGCATCTCCGCTCTGCGCCTTTCCAAGCCCTACCACGACATCCGCCGCCCCGCAGAGACCGAACGTTCCGACTACGCCGTCAGTGCCAACGTCGGCCGCACCGTTGCCGCCTGCCGGCAAGCCGTCGTTGATATCCGCTCCTGCCTCGACTGGCTCGAGCAACAGGGCTATCAGCAGTTCGGCGTTCTCGGCACCTCCCTGGGCTCCTGTTACGCCTTCATCGCCGCTGCCCATGATCCCCGCCTGGAAATCTGCGCCTTCAATCACGCGTCCACCTGCTTCGGTGATGTCGTCTGGACCGGTCAGTCCACCCGTCACATCCGTCAGGCCTTCGAGGAGGCTGGTCTCACCCAGCACCAGGTCCGCCAGATCTTCACCTCCATCAGCCCGGCCTCCTACATGCAACGCTTTGCTGCAGTCCCCCGTCGTCGCTCGCTCGTCGTCCATGCCACCTACGATCTCACCTTCCTCCGCGAGTTCTCCCTCGAGGTCCTCCGGTCTTTTGACCGTCATCGCGTGGACTACACCTCCCGCACCCTCCCCTGCGGCCACTACACCACCGGCGAAACCCCTTACAAGTACATCGACGGTTGGTACCTGGGCTCTTTCGTCCATAGCGCCTTCAAACAGTTGGCAATCCAACCCTGAGCGAAACAGCACCACTCGCTCCGTCGTGTCGACCCGAGAGCGGGGATCGCCGCATGGAACAGAACCCTGTATTTGCTCCCGCTTAGCTGCCAAAGCATAAAATCCCCTTATGCCGATCCGCCTCGCCGCCACCCTCGCCGCCTCCGATCCCGAAATCTTTCAGCAGATCGAGCACGAGACCGCTCGCCAGCACGAGGGCCTCGAAATGATCGCCTCAGAAAATTTCGTCTCGCGCGCTGTCCTCGAGGCCGCCGGCTCCGTTCTCACGAACAAATACGCCGAAGGCTACCCCGGCAAGCGCTACTACGGCGGTTGCGAATACGCTGACGTCGTCGAAACCCTCGCCCGCGATCGTGCCAAGCAGCTCTTCGCCGCCGAGCACGCAAACGTTCAGCCTCACTCCGGCTCGCAAGCCAACGCCGCTGCCTACATGAGCCTTCTCCAGCCCGGCGACTGCATTCTCGGCCTCGACCTCGCTCACGGCGGCCATCTTACCCACGGCCACAAACTCAACTTTTCCGGCAAGCTCTACCGCATCGTCGGCTACCAGGTTCGCAAAGACACCGAAACCATCGACTATGACGAACTTGAAAGCATCGCCACCCGCGAAAAGCCCAAAGTCATCGTCGGCGGCGGCAGCGCTTACCCTCGCCAGTTCGACTTCCCCCGCATGCGCCAGATCGCAGATAAGGTCGGCGCCTTCCTCATGATCGACATGGCCCACTTTGCCGGCCTCGTCGCCGGCCACGCCCACCCGTCGCCCCTCCCGCACGCCCACGTTGTCACCACAACGACCCACAAAACCCTTCGCGGCCCTCGCTCCGGCCTCATCCTGTGCGAGCAGCAGTTCGCCGCCAGCATCGACCGCTCCGTCTTCCCCGGCCAGCAGGGCGGCCCCCTCATGCACGTCGTCGCCGCCAAAGCCGTCGCCTTTCGCGAAGCCCTCCAGCCAGACTTCCGCACGTACGCCGCCCAGATCGTCGCCAACGCCAAGGTCCTCGCTGAAGAACTCGCCGCCCGTGGGTTCCGCATCATCTCCGGCGGCACCGACACCCATCTCCTCCTGATAGATGTCTTCGAGCGCGGCATTCTCGGTTCCGAGGCCGAGCATGCCCTCGGCGAGGCAGGCATCACCGTCAACAAAAATGCCATACCCTACGACCAGAACCCCCCCATGAAGCCCTCGGGAATCCGCATAGGCACTCCCGCTCTCACCACCCGTGGCATGCGCGAGCCCGAAATGCGAACCGTCGCAAACTGGATCGCCCAAGCCCTCGAGCACCCTACGGACACCACTGGTCTTCGCGACATCCGTGCAAGCGCTGCCGAACTCGCGGAACAGTTTCCCCTCTACGACTATCTCCGCGAACCCATTCCCGCCGGCGCCTCCTAAGCCACAGAGTCACGCGCGCACAACTGGCACCCGAGGTCCTGACTCCCCTATGGCAATGGCAATGCTGTCCTGGCTGGTCGCCATCCCTATCCTCGGCATCGCAACGGGCCTGCGCGCCATGACTCCCATCGCCGTCCTTTGTTGGTTCGCGTTCCTCGGCCACCTCCCTGTCCAAGGCACATGGGCCTTCTGGACCGCCAAACTCATCAGCGTCATCGTCTTCACCCTCCTCGCCCTTGGGGAATACACCGGCGACAAGCTCCCCAACACCCCCGCGCGCACCGCGCCCTTCCCGCTCGTTTCACGGATCTGCTTCGGCGGCTTCGTCGGCGCGCTGATCGCCACGGCCCTCATTGGCTCGGCCGTCGAAGGAGCCCTCCTCGGAGCCCTCGGTGCCGTCCTCGGAACCTTCGCCGGCTTCCACATCCGCCACCGCTCTGTCGCTCGAACTGGCTGGCCCGACTGGCGCGTCGCCGTCCTCGAAGACACGGTCGCCATCTTTTTTTCCGTCGTCGCACTCAGCGTCGTCACAGGCTAACTATTCTGGCCCGTGCCTCTTTCCCCCCTCACGCAAACCCACACCGTTCGCTACACTGGGCCAAGCCGTCCCATGCCGACCCGACCCAGACGCATCCTCGTTCCCGCTCTTCTCCTCGTCGTCATCGTAGTGGCGGGCATCAATGCCCTTGTCGCCTTTCGCGCTCTGCAGGTTCTTCTTCAAAGTGAGTACTGGGTCGACCACACCTGGGAGGTCATCCACCAGGTCGAACAGGTCATGAGCTCTAGCAAGGACGCCGAAATCGCCGCCCGTGGCTACATCAACACCGGAATTCCCGGTTACCTCGACATCTTTGACCGTGCACGCGTCGAGATTCCCGCGGATCTCCAGCAGTTCCGTACCCTTACCGCCGACAATCCGAGGCAGATCGCTATGGAACAAGAGATGCGCTCGGCGATTGACGCTCGCATAACTCGTCTCGAGACCAACATCAACCTACGTAAAGGCAACGACCAGGAGCAGCTCAGGCTACGCCGGCTTAGCGGCATCGGCCTCTACCAAACCAACAATCTTCGTGACATCGCCGATCGCATGGAGGCCGAAGAGCGCCGCCTCCTTGTTATTCGCACCGGAGCCGCGCAGATCAGCGCTCGCCGTGCTAAAGTCGCCATCGCCATCGCCAGCGGACTCGATCTCCTCCTTGTCCTGCTCATGTTCCGCTACTTCCTTCGGGAGCGAGAACTCCGACTCGCCGCCATCGACGACGCCGAGCGCCTCGCCGCCTCGCGCATCATGATCGAGCAGAATGCCGCCGAAATCCTTGCTCTCAACGCCACCCTTGAAGACCGGGTCCGCCAGCGCACCGCCGAGCTCGAAGCCACGAACCGCGAGCTCGAAGCCTTCTCCTACTCCGTCTCTCACGACCTCCGCGCCCCGCTTCGCACCATCGACGGCTTTTCCCTTGCCCTCGCCGAGGACTATACGGACTCCGTCGACGCCACTGGCCGCGATTACATCCAGCGCGTTCGTGCGGGCACCCAGCGCATGGGGCAGCTCATCGACGCCCTCCTCCAGCTCTCCCGCATCACCCGCGCCGATCTCACCCGCGAGCACGTCGACGTCAGCGCTCTTGCCGAGGCCGTCGTCAGCAACTTACGCGACGAGACTCGCGTCGAAACTGCCGGTCGTGAGATCAATTTTCACATCCAGCCGAACCTCGAAGCCGAAGCGGACCCCAAACTCCTCCGCGTCGCTCTCGAAAACCTTCTCGGCAATGCAGCCAAGTTCACCTCCAAGGTTCCCAACGCCATCATCGAGTTCGGCTGGGATTCCACGCAGAATGCCTGGTTCGTCCGTGACAACGGGGCCGGCTTCGATATGCACTACGCCCACAAGCTCTTCAACGCCTTCAACCGCCTCCATGGCGACAAGGACTTCAAGGGCTCCGGCATTGGTCTCGCCACCGTCGCAAGGGTGGTTCGTCGCCACCACGGAACCATATGGGCCGACAGTGTTATCAATCATGGCGCTACCTTCTGGTTTACGTTAGGATAGCGACCATGACCGAGGGTCCCACCAGAATGATTCTGCTCGTCGAAGATGACCCCGATCACGAACTGCTCACCATCCGTGCCCTCAAGAAATCCAACATTGCCAACGACGTCCGCGTCGCCCGCGACGGCGAAGAGGCCATCCATCTCCTCTTCGGCCCCCGCCCCATTAAGCCCCAGGTCATCCTGCTCGACCTGAAACTCCCCAAAGTCGAGGGCCTCGAAGTCTTGCGCCGCATCCGCGAAAGTCCGGAAACTCGCATGCTCCCCGTCGTCGTGCTCACCTCCTCCGACGAAGAACGCGATCTGGTCCGCAGCTACCAGATCGGCGTCAACAGCTACATCCGAAAACCAGTCAACTTTACAGACTTCGCGGAAGCCACCCGGCAGCTGGGAATGTACTGGCTAGTGCTGAACGAATGCCCCCCGCAGAACTAGATCGACATCCGGATCCAGGCTCGGCCTCAGGTCTAGACGTTCGTCCAGCCTCCCAACCCCTTCGCGTCCTGCTCGTCGAAGACAATCCCGACGACGCCGTCCTCATCGAGCGCCACCTCCGCCGGAACGGCTTCACCCCATCCGTCACCCGCGCCGAAACCGTCGCGGAGATGCAGACTCTTCTCCGTCAGCTTCCGCCACCCGACGTCGTCCTCGCCGATTACAACCTCCCCAACTTCAGCGGGCCCGCCGCCCTCCAAACCCTCAAACTCTCCGGACTCGACATTCCTTTCATCATGATGTCCGGCGCCGTCTCTGAAGAGACGGCCGTGGAATCCATGCGCGCCGGAGCCCAGGACTACGTCACCAAGCAAAACCTCGTCCGTCTCATTCCCGCTCTCGAGCGCGAACTCAAAGAAGCCTCCGCTCGGCGCCTCCAGGTTGCCGCCGAGCGCGCCCTCCGCGCCAGCGAAGCCCGCTTCCATCGCCTCGTCGAGTCCATGCCCCTCGGCCTCCTCATCAGCGAAAACTCCGGCAAAGTCATCTACAGCAATGCCGCTCTCGAGCGCCTTCTCGGCTATCCCAGCTCGGAAATCATCGCGGGTCTCGTCAGCCTCGCCGACCTCTGCCCCACCCTCAGCAACCTCCAGCAGCACCTCACCTCGCATCCCAAAACTTCCAGCCACGCCGGCCACATCACCGCCGAACCCTTTCAGGGCATCTGCATCAGCGCCTCCGGCCAGAGTATCGACGTACTCATCGGCATCGCCGTCCTCAACCCCGAAGTCTCCGAAGCCGAGCAACAACTCGCCGCCTTCATCGCCGATCTTTCCCTACAGAAAAAGAGCGAAGAAGTCCTCCGCCGCACCGAGAAACTCGCCGTTGCCGGCCGCCTCGCCGCCTCTATCGCCCACGAGATCAACAACCCCCTCGAAGCCATCACCAACTGCCTTTACCTCGTCGAGCAGTCCGTCCTCCCCGAGGAGACCCGATCCTATCTCGAACTCGCCCAGAAAGAACTCAACCGCGTCGCCCAGATCACCGTCCAGACCCTTCGCTTCTACCGCCGGTCCTCCCGCCCCACCATGACCGACATCCACGAACTCATCAACACCGTCCTCACTCTGCTCGACTCCCGCCTTCGCCGTCAAAATATCCAGGTCACTCGCGACCTCCGTCCTATTCCCCTCGTCATGGCCCATGAGGGAGAAATCCGCCAGGTTCTCGCCAATCTCGTCGGCAATGCGATCGATGCTCTCGCCCCCGGCGGCCGAATCACCCTACGCAAATCCGCCTCCCACGACTGGCGCACCGGCCGCCCGGGCATTCGCATCACCGTCGCCGATAATGGTAGCGGCATGGCTCCCGAGACCCTCCGCCGCATCTTCGAACCCTTCTTCTCCACCAAGGGCATCACCGGCACCGGCCTCGGCCTCTGGGTCTCTCACGAAATCATCGAGCGTCACCACGGCCGCATCACCGTTCGCAGCCGCCAAGCCACCCCGGCCCGCTCCGGCGGAACAGCCTTCACCCTCTTTCTCCCTATCGAGAACGACCTCTCCGAAGCGCCTGCCGCCGACCTCGCCCCCGCCTAGCTCCCAGTCGCTCCTGCTTTGCTCGTTACCTTTGCCCTTTGTGCTGTCCTCTTCGGGGAACCTGCGTTCGCTCTTGCCTTTGTCCAGCCCCACCGCACGTCGTCACCAACCCGTATCGAACCCTAGAATCCCGCAGGCCGCTCGCCCGCGACGCCAAACGCCCGTTCCATGGCCACCCCAACCCGTCCCACGGTCCCCTCGTCAAACAAACGCCCAATCAGCGTCACCCCATGCGGCACCCGTCGCGGAGGGTCAAACTTCGGCATCGGATAGTCCGGATCCGGAGCCCAATCACTCCGCGCCTCCCCCACTGTCACAAACCCCGCCCGCAGTGTCAGCGAGGGCTGCCCCGTGAAGTTCGTAATCGTCAGCATCTCATCCCGCAGGCTCGGTACCAGCAGCAAGTCCACTTGGCTAAAGATCCGTCGCATCTCAAACGCCACCTTGCGCCGCATCCGGTCCGTCTGGACAAAATCCACCGCCGACAGAAACCGCGCCTGCCGAAACGTATTCGGCCACGCATCCGGCACCTGCATCTTCAACATCCGCTCATTCCGCGCCTGCGTCAGCTCCTCAAACGAAGCCGCCGCCTCCGCAAACAGAATCAGATTCAGGTTGTCGTACGGCCAGTCCGGCAGCGACACTTCCACCGGCGTCATCCCCAGCGTCCCCACCGCGGCCAGGGCCGCCCGATCCACATCCGTCGCCGGCGCCTCCTTCATCCATCCCGGAAAGAATCCCACCCGCAGTCCCTTCACCGGCGCACTCGCGTCGAATTCGAGGTGCGACGGCACACTCCCTACATCGGCCGGATCCAATCCCGATATTGCATTCAGCACCAGCATCGTGTCTTCCACTGACCGCGCCATCGGTCCAAGCTTGTCCAGAGACCAACACAGCGTCATCGCCCCCGATCGACCGACCCGACCGAACGTTGGTCGCAGCCCCGTCACCCCGCACCGCATCGACGGCGACACGATCGACCCGCCCGTCTCAGACCCGATGGCAAATCCCACCAGCCCTGCCGCCACCGCCGCGCCCGGCCCCGCCGACGACCCCGACGATCCCTCTTCCAGCAGCCACGGATTCATCGTCTGCCCGCCAAACCAGACGTCATTCAGCGCCAGCGCCCCCAGGCTCAGCTTCGCTACCAGCACCGCTCCGGCATCCCGCAGCTTCGCGACCACGTGCGCATCGTTAGCCGGCACCCGATTCCGATAGGGCTCCGCTCCATACGTCGTCGGGATGCCCGCCGTATCCAGCAGATCCTTCGCCCCCCAGGGGACCCCATGCAGCGGGCCACGATACCGTCCCGCCGCAATCTCCGCGTCTGCCTGCCGTGCCTGCTCCATCGCCAGGTCCGCCGTCAGCGTAATCACGCAACGGAGCTTCGGGTTGAACCGCCGAAGCCGCTCCAGGTAGATCGTCGTCAGCCGCTCTGACGTGATCTGCCGCGTCCGCAGCCATTCCGCGAGCTCCGTCACCGGCGCAAACGCAATTGCCTCCTCATCGGTCGGCAGCGCCCGTCCCGTCCCCCCGCTCGGCACAAACCGGTCCGAGCCGGGCGGCGCATACCCGCCAAAGTCTTGATCAAACTGCGACGGGTTCGTCAGTGAGAACGGCGCAACCTCGGGTCCCAGTCCCAACTTCCGCGGTCCGACCCGCCGCTCGTACAGCGGCGCCATCGCCGACCGCCAGTTCCCCGCCGCCTCGTTGGTCTCATTCACGTCCAGGTCCACCTGCACCAGACGCTCCGCTTCGCCAAACGTAGCCGCCGTCACATCCGGCCCAAACGCCGGAGCCGTCCCAAATGCAGGTGGCTGCCCCGCCGGAGCCGCCGCCTTCTCGGACGGCGCGCGATGTGGTAGCACCTCCTTGCACCCGGCCGACGCAGCAGCCGCCGCAAAGCTCAATGAGGCACTGGAAAGAAAGGTCCTGCGGGAGGTCTGGCGAGCGGAAACATCCAACACTGAATCAGCTGAGTCCATGCGGCTGGCATTGTCCTTAGAAGATGTGTCTTGCGAGAGTAGCACCGAGACTGGGCCGGGTGTCTCTCGGCCTCACCGCAATAGCCGGCGCGCCACCAATACGGCTAAGCCCGCCGCCGATAGCGCACCGCGAACTCATATCCCAAATTCGGCGGAAACAGCTTCGCGACATGCCGCAGTCTCTCCGCAAGCGCCTGCGGAGCCAGCAGTGGATACTCCCGCTCGCGCAGCTCCGAGTAGTTAAAGTCGAGCGCAAGCGACAGCAGGTAAATCGCCACCGAATCCGAGAACGCCGCCTCAAGGTACTCCGACTTTGCCTTCTCGTTGACCTGCAGCAAATCTCCAACGCGCGCCGACTTATTCTCGAGCGACTCCACACGGCTCTCCCACGCATCCTGCGAAGTCTCGCCGCGCACATCCGCCAGCGCCTGCGCCCACACCATCTCGGCAAAGCTCTCCGGCACCCCTACCGCATCCACAAACGCATGCCCCACGTTGATGAAGAACTCAAACGACAACGAAAATCGATCGCTCATCAGCCGCGTTGAGATAAACACACCGTCGCCATCGCGGAAGGAAACGTTCCGGTGGCAGATCGCCTGTTCCGCCAGCTCTTCTGTTGAGGCAGGCGCGACCAGCGTCGCCTCCGGCGCCGTGCTCCGGTGGCCCGTGCTCGGCGTATCCCTGGCCGAAATCGCCAGTGGCACAAAGTAATACGCCGTGCGCTCCAGCGCCGCCCCAATCGCGTTCGGCACCGCGCCCACCATCCGTTCGAGCTCGCTCACTTCCAGCCGCGTCTCGCCCCACAAGGCGTATCGAACCCCGTTCGCGGCGCGCGCCGGCGGGGACTCGCGCGCAACTTGATCGGCCGGCAAAGGTGTAGTTTGAACGCGCTCAGGCATAAGACGGTATTCTATCTGGAGATTGGCATTGGGAATGGGCGTCGACGTGAGTAGCGATGAAGGTAGAGATGGGCAGACCATAGCCGGCGAAGCCCGCCGAACCCTCGGCAGCGGCTATCTCTTCGGCGTTCCGGTCGGCGGCCTCGGCTGGTTCGCGAGCGTGCTCATCGGCCTCGCTTCGGGCTTCCTGGCGTTTTTTCTCGCGACCTTTTGCGCCATCGTCGCCGTCCTCATCCTCAACAGCACCAGCCATAACCAGCTGGACTACGCCCTCACCTACCGTCGCGTCGGCCTTCCCATCGGCGCCGCCGTCGCCGTGCTGGCGCTCAGCTATCTGGGCATGCTATGGGTCCGTCGGCAGATCCGTCGCGCCTAAGCGCAACACGATTCGTCAATCGGACACCCCCGCACTCTCTTCCAGCTTTGCTGCCACAGCGTCAGAACTCGCGTTTGCTATCCTCGGTCTCAACCAGATCAGACCCAGAACCTGCCCTTCGGAGTCTTCATGCCTGCGTCCCGCCGACCTGCGCGTTGTTCCTGTGCCGCCCTCGTTCTCGCCAGCCTTGCCCTCGCCGCCGCTGCGGCCGACAAGAAAAGGGACGCGGAGCCGCCATCGTTCTACGGGCCGCAACCTGCCACCGAGACCCTCGACCTGACCATGTACGCCCGGATCCGCGAAGAAGGCCTGCGCCACTCCAAGGTGATGCAGTTCGCCGGAGCGCTCGCGGATGGCATCGGACCGCGCCTTACCGGTTCGCCCAACATGGCCAGGGCCAACGCCTGGACGCGCGACACGCTCACCAAAATCGGCCTCGAAAACGCGCACCTGGAAGATTGGGGCGAGTTCGGCATGGGCTGGCAGCAGATCAACACCTGGGTTCGCATGGTGTCGCCCGATCCCGAACCGCTGTGGGCGCAGGCAGCGCCTTGGTCGCCCGCCACCAACGGCCCGGTCAGCGGCGACGTAATCCTCGTCGATGTGAAAGACATCGCCGACCTCGACAGATACAAAGGTAAGCTCGCCGGCAAGATCGTCCTCTTCGGCGCAATGCGCACGACGCCCGATCTGACCAAGCCGCTGTTCACGCGCTACACCGAAGCTGATCTCAAAGACATGGAGACCTACCCCGAGCGGCTGAGCGGACGGCCCAGTCCCGGAACTCCAGAGTTCGATCGTCTGCTCGCCGAGCGCAAACGCACCGCCGACCTTCGCCAGGCCGCGCTCAAGCTTATGACCGCGGAAGGCGTCCTCGCCATCCTCACCCCGAGCCGCGACGGCGGCGATGGCGGCGGAACCGGCATCATCTTCGACGACAACGGCGCCAATCTCGCTCGCAACGCCCAAAAGACCGAAAACAAAGTCACCATTCCCAACGCCGTCATGATGATCGAGCACTACAATCGCCTCGGCCGCATGCTAGAAAATCACGTCCCAGTCAAGCTCGAGATCAACATCGAAACCAGATTCACCGGCGACCATGAGCACGGCTTCGATACCGTTGCCGAAATTCCCGGAACCGACCCCCACCTCAAACAGGAGGTCGTCATGGTCGGCGGACACCTTGACAGCTGGATCTCCGGCACCGGTGCCACTGATAACGGCGCAGGCTCGGTCGTCGCCATGGAAGCCGTCCGCATTCTCAAGTCCCTCGGGGTCAAACCCCGCCGCACCATTCGCATCGCCCTCTGGAGCGGCGAAGAGCAGGGCCTCTTCGGATCGCTCGGCTACGTCAAGCAGCACTTCGGCAGCTTCGCCGAACCCAAAACCCCCGA
This sequence comes from uncultured Granulicella sp., assembly GCA_937873265.1. Classification (GTDB taxonomy): domain Bacteria; phylum Acidobacteriota; class Terriglobia; order Terriglobales; family Acidobacteriaceae; genus Edaphobacter. The sequence continues at coordinate 11,551 of CALMVL010000099.1, forward strand.
CACCTCCGGCCTGCCCAGCTTCATGTCCACCAACCGCGGCCCGCTCACCACCACGCACGAGTGGGAAACCCTCGACGCCTACTACAACCTCGATAACGGCACCGGCCGCGTCCGCGGCGTTTACACTCAGGAAAACATCCCGGTTGCGTCCATCTTCCGCCAGTGGATTGCCCCGCTCGCCGACCTTGGCGTCACCACCATCTCCTACCGCAACACCGGCGGCACCGACCACCTCTCCTTCGACGCCGTCGGCCTCCCAGGCTTTCAGTTCATCCAGGACCCGATGGACTACGACACCCGCACCCACCACTCCGACATGGACACCTATGACCGCCTTCACGCCTTCGACCTTGAGCAGGCCGCCATCGTCGAAGCCATCTTCCTCTACAACACCAGCGAACGCGAGGCCATGATGCCGCGCAAACCCTTCCCACACCCCGAGACCGAACAGCACCTCATCTCACCCATACCCGACATCTATCCCAACGCGGTCACTCCGGAATCTGTCGTGCAGACCCCCAGAACCGCCGCGCCACCCACAGTTCCTCCGCCCGACAACGGCAAGCCGACAACGCCACCTTCGCACTGATGGGCGCGAGCTACTGTATGGCTTTGGGTGCAGCCCAGGTACGCCGTCGCCCATCACTTGTCGGCTGGAAGTCCGCGCCGGCTCGCCCCGCGAAAACGCGCGCCAATCACAGCCGAGCCGACAGCATCCGCCCCGCTGACCCGATCAGACGGAGCTCATCCGTACGCCCGGCGAAATATCGCTCATTCAGCTCCGTCGAGCCCAGATCCTCGATCCCGCGAAACCCGCGAAGCTCATCAGCCATCTCACCGGGCGTAAAAAAGCTCCGAAACGGCTCACCTGCAAGCGCAACCCGCGAAGCCAGCGAGTCGTGCGCGAGCTGCTCGAGTGGCGGCAATACCTCGCGCGACTGCCCGTAATCGAGCACAACAGCACTCCCGCGTGACTGCTCCGCGAGGAACCCGACCGTCGCTCGAAAGGCCTCGCGCGTCAGGTATGGCACCACACCAAGCCACGCAAACACCGTCCGCTCACTCGGATCGAAACCGCCGCGCGCCAACTCCTCTCCAAGTCGCTCCCGCTCAAAATCGATCGATACAAACGTCAACGCCTCTGGCTCACGAATCCCAGCCTCCCGAAGCAGATCGCGTTTCCAGCGCTGCGTCGCCGGGTGGTCGACCTCAAAGATTCGAAGCCCCGCAAACGGATTGCGATACGCAAATGTGTCCAGCCCCGCCCCGAGCAGCACGTACTGTGTCGAACCGTTTTGCACCGACTCAGCCAGCGTATCCTCCGCATACCGGGAACGCCCAACCACAAACGCACGCAGAGCTGCCGAGTGCGGACGGGATCCTTGGCTGCGTTCTGGCACAGGCGTTCGGCGAAGCTCCTCGCCAAGTTCCCGGCCCAGTATCGGCACCGCGAGCGGATCAGGAAATACCAGCGGCTGATGGTCGACCAACTGATGTGCCGCGCGACGCAGCGCAACCCGCAACGCCGTCCGGGACGGTCTCGCTTCGATCATGGCGCCTCCAGAGTAGTGCTTTTCCTTTGCCGCGCGATCGGGGTAAGATGGCGCGCATTGGTTCTGCGACATAAAGCAGCAGTGGGAGTGGAAACGATTCCAGTTCCGGGGAGATACAGCGTGGGGCGATCAAAGATCTGTTCATCCGGTTTGGCCTGGGCATTTGCCGGAGTGCTCGCGACGCAGCTTGTCGCACAACACCAGCAGCAGCGCTCAAACGGGCAAAGCGCGTTCACCCCAGCCGAACAAAGCACACTCGATCGCTTGGAAGCGTTGCAAACGCTCCCCGACGGCCCGTGGCGCATGCACGCCGGCGACGTTCCACACGGCGAGCTGCCCTCGCTCGACGATAGCTCCTGGACGGAGTTAAAACCGCCGGCAAAGGCCGGCAAGGAAGCAGTCTGGTTACGCCGCACCGTCACCATCCCCAAGACCCTCAACGGCTACGACCTCTCCGGTGCGGCCGTCAGCTTCCGCCTACGCTCCTCTGCGAACGGGCCCGTGCCGGAAATCATTTATTTCAATGGTCGCCGCGTCGCTCTCGGCGAAGACCTTGAGCAGGTCGAGCTCTTTGCGGATGCCAAACCGGGCCAATCCGTCCTCGTTGCGGTCAAGCTGCTGCCTACCGCCGCTGAAAAGAACATCTACCGCGTCGAAACGCGCATCACTTTCGCACCCGGGCGGCCAAACCCAGCGGACCTGCGCGAAGAACTGCTGGGCGCGGGAGCCCTCGTTCCATCACTCGCTCCCACTTCCACAGCCGACCGTAAAACGCTCGACGACGCTGTCACCGCGATCAATATCCGAGCGCTCGATGGAGCCGACCAGGCCGCGTTCGACGCCTCCCTCCGTAGCGCGCAGCAAACCCTCGGAGCCCTTCGTCCGCTGCTTCAGACCGCCGATCTCCATCTCACCGGCAACTCCCACATCGACGCCGCCTGGCTCTGGCCGTGGACTGAGACAGTTGACGTCGTGCGGCGCACCTTCGGCACCGCCGCCCAACTCCTCAACGAGTACCCCAAGTACACCTACACGCAATCCGCCGCCGCCTACAACCAATGGATGTCCGAAAAGTATCCGGAGCTGAACAACCAGATCAAACAGCGCATCGGCGAAGGCCGGTGGGAGTTAGTCGGCGGCATGTGGGTCGAGCCGGACCTCAACATGCCCGACGGCGAGTCGCTGGTTCGCCAGATCCTCGTGGGTCAGGCGACCTTCCAGCGGCTTTATGGCAAAACAACACGCATCGGCTGGAACCCTGACTCCTTCGGTTACAACTGGCAGCTGCCCCAGATCTACAAGCGCTCCGGCATCGACTACTTCGTCACCCAGAAGATGAGCTGGAACGACACCAACCAGCTCCCGCTCAAGCTCTTCTGGTGGGAGTCGCCCGACGGAAGCAAGGTGCTCACGTATTTTCCGCACGGCTACGGCAACACCAATCTCGGTCCCGTAGGGCTCTCTCGCGACATGGCCACCGCGCGTCAGTATGCCCCTGGCATGACCGAGATGATGGACCTCTACGGCGTAGGCGACCACGGCGGCGGCCCCACGCGATCGCTGCTGGATCAGGGTATGCACTGGATGGAGCCCCAGCAGGTCGTCGCGCACGAAGAGTTCGGCACGGCCCAGCCCTACTTCAGCAAGGTCGAGCCCCAGGTCGCGGCGGATTCGCCCACTTGGAACTACGCAACGCTGGCCAAGGGGGAAACCTCGCTGCCGAAGCCGGCGGACGGACAGATCAGCGTGCCGACCTGGAAAGACGAGCTCTACCTCGAGTACCACCGCGGCGTCTTCACCACGCAGGCCGATCACAAGCGCAACATGCGCGACAGCGAAGAACAGGTGCTCAACGCCGAAAAATACGCTTCGCTGGCATGGCTCGACGGCCAGCGCTATCCGGCAACGCAGCTCACCGACGCTTGGAAGCACGTGCTCTTCAACCAGTTCCATGATCTCGCTGCGGGATCGGGTATCGGCATCATCTACAAGGACGCTCAAAAAGACTACGACCAGGTGCGCTGGTCGACCGACGAGATCAAGGCGGACTCGCTCAGGACGTTAGCCGCGCGAGTCGACACCCGCGGCAAGGAGGGCGTCCCTCTACTCGTGGTCAATCCTCTGGCGTGGTCGCGCGGCGGCCTCGCCGAAGTCTCCGTGCAGATGCCCGCCGCTGCCGCCAATGGGGTCTCCGTGCTCGACGCGCAAGGCCACGTGATGCCATCTCAGGTGCTCTCAAATGACCCCGCAACCCACACCTTCCGCCTTCTTGTCCAAGCGGAAGCGGTCCCCTCCATGGGGTACACCGTTCTGCGTGTCGTCGAAGGCAAGCGCGGCTTTCCCAGCGATCTGAAGAGCTCGGGAACCACCCTGGAAAACGCCAACCTGCGCGTCGTCGTAGACCCGCAGACCGGCTGCATCACGTCGTTGTACAACAAACGAAGCGCCTTTGAGAGTCTCGCCGGCGGCACATGTGGCAACGAACTTCAGGCCTTCAAAGACACTCCCAAAGACTATGACGCCTGGAATATTGATCCGGGAACGTACGACGTAGCGCCGACGCTGTTGCACATGGTCGATTCCGTGCAGCTCGTCGAGCAGGGACCCCTGCGCTCCGTCATTCGTGTCTCCCGAACCTGGAGCAACTCCAAATTCGTACAGGAGATCGTCCTCTACGCCAACGCAGACCAGGTCGAGATCAAAAACGACATCGACTGGCATGAGACACATGTGCTCCTCAAAGCGGCCTTTCCGCTCGCCGCCTCAAGCGCGAGTACCACCTACGAAATCCCCTACGGAACCATCGACCGGCCAAACACCCGTAACAACAGCTTCGAGAAAGCCCGTTTCGAAGTACCCGCAATGCGCTGGGCCGACCTCGGCGACGGATCTCACGGCTTCAGTCTCATCAACACCTCAAAGTACGGCTACGACGGGGTCGGCAACCTTTTGCGCCTCACCCTGCTGCGCTCGCCCATATCGCCAGACCCAAATGCGGATCGCGAGCGGCATCGCTTCTCGTACATCCTTTACCCGCACGCAGGCACTTGGAAAGACGCCGCGACGGTACAGCACGGATACAACGCGAACTACGGCCTCCAGGCCATGCAGGTCGAGCAGCACACCGGTCAGATGCCGTCCGAACACTCGTTTCTCGGTGTCAGCAACAACCACGTCGTCGTCACCGCGCTCAAAAAATCCGAGACCGGTGACGCACTCATCCTCCGCTTCTACGAGTGGGCCGGGCAGGGCGGCGACGTCACGCTGACGCTCCCGCCCGGAGCAACCGGCGCATCCCTCGCTTCACTCATGGAGGTCCCGGAAGGCTCTCCGCTGCCTGTCGCCGGCGACCGCGTCACCGCGCCCGTCACCCCCTTTCAGATCCAGACCGTGCGCATCGACTACAAGCCCCAGGGCTCCACAATGAATCAGTGACAAGGTTGTCCAAAAAACCGCGCCTCCCCGGGCTACTCACAGTCCTCTTCTGCATGTTGGCGGTGCGCGCGCCAGGCCAGGCGGCCGAAGCGGAACCACTGGCCGAAGCTCGGCGTGCCGTCGACGCCGGACATCTGTCCGCAGCCGAAGCCCTCCTTCGCGTCGTCCTCCGTGCCGGGCCAGGTACCCAGCCGGCTCCGCCCGTCACAGCCGAAGCGCACTACCTCCTGGGTTACGTCCTTTTTCGCGAGCAGCGCGCCACCGACTCCCTTGCCGAGTACACCGCAGGGGCGGCGCTCCAGGCACCAACGGCGCAGGAGCTCGAGGTCGTCGCCTCCGACTACGTCCTGCTCAAAGACTACGCGGACGCCGAGCACTGGCTGCGCTACGCCACCGCACGCGCCCCGGCGGAGCTGCGGGCGTGGTACCTGCTCGGCCGCACAGAGTACAACCTCGACCGGGACCAGGAAGCGGCCGACGCATTTCAACGCTGCCTGCAACTCGCCCCTCGAGATATCCGGTGCGAGTACAACCTGGGTCTCGCATTCGAGCGCCTCCAGCAGCCCGAGCAGGCCGAGGCGGCATACCATACAGCCATCGCCTGGCAGGCCGCGACTCCCACCCAGGACCCCCAGCCCTATCTCGATCTCGGCCTGCTTGAGCGCAAGCAGGGTCGAACAGCCGACGCCATCGCCCATCTGCGCACAGCCGCGACCCTCGCGCCCCGCAACCCGCTCGCATGGGAGCAGTTGGGTTTGGCGCTTGATACCGCAGGGCAAACCTCCGAAGCCATTCTCGCCCTCCAACAGGCCGCGACCTCCGCTCCCGAAGCCCAGCAACCGCACTTTTTCCTTGGCCGAATCTACCGCCGACTGGGTCGCGCCGACGACGCCGCAGCCCAGTTCCGCATCGTGGAAAAACTTGCGGGAACCCACTCCGATACGAGCACGCCCAATCCGGATCAGTCGCCCTGAATGCCGCGACAGCGGCCTATTTGCCGAAAGAGTTGCACAGCCATGCGCAGAATTTTGTTGACATCCTGCGAACCACCACGCTAACGTTCAGCCTTCGTTGGAATCGTTTCCACTTTCGCGCGGAGGATCCCTCCCGTGCCTCCAGGAGGCTGTATGAACGTTGCATATCTGTTCAAAAAACTTGTCCTCGCCATGCCACGCCCGGGACTCCGGTTTGTTACCAGCATCTCTCTTGCAGCCACGCTGCTCGGCAGCGCATCGGTCGCCTTCGCGCAGGCCTCAAGCGGCATCACCGGCACCGTCACCGATAACACCGGCTCCATCATCCCAGGAGCCACTGTCACCATCGTGAACATTGCCACACAGACCACCGTTAGCACGGTCACAACCTCTTCCGGGACCTACACCGCCACGGGTCTTCTGCCCGGGCTCTACACGGTCACCGTGACCTCGCCTGGGTTTAGCAAAGTCATCAAGGATCAGGTAAACGTCGAGGTGAGCACGCAGGCGACAATCGACATCACATTGCCCACCGGCAGCACGGAGACCGTGGTCGAAGTCACGGCGCCACTCATTTCGCTCAACACCACCCAGCCGGAGCTTGGCACCACAATCGAGCCTGAGGTGGTGAACAGCCTCCCCGTAGAGATCGGCGGCGGCCGCGGCCGCGATATCTCCACGCTGCAGTTCCTTGCGCCGGGCGTACAGGGCAACACCTTCTCGCACCAGATCAATGGCGGCGTCAACTTCCAGACGGAGATCCAGTACAACGGCATCCCCGCGCCGCAGTCCGAAACCGCGGGATACTCGACCAACTTCAATCCACCCTTCGAGCTGGTCAATCAGTTTCGTGTGGAGCGGTCAACCTTCTCGGCCAAATACGGTTTGGCCCAGGGTGCCGTCACCTACCAGACCGCCTCCGGCACAAATACCCTGCACGGCGACGCGTTCTATAACCTGCAAAATGAGTTCTTCGACGCCGCAGGATTTTTCAACGCCGTGGTGCCGATCAACCGGCAGAACAACTACGGGTTCACGCTGGCCGGCCCCGTAGTCATTCCGCACCTGTACAACGGCAAGGACAAGACCTTCTTCCACTTTTCCCTCGACTTTACCAAGCAGAACAACACCAACACGACCATTGGAACGGTTCCAACTGCGCTTGAGAAAACCGGCAACTTCTCGGACTTCGTGGATGGCAACGGCAACCTCATCCCGATCTATGATCCGACAACCGGCCTCCCGTTTCCTGGCAATATCATTCCGCAAACGCGTTTCAGCGCGCTTGCGGTGAGCCTCCTCCCGGATATTCCAGACCCCGACCGCTCCGGTCTAACCAACAACAAGAACTACGCTCCTAACTCTTTTCCAAACATCGACCATAACTGGGGTTTCGTCATCGACCACAATCTGACACCCACGCAGTCTTTGCACTACTCGGAATGGCGCAACTCCTACAATTCCGTCGGATTTGACAACGCGCCGATCGTTCCCATCACGAACATTTTGCAGAGCGCGAAGAACAATCCGGCGCTCGGCAGCGTGTTCTTGTTGAACTACACCAACGCCGTCACTCCCCGGCTGGTCGCTACCGCCGGTATTGCGTGGGTGGGCGAAATCAACAACGAGTTCAACGAGAAACGTGGCGTGGACTTCGCCGGCGTCACCGCCAGCTCGCGCAGCGATATTTTCCCGAACGTCACCTTCAACGGAACCAATGCGCCAACGAGCTGGGGCACAAGTTCCGGATGGGTGCAATCGATTAATCGCAAGCTCGGCATCGCGGTCGTGAACAACTGGCTGTGGACCAAGGGCCGCAACACCTTCAATATCGGCGGCGAGATGCGGCGCACCTACCAGGACGATAACGAGTGCCAGGCCTGCGGCGGCCAGTTCAACTTCAGCCAGCACCAGACCGCCAACCCCGCGGCTCTCGGGTCGACGGGAAGTTCCTTCGCCAGCTTCCTGCTCGGCCAGGTCGATAGCGCGGATCGCATCTTCGCAAATGAACTCAGCCTGCGTAACCTGCTCATCGCACCCTACATTCAGGACGACATCAAGTTGAACCCGAAGCTCACCGTAAACCTGGGCCTGCGCTGGGACATCATGCTGCCCTTTACCGAGAAGAACAACCAGATCGTTTACCTCAATCCCACGGCAACAAATGCGGCAGCGGGCAATCTGCCGGGTGTTGCGAACAAATTCGGCAACGGCTGCGCGATCTGCTCCGGTGTCGAGCGGGCGGACATCCACTTCAAGAACTTCGGTCCTCGTCTCGGCTTTGCGTATGCCATCAATGAGAAAACAGTCGTCCAGGGAGGCTACAGCCTGGCGTTCCTCGATGGCGGCGCATATGAGTACGGAACCAGCAAGGTGGCCGTGAGCTACGGCAATCTGCTGCAAGGTTCGTTCAACGCGAACAGCACGGGTGGCGTTGCTCCAGGGTACGGATCGTGGGATGCGAACCCGCTGCCGGCGCCGGCTGCGGTCGCCCTTAGTCAGTCACTTGGCATCGGCACGACCATTCGCGCCTTCGACCCCAAAGTCGATGGACGCGCGCCGTACCTGCAGCAGTGGAACGTGAACGTGCAGCGCCAACTGCCGTGGAACACCTTCCTGCAGGTAGCGTATATCGGTAACCGCGCCGTTCACCTCAACGGACAGCTCAATCCGATCAGTCAGCCGAACCCGTCCATCCTCAGCTACGGTTCCGTTCTGAGCGACAGCATCACCTCCTCCGCAGCAATCGCGGCCGGAGTAACATCTCCGTACCCGAACTTCAGCAACGACCTGGGGGGCAGCGCAACGGTTGCGCACGCCCTCTCGCCCTTCCCGCAGTACTCCAACGTCTATAACAATTTCGACCTCAGCGGGGCGGCAAACTACAAAGGTCTCCAGGCGAGCCTTGAGAAGCGCTTCTCGAACGGTCTCTCCTTCCTCACCTCCTACACGCTGTCGCGAACGATCGCCAACGTGGACAGCGGCTTCTCAACCTTCGCTTCCTTACCGGAAAACAAATTCAACCAGAAAGCGGAGTTTACGGTTGGTGGCAGTGACATCCTAAACAATGCCAAGGTCAGCGGCGTGTATGAGCTGCCGATCGGACCGGGGAAAACCTTCCTGAACAACAGGGGCTTTACCGGGCAACTGCTCGGAGGCTTGAAGGTTGGCTTCGTCACCACCTACTACACCGGGACACCCTTCGGCATCAGCGAGAATGACAACCCGCTTGGCTGCGCGAACTGCTTCAATCGGCCAAACAAGGTTGCCGGAGCGAGACTCTACACCACCAACTACAAGAACCTTGGTTTAACGCGCGAAGCTAGTGTAAGCACACGCAGTGTCTTCAGCACGGATGCCTTTACCAAAACCGATGGCACGTACACGCTGGGCGATGCCGTTCGGAACTACGCCGAACTACGGGATCCCGGCTACTACGACGAGGACGTCACTGCCTCAAAGCGCTTTGCCTTCGGCGAACGCGTCAAGTTCTCTTTATCCATGTCGTACTTCAACATTCTCAATCGAGTACAGTTCAACAACCCGGACGCGAACATCGATGATGGCAACTACGGCTTAGTCACCGCCGGTCAGCAAAACACCCCGAGACAAGGCCAGCTGGGCGCAAAAATCGAGTTCTAACCATACGCGGCACTGCCTCCTCCACAGCCGGCCCGCGCACTTAGCGGTCCGGCTGTCTTTTTGCGCTCTTATACTAAGATCCACAGGATCATGATGCGCGTCTCCACAGCATCGCTCGGCGCCCTCGCCGTCGCTCTCTTCCTCGCGCAGCCGGCAAGCAACGCGCAGGAGGTCTCCCCGGAGGTGCAGCGCCTCTACGCCGCCGCGCAAGCTGCACAGGTGGCCGGCAGATCGGAAGCAGCGATGGAGGACTACCGAAGCATCCTCCGCCAAGCTCCAGATCTCGCGCCCGCCTACAACAATCTTGGCCGCCTCCTTTACAACGCCGGCCGCTTCCCCGAAGCCGTCAGCATTCTCACCAAAGGGCTGGCGATCAACCCGGAGATGCCCCCCGCCCGCATCATGCTAGGAGCCTCCTACCTGCAGCTCGGCCAGCCGGAGCGGGCGCAGCCGCTGCTCGAAGCAGGCGTTCAGGCGATGCCCGACGACCGCTTTGCGCGCATGACGCTCGCCCGCGCTCTCATCGCGCTCAGCCAGCCGCAGCAGGCCGCAGCTCAACTCGACCAGCTCATCAAGACAGATCCCAAAGACCAGGAGGCCTGGTACCTGCTCGGCAAGCTGCATCTCGACCTTTCGCAAGAAGCGTTCCACCAGGTGCAAATGCTCAATCCGGACACACCCATTGCGCACCAGCTCGAGGGCGAAATCATGGAGGGCATGCAAAACACCCCCGGCGCCGTCGCGGCCTACAAGCAAGCAATCGCGGCCGCGCCCAATAACCCGCAATCGCTCATGCATCTCGCCGACATCTACTGGCACACCGGAGACTGGAACTCCGCCCGCGCCGCTTACCGTCAGGTGCTCGCAGTTGAGCCGGGCAACTGCAACGCCGAGTGGCGTTTGGCGAACAGCTTGAACGAACTTGGCGAGTCGCCGGCTGAAGCGCTCGGATACCTTAACTCCGCCATCGAGGCCTGCCCATCCCTGGTGCAGGCGCACGCCGAACGGGCCCGGGTTCTGCTCCGAACCGGCAAGCCGGCCGACGCACTCCGAGACCTGAAGCTCGCTGAAGCCGGAGCCCCCGATGAGCCCTCCGTGCAGCAGCTCCTGGCCCAGGCATATCGCGCGCTGGGCGATCCCACAAGCGCCGAGGCCGCAAACCAACGCTTCCAGGCCCTCCAGCGCGCCATGCACCAGGCCCAGGAAGGGCACGCGGCAACGGTGATCCAGGCCAACCAACACTAGATCACGCTGCCCGCGTCAACCGCTTCCGCTGACGGCAGCAAGCAAGCTGTCGCTTGCGCGGTCAGCGTCATCCTGCCCAGCCTTCCTCACCCGCACAGGATCGCATCCGCACGACTCACGCAAAACCAGCCGCGGCCCCAGCATGATCGCCGGCGTCGGCCGCCCCTCCGGTCCGTGCACCGCCGCGGCCAGTCTCTCGAAGAGGATCTTCGCCGCGGTCCGACCCATCAGGTCAATCGGCTGCTCCACCACGCTGGTCGGCGGATGGAGCGTGTCAGCCAGATCGAAGTCGTCGAAGCTGAGCAGCGCCACCTGCTGCGGAACCGCAAGCCCAAGCAGCCGGATCGCCTCGCACAGATACCGCGCGGTTAAATTATTTCCGGCAAAGATACCGAATGGCTCCGCTCCTGCGCCAACATGCCGCTTGAGAACGGCAAGCGCATCCTCGCGATTTGCAATAATCTCGGTTGTCGGTCGTGCGCGCGCGGCCTTCATCGCGGCAACGTACCCACGCGCCCGCTCACACATGGTGTAAAGCGCGGGCTTCACCTGAACATGAATCACTTTGCGGTACCCGTGACCGAGCAGATGCTCCGTCGCCAGTGTGGCGCCGCGAAAGTTCTGGCACACAACCGAGGGCAGCCCGAGCTCGGTAAGCGGTCCATCAATGCCTACAACCGGCAGCCGCAGCCCACGCAGCTCCGCAGCCAGCTCGCGAGAGTGCGGCGTCGAATGCGCCAGCAGCAGCCCGTCCACATGGTGCAGCAAAAGCTGCCGCAGCCCGGAGATGATCGTCTCATCGTTCTCGTGTGAGGGAATCACGACCAGCAGCGATCCATGCTCATGCGCGACCGCCTCGACCGCTTCGGCGCACCGCGAAAAAAACGTGTCGGAGATGCTCGGCACAATCATCCCGATCATCCCGGAAGAAGCCCCTTTGAGGCTCCGCGCAACTCGATTCGGCCGGTAGCTCAGCTCATCAATCGCCGCGGAGATGCGCTCCATCTTCTCGCTGCTCACATTTTTGCCGCCGTTCAGCGCCCGCGAAACAGTCGCATTTCCCACGCCGGCCATGCGGGCGACGTCGGACAGCTTCGATCGATTCCTGGAATGAAAAGCCATACGTCCGGTTTTCGACGTCAGTTGCAGACGAAGAAAGTACCAACATACTTGATATACGTCGTTCCGGGGAGATTGGTTCAGACGGAACCAAAATCAGTGTGTTCCTCAACCCGTGTCACAGCACAACGTCACACACTAGCATCGACCGCACATCCAGTGCAGCGTCTGCGCAAGGTACCCCTTGAGCTCTTTGCGCGGCACGATCGCGTCGAGAAAGCCATGCGCGAGCAGGAACTCGGAGCGCTGAAACCCCTCCGGCAGCTTCTGGCGAATCGTCTGCTCGATCACCCGCGGACCGGCAAAGCCGATCAGCGCACCCGGCTCGGCAATATTCACGTCGCCCAACATCGCAAACGACGCCGTGACGCCCCCGGTCGTTGGATCCGTCATCAGCGAGACGTACGGCACCTTGGCCTCGTCAAGCCGGGCAAGCACGGCAGACACCTTCGCGAGCTGCATCAGCGAGGCAATCCCCTCCATCATGCGCGCGCCGCCCGAAGCCGACACAATCACCAGCGGCGTCCGTGTGGCCAGCGCACGATCCGCTGCTCGCGCAATGGTCTCGCCCACCACCGCGCCCATCGATCCGCCGATAAATCCATACTCCATGACGGAAAGGATCACCGGCGTCGTCCCTGCCTCGCCCATCTGTCCCGCGTGTGCTCCGAGCCCACCCCCAACGCCCTCGCCTCCAACTCCGTTCAGCGCAGGCGCCATGGCCGGGCGTGCCGGGCCGAGGTCGCCGACAGCGTTCACGATCGCATCGTTCAGCCCCGTCTTGCGCTGCGCCTCCGCCAATCGGCGTTTGTACGGCTTCAGGTCGGTAAATTCAAGCGGGTCCGTCGATTGGAGATTGCCGTCCACAATCTGGTAACCGGGCTCAAGCAGCAGATCGATCCGGGCGCGGGCCGAGATCCGAAAGTGGTGTGCACAGGTCGGACAAACGTCGAGGTTGGCTTCGAGGTCAGCTTTCCATATCGTCTTCCCGCAGTTCGGACAGCGAACCCAGAGACCCTCGGTCTTCACCGTCTTCTCTTCGTCGTTGATAATCTCGTGCGCTTCGCGCTTAAACCAGGTCATGGGAAATGAGGCGCCTTTGCGGGTACAGCCTCATTGTAACGGTCCGTTCACCGTTGGGGGAGGTTGGGGGGCTGTCCCCCGCCCCATCCTGCTGCTGTTCGGCCGCGAGCAGCAGCAGCTTCAGCCGCCGATACTTAGCCTCACCGTGTTCCAGCATCGCGGGCCGAGTTGCGCGACAGATCAAGCGCCTCCGAAAGCTCGTCCACGCGCATAATGCCGTGTTAGCTCTCCAATCCATCGAATCACCGCCAGGCCGGCGGGCACGCACGCTTGTCTCAGCGCTGTCGTGGTGGATCATAAAGAGATCATGACAGCTGCCGGCCGCTTTTCCGTGGTCATCGTGAACCGTAACGGCGCCGGACGACTCGGCTGGGCAGCCGGTTCCGCGTTGAACGCGGGCGTGGCGGCCGGAGCGATTGTCGTGGTCGATAACGGAAGCACGGACAGTTCGCTGTCCGAACTGCCGTCCGGTGTCCGGGTCGTGCGTGGTCGCTGCAACGCCGGGTTTGCGCGGGCAGTCAATCGCGGTCTGCGAACCGTCAACGCAAGCGAGTTCGTGCTGTTGCTGAATAACGATGCGGCGCTCGCCGAGGGAGCGCTCGAGGCATTTGCAGCGGCGTTCGACAGTTCGCCGGGCCTGGTGCTGGCCGGAGGCCAGCTGCGCTACCCGGATGGCCGGTTGCAGAGCGCGTTTGCGCCCCTGCCCACGCTGCTCGAGGAGGTCGTTCCCCGCGCCTTGCTCCGCCTGCTTCACCCGGAGCGTTACCGGCGGAGCACAAGTCTTTCCGGGACGCGCCAGGTCGAGACCGTCTTCGGCGCGTGTCTCGCGGTCCGCTCCTCAGCGCTCCCCCAGATCGGCCTGCTCGATGAAGACTTCTTCTTCTATTTCGAGGAAGTCGAGTGGTGCCGGCGAGCCCGCCTGCGCGGTGGACGCGTGGCCTACGTCGCCGGGGCAGGCGCGACGCATCTGCTGGGTCACACAGCCCACCGCAATCGAGCCGGTGCCCGAATCGAGCTCGAACGCTCCAAGCTGATCTACTTTCAGAAGTGCGCCGGTCGCGGATCGTACCTTCTGCTTTCGGGTCTGCTGTTGGTGCGCTCAGGCATCAACGCCGCGTTCGGTCTCCTGCACCATGTCGTCCGGCTCGGGCGCGACCGGGGCCGCTGGGAAAAGACGCAAGCGTACCTCCGGCTTTTTCGCTGGCATCTCCAGGGGCGGCCGGAAGGCGGAGCCTGGGGACTTCCTGACCGATGTCCAGCCGGCTCCGAAGTATGGCTGGACTCCTAGGCAAGTGTCAGCTGAAGCGTGGTCACGCTCGCAGGAGGGAAGGTGTGCACCAGACGGCTGCCGGATGGCTGGCCCGTCGTCGCCGGGGCAGGGCGAACCGCGTTCGGGTGCGCGAAGTCGTTATGGTCATGCACGTCCTGGCTCGTAAGCACCGTCCCCTTCACGGCAGCAATCGAGCCGGAGCCGCGGACCGTAACCTCCGCCGTCATCGGCCGGTCCAGATGCGGATTCACGACCGTCAACGTCAGCTCCTTCCCCCGCGTCGAGGCCGACCCCGAAAGTCCGGGAAGCGTCTTCACCGCGTCGAGCGAGCCGGTATAACTGTTGCCGCCCACCGGAATGGGTGCGCCCGCCATCGGGTTGTCGATCGCCTGCGCCGTAAAATCCGCGCGCACGCCCGTCGCTCCCCGGTGCGGCAGGTACATCTGGAACACATGAAACGTCGGCGTCACGCAGAACCGGTCCTCCTGCGCCAGCATCAGCGAGTGAATGCAGTTGATAGACTGCGCGACGTTCGCCATGGCCACCTTATCCGGATGCCGTTGAAAGATATCCAGCGTAATCCCTGAAAGCAGGGCGTCGCGCATCGTGGACTGCTGCGAAAGATTGTAGGTCGGTCCGAGCTCGGTGCCCTTGCCGTACCACGCCCCCCACTCGTCCACCACCAGCTTCACCTTGTTCTGGCCGCCGTACTGCTGGATCGCCCCAAAGTGATCCGTGATCACGCGCTCCATGATCGAGCCGCGCGTCAGCAGGTCATAGTAAGCGCCCGTATCGAACCGAAGCGCATCCCCCGCGGCAAACTGCGACGGACTGCCCGATGTGTAGTAGTGCACCGAAAGCCCCCACAGACGTCGTTTCTCCGGATTAGCCGCAAGCGCCTGAAACAGCCTTCGCGTCCAGTCCACATCATCGCCGTTCGGTCCCACGGCCACCAGCTTCAGTGGCGTTCCATAGGTCGGCAGCCACGCCGTGTACCTGCGAAACTCCCCCGCGTACTCCTCTGGGGTCTGATTTCCCCCACATCCCCAGCTCTCATTGCCTACGCCCCAGAACTGGACCCCGAACGGCTCGGGACTGCCGTTCGCTGCCCGTTCGGAGGCAAGGCTGTCGGGGGCGGCTGGCGCGGCGGAGTTGGAGGCGAGCGGCCCACTGGGAGCGTTGCAGTATTCAACAAACTGATAGAAGTCCCGTGCCGGCAGCGACCGGAGATCGCCGGCCAGATAAGGCTGGCAGCCGATCGCTCGACACGTCTCCATAAACTCATGCAGACCATACCGGTTCGGCTCCTGCTGATCCCAGAACGCCGCCCGGTTCGGTCGCTTCGCCGCAGGTCCGATGCCGTCCCGCCAGTCATACGAGTCCGCAAAGCAGCCGCCAGGCCACCGCAGCACCGGAGCCTGAACCGCCTTCATCGTATTAAGAAAGTCCAGCCGGATCCCATTGCGGTTCGGGATCTTCGACCGCTCCCCCACCCACACACCGTCATAGACCACCCCGCCCAGCTGCTCGATGAAATGCGAATAAATCTCCGGCGCAATTGTGCCCAGGCTCTCGCCGGGAGAGAGATCGATATGCGCGTCCACGACCGCTGCGGCTCCTTGGGCCGGCGCATAGCGTGCAAGCGCTGCGCCGGTTGCGGCCAGCGTAGAGCTCTGAAGAAACCGGCGGCGATCGATGGCTATCGGCGGCATGGGGTGGAGTTCCTGACGGAAAGAAGTGGCGTAGCCGCGCCAGTATAGCGGGTCACAGCGTCGCTGGGTATACGTTTTCTCGACCGTCGCTCATCGCAAAGGGAGCCCACATTTCGCCGAACGCCGCAATCCATCTCAGTGCCCGGTGTGATACGGATGACCTGCCAGAATCGTCATTGCCCGATAGATCTGCTCGGCAAGCACAACGCGCGCCAGAGCGTGCGGCAGCGTCATCGGTCCAAACGAGAGCAGCAGATCTCCCCGCGCCCTCGCCCCGGTCGACCAGCCGTCCGCCGGCCCGATCGCCAGCGTCACCGTCCGCTGACCCGCGTCGCGCAGCCCACCAAGCCGATGCGCGAACTCCCGCGAAGAGAGCATCGTCCCCGCGCTGTCGCACAGGATCACAAACGGCTTTGGCTTCCCCGCGCGTGTCTCCTGCGCAAGCAGAAACGCAGCTTCCGTGGCAAATGCCCGTTCTTCGCAGGGCTCAAACTGGCCCACCCGCCGCACGTACTCCGCCGCAAGCAAGCCAGCTGGCCCGGATCGTCGCGACCGGTTCACTTCGATCCAGGCCACGGTCAGGTGCATGCCTCAGCTTCGCACAGCCGTGGCGCTACAGATTTCCGTCCAAAGATCCCGAAAATCATAGCAACCCCCACAGATTCCATACCAAACCCTTCCTCACCAAAGCTCGATCCACAGTTTCCGCAGGACTTGCCGCCTCTCAGCCTGAAAATCACACTTTGGCCGTTGGATTGCTAAACCATCCGCACACGGCTCGCAAATCCAGCAAAACTGTTTTTACGCTGACCACGCGACCACTCTCAGGGAGAAACGACTAGATGAGGAAGCTTTTCGGGCTGCTATTGCCGGTAACCGTAGTTGGAGTCAGCTTTGGCCAGGCAATCTCGGTGAATGGTGGTTCCATTCAGGGAACCATTACAGATTCGACCGGTGCCGTCGTGCCCAACGCCCAGGTCACCATCACAGGAACCGACACCGGATTCACCAAGACCATCACCACCGATTCCTCCGGCTTCTACAGCGTCGGCCCCCTTAATCCCGGACCCTACACCATCGACGTCACTGCCGCGAACTTCCAAAAGCTCGATGTGAAGACCGTCGTCCGCACCGGAACCGCCACAACCGGCAGCTACAAATTGACG
>CALMVL010000100.1 GCA_937873265.1 uncultured Granulicella sp.
CAACCAGAGCCTCCTCCCGCTCTTCGGCCAGGCCCAGCTCGCCACCCCGCGCGACTACGTCGTCTACCTCATCGACCTCCCCTCACACACCCCGCCCGGCAGCCCCGCTCACAAATCCGACCCCAAACTGGACATGCACGCCGGCGAAACCGAAACCTCCGAAATGCTCATCGCCCGCCCCGACCTCGTCCACCTCGACCGCGCCCAGCAAGAGTCCGGCGCCGACCAGAACCGCCTCCACCTGCCGCGCTCCGTCTACACCGGCATCTGGTGGTACGCCAAGTTCCCCGACCACTACGCCGGCCAAGGAGCCGTCGCCACCCGCGAACTCGGCGCCTTCGACCAGAAAGCCTGGTCCACCGAAATCGCCACCGATCTCAAAGCCATCAAGGCCGACGCGGAAACCCTCAAACTCCAAACCGAGTTCTTCGAAAAGTCCCAACACCCCCTCGATACCAGGCAGTAGCCCGCAACGTCCAAAAGCCGCGTGTAGCGGGACTAAGCCGGCGCTTGACTTTTGTTACAGAGAAGCCCTGGCTGGATCGTCGATGGTAAGGATGGTTCCGCTCGTGTAGGACGACCGCGGAGACGCAAGGAACACAACAGCATTTGCAAGTTCTTCAGGAGCTGCGGCTCTGCCAAACGGCATCGTGCTGTATCGTTCCTGCCAGCCCGACTCGTCGTTGAACATCCGTTGGGCTCCCGCTCGCAAAGCCTTTCGATTCGTTCTGTGCTCACCGCCCCGGGATGGACGCCAACGACTCGCACTCTATCACGAGGTGAGTGCGATCCCAGTCCCCGCGTAAATGCCATAAGAGCCGCATTGCCGCTGCTCCCGGCGATATAGTTCGGCTCAGCACGTTCCCCCGATGTTCCGATAACATTCTCCACCACGCCCTTTCGTTGCTTCAGCATCGGGTAGAACTCTCGCACGAGATTGATATATCCGAACACTTTCAGATCCCACGCCTGCCTCCAAGTGCTGTCCTCCATCTGGAAAGATCTCCGGGCGGGATGGCGCGCCCGCGTTGTTCACGAGGATGTCAACTGCTCCGGCCTCAGCACGGACGCTCGCAATGGCAGCGGGAACCGACAGGTCCGCTGCAATGATGTTTGGAACGGTTCCGAACTTCTTCGAAATGGACGCGGCAGCGTCCTTCAGGCGTCCTTCGTGACGAGCGACAAGAATCAGATCGCACCCCTCCTCCGCGAACAAGGAAGCGGTCGCGAACCCGATTCCCTGGGAAGCTCCCGTGATGAGAACGCGCTTTCCGCTTAGGATGTAAATTCATCCTTCCTCCCCTTCGGTTCGGATCAAACCCATGTCAGTCGCTGACATCGTACTTCGCTGTCTGTCCTCTTCACCGCACGGTATAACCCTGAGAGCTCCACAAAACATTGTGGTGCACTGTGCGGATCATACGGTCTCCATCACTCAGTCTGCCCTTTCTTGTTTCGAGCCCTTACTTTGAACCAGATGGGTGAGCCGATAAAGCCGAAAGCCTCGCGGAGCTGATTTGCGAGGAAGCGCTCAAAAGCGAAGTGGAGCTTGATGTCCTTATCGGTGAAGAGGACGAAGGTGGGTGGGGCGACGGCGGCCTCCGTCATGTAGTAGATCTTGACACGCTTATTCATTGGGACGGAGGCCTTCTGAAAGTCAACGCGCTCGAGGAAGCGATTCATCTGGCCGGTCGTGATGCGTTTGCGGCGTTCGCGAGCGACAAGCTCCACCTTCTTGAAAACTTCCTTGATGTTGATTCTTTTCTCGGCTGAGATGAACAGGAGCGGGGCGTAGTCAAGGTATTTGAGGCCGTGACGGACTTGTTCTTCGAAGATCTTTTTGTCGGCGATGAGCTTGCCGTCAAAGGCGCGGGTGTTGGGTTCGGCGCCGGGTGAGCGGTCGGGTGTGGTGACGAGGTCCCACTTGTTGATGACGATGATGACGGAGCGGCCGGACTCGTGGGCGTAGCCGCCGATGTTGGCGTCGAGTGCGGTGACTCCTTCGGTGGCGTCGATGACGAGGAGAGAGACATCGGCGGCCTCGAGGTGTTTCCTGGCCATGATGACGGAGAGTTTCTCGGCCATCAGCTTGGTCTTGCCCTTGCGGCGGATGCCGGCCGTGTCGACGAAGCGGAAGGAGTGACCGTCGCGCTCGACGACCTCATCGACGGCATCGCGGGTGGTACCGGCTATGGGCGAGACGATGGCGCGGGCGGTGCCGGTGAGCGCGTTGAGGAGAGTGGATTTCCCAACGTTGGGGCGGCCGATGATGGCGATTTTGGTTTCGGTTTGAAGGAACTCGCCGTGGGTGCGGAGCTTACGGGACGGGGTAGTTGCGTCGGCCTCGGTTGGGGTTTCGGCTGCATCGGGTTCCGTGGCTGGATCCCTGGTCTTAGAATCGAGATCTTTCGATGAGCTGAGGACAGGATGTGGGGCACCCAGGTCTTCGTCCACACCCTGCTCCACGAGGACGGGCCGGTCAATCGGGCCGTCTTCGTCTTCGAGCATTTCATCTTCGATCCCGAGCATGCGGTCTGGTTCGACCTCGAGGGCGCCGGGAAGGACGGAGAAAACGTCGTCGAGGAGGTCGCCGATCCCGACACCGTGCTCGGCGGAGATGGCGAGGACGTTGCGGAAACCCAGGCGACGAAAGTTTTCGGCAGAGGGCTGGAGCTCGGCGGTATCAATTTTGTTGACGGCTAGGAAGCAGGGTTTCCCACCGCGGAGGAGAAGGCGGGCGAGTTCTAAGTCGGGGCTGGCGAGCTCGGTGCGACCGTCGACGACCATGATGATCGCGTCGGCTTCTTCGAGCGCGACCTGGGCCTGGCGGAAAATTTCGGAGGGGATGAGGGCTTCGTCGTCAGGAACGACGCCGCCGGTATCGACAATGCGGACGTCGCGGCCGGACCACTCCACTTCGCCGTAGATGCGATCGCGGGTGATGCCGGGCTCGTCGCCGACGATGGATCGGCGGGATCCGGTGAGGCGGTTGAAGAGGGTGGACTTGCCGACGTTGGGTCGGCCACAGATAGCGACGAGGGGAAGGGAGCGGTCGCGTTCAAGGTCGGGGTTGACGCCGAGGGCGCCGCCGACGCCAACCTGATTGCGGCGGCGGAGGACAGAGGATCCGGCGATGGAGACGGCAGTGTCGAGGTCAGAGGCGATACGCTCGGCCTCACGCCACTGCTGCGCGTCGAGGTCGGCTTCCGTAAAAGAGTTGGGGGCTTTTCGGCCGCCGGGGGAGATCCGGCCGCGAGCGGGAGGCGTGTCGGGGGCGATCGTTTCTCTGCGTTCGAAGTCGGGCGAGCGGCGTGGGGTACGCGCGGCTTTTTCGGCTGCGGATTTTTTGGAAGCGATCTTTTTGCGAGCCTTGGGCGCGACAGCTCCGGTGACCGCGGAAGAGCGAGGAGCCTTGCCCTTTTTGGGCCGGGTGCTGGCTTGGCGGTGCTTCTTGCCTAGTCTCTTTTTCGGGTCGCGCCTGGGTGCCATTGCTGTCGTCTCCTGCCCTGATCGTGCTGCGCGGGTCTTATACGGATGGGGCCGTCTCAAGCTTACCTGTGTGTAGGTTGTAGGATGGCGGGCATGTTGAATCGGCGGCGGTTTGTTGGTCTGGCAGGGTGTGCGGTGGCGGGGGTGCGAGCCTTTGGGCAGACAACCCCCAGCGTGGCGACGGGCCGAGTTTCCGTCATGATGTGGACGCTGAAGGACCGGGGGACGTTTGCGGAGAATCTTGAGTTGGTGGCGCGAGCGGGGTACCGGCGGATGGAGCTGGTGAATGAATGGGAGGGTTGGAGTGAAGCGGAGTGGACGCGGCTGCTCCGCCGCATGCGGGAACTGGGAGTTGGAGTGGATGCGATTGCGGCGTTGGGGCTAGGGTTTGCGGTGCCCGGGGGCGGGAATGCGTATGTGGAGGGTCTACATGCTTTGCTACCAATCGCGAAGCGGCTGGGGGCTGCGCAGGTGATCCTGTTGTCAGGGCCGGTGGTCGCGGGAGTTGCGGACGGGGTGCAATACAAGGCGGCGGTGGACGCCCTGGGGAGGGCGGCGGGTGTGCTCGCCGGAGCGGGGCTCGTCGGCGTGATCGAGCCTGTGGACCGTCTGGAGCAGCCGCATATTTATCTGGACGGAGTGACGGAGGCGTTTCGGATGGTGGAGGAGGTCGGGTCGCCGGCGCTCAAGGTCTTGTACGACGTGTATCACGAGCAGCGAACACATGGGAATCTGACGGAGAAACTTCGCCTGCACATTGGGAATGTTGGATTGATCCATGTGGCGGAAGTACCGGGGCGGCATCAGCCGGGAATGGGGGAGATCGCGTATGGGGAGATCTATGAGGAGCTGAAGCGATTAGCGTACAAGGGACTGGTGGCAATGGAATTTTATCCGGTCGGAGATGTGGTGGAGGTCTTGCGACGGGCGCGGGAGGAGTGTGAGGAGGCGCTGGATTAGAGATCACGCTCGCGTCAGATTGCAGCTAAAGCGTTTCGGGAATCTGCCGATAAGGTGGTCAGGCGAAAAGAGCCTCGGCACCTGAATGCGACGATCTCGGCAACTATCATGGACGTAGCCCTCGTGTCCTCTCCCATTCACATCGCGCCGTTTCGTCCTGATGACGAGGAGGTCGAAGCTCCGCGTGGGGCGCGAAAGCTGCCTACCTTGTACCAATTCTTTTTGCCGGGTGGCTTGTTGTCACGGTCGTCGATGGCGTTTGAGCATCGGCCCGGACAGTACGAGATGGCGAAAGCGGTGGAGCAGGCGTTCGCGGATGGACGGCACCTAATTGCCGAGGCGGGCACGGGCACGGGAAAGACGCTTGCATACCTGCTGCCGGCGCTGCGGCACGCACGGGAGCGGGGGCAGCGGGTGATTGTGTCGACTGGCACGAAAAACCTGCAGGAGCAGCTGTTCTTCAAGGATGTGCCGTTTCTGAGGACGGTGCTGCGGGAGTCTGAGCCGCTGGCAGTCTGCTATATGAAGGGGCGGGCAAATTATCTGTGCCGGCGCAAGCTATATGCGTTACGGGATGCTCCGCTGCTAAACGGTCTCGAGGAGATTGAGCAGTTCCAAGCGATTTCAGCTTGGGAGAAAGAAACGGAGACGGGGGACCGAGCGGAGGTGGATGCGCTGCCGGAACACAGTGCGCTGTGGCACAAGCTGGATGCGCGGACGGAGGCGTGCCTCGGAACGACGTGTCCGGATTGGGAACGATGCTTTATCACGCAGATGCGGCGGAAGGCACTGGAAAGCGAGCTCGTCATTGTGAATCACCACCTGTTTTTCGCGGATCTTGCGATCAAGCAGCAGGCCGGTGGGGCGCAGGATGCGGGGATCCTGCCGGACGCGTGCGCGGTGATCTTTGACGAGGCGCATGAGCTTGAAGACGTGGCAAGCAACTACTTCGGGATCGGCCTTTCGACGTCGCGGTTTGATGAACTCGCGCGAGACACGGAGGTGCTGCTACGGGCGAAGGAGGCGACGAGCTCGGGAATCGAGGCGGCACTGGCGGCGCTGAAGGAGCGGGCGCGCATCTTTTTCGCCGCACTGCCGGCGACCGCGGAGGGGGATGCCGGGGACAACGTGCAAGCTGGGCCGGGGCGAATGCCGTTTGTGGGCCGGGCGGATTTTTTGGAGAGCTCTGGTGACGTATACCTGAGCGTGGTGAATGCGCTGACGCGGCTCGAAGGGGAACTGGACCGGCTAAAAAATGTCGATGACGTTGCGGGGCTTCGAAAGCGGGCGGCAGACATACGGACACACCTGAGATTTCTGCTGGAGTCGGAGGATGGGAATACGGTGTTCTGGATTGACCGGCGATCGGTGGCGGGGGTGAGATCGCTGCGTGGGGCGGGGCGGCCGGCGACGGTGCCGGCGGCGTTTCACACGCATCTGCAAGCGACGCCAATTAATGTTTCGGAGCTGCTTTCGCAAACCTTGTTTGAGGCGTATCCGAGTGTGATTTTGACGAGTGCCACGTTGACGGTGGCCGGAGCGGACGGGGTGCCGAGTTTCAAGCATCTCCGGCAACGGATAGGACTGCAGTTCGCGAAGGAGCTGGTCGTGCCGTCGCATTTTGACTATGCGACCCAGGCTCTGCTGTATCTGCCGCGCGAGATGCCGGACCCGCGAGACCCGGCGTTTCTGCCGCGGTCGATCGAACGGATCCGGCGGCTGCTGGAGATTACAGAGGGGCGGGCATTTTGTCTGTTTACGAGCCACGCCGCCATGCGAACGGTGCACAATGCGCTGCTGACAGAGCTGCCCTACCCGCTCCTGCTGCATGGAACAGCGCCGCGGCATGTGCTGCTGGAGCAGTTTCGGGAGACGCCGAACGCGGTGCTGTTTGGCACGTCGAGCTTCTGGCAGGGCGTCGACGTGCAGGGCGAGCAGCTGTCCGCCGTAATCATTGACCGGCTGCCGTTTGCGGTGCCATCGGACCCAGTGGTCGAGGCACGAATGCGGGCGGTAGAGGCGGCCGGTGGCAAGCCGTTTTTCGATCTCCAGGTTCCGCAGGCCGTTATTGCGTTGAAGCAGGGCTTTGGCCGGCTGATTCGGTCGGGAACGGACCG
The DNA here is from genome assembly GCA_937873265.1 of uncultured Granulicella sp. Lineage (GTDB taxonomy): Bacteria > Acidobacteriota > Terriglobia > Terriglobales > Acidobacteriaceae > Edaphobacter. The sequence goes on from CALMVL010000100.1 coordinate 6,567, forward strand.
GGGTGTGTTGATGCTACTCGACCCGAGGGTGCAGCGGTCGCGGTATGGGCGTATCTTTCTGGACTCTCTGCCGCCTTACCGGCGGACAGAGGAGATGCGGGACGTCGTCGACTTCTTTGGACGAAATACGCACTAACGGGCGAAGTCTGTCGTCCGGAGATGCAGTCCCTTGGATTGCGCTCCATCCGAGCGTGAGGCAGAACAGAAGCCCTCGTTAGAGGGCTTCTTTGAGCTCGTGCGCGAGTGATCCGACAGGGTTCGAAACAGCCTGCTTGGCAATATTGCCAAACGACTCGCCGCGTTTGTACATAAGGTATGCAGCGCCGATGCCGGAAGCGACGCTGACCCAAAAGATGAGTCTTTTCATCATGATCTCCTTGGTGAGGGGCGCTGAACAGACGCCTTCGTTCTCGTAAGATGCGGACTGGAACAGATGTGCATTGGGGCGTGCTCGACGAGCATCGGAAGGGATGCAATGCGCTATGCTGGGGCGACAGCAATGGGACGAAATCTCTACATTTTGTCGGGAACGCTGGGATTTTTCGCGCTGGTGTCGTTCGTCCTGTCGTGGACAAACATCTCAAACCAGCCGGGATCCCCGGGAGACGCGTCCTTATGGCGGTTCACGGGGGTCGTCCTCCTCGTGATCGCGCTGGTCGTGGCGTTGGCGGGCATCCTGTCGTCGCTGTTCGAGCAGGCGGAGCGGCGGGCAGACGAGGCCAGGCGCTTGGCGCGGCGGCTGTCGGACGATTGGGACCGCTGACCTCCTGGGGCGCTGGGCAGAACGATACAATGGTGGTTGTCGGCGGAGCCGGAGGGCGAGCGGCGCGGAAGGGATACGTTTGAGCGATGTTTGAGGTTACCGTGCAGGCCGGGTTTTCCTCTGGTCACTATCTGCGGAACTACCAAGGCAAGTGCGAAAATCCGCACGGGCATAACTACAAGGTCTTTGTGACGCTGGTAGGCGAGCAGCTCGACGAAGCCGGGCTGCTGCTGGATTTCAAGCTGCTCAAGCAGGTGATGCGGCCGTTGGTGGACCGGCTGGACCACCAGATGATCAATGACCTGCCGCCGTTTGACGCCGAGCTGAACCCCTCAGCCGAGAACCTGGCGCGATACTTCTTCGAGCAAACGGCCGATCAGCTGCAGAAAATGACCGAGGGCCGGGTGCGGGTGAAAGACTGCACGCTGTACGAGACGGATACGAGCTTTGCGCGCTACTACTTGTAACGCCGGACTTGGTGAGCGATGTATCTGATTGAGCTCTACAAGTCGGTGCAGGGGGAGTCAACCTTTGCGGGGGTGCCGTGCATCTTTGTGCGGCTGGCTGGGTGTAATCTACGTTGCGCGTGGTGCGACTCAACTTATACGTTCACGGGTGGGACGGCGTTTACGAGTGAGCGAATTCTAGCCGAGATCGAAGCGCTTCGGCCCTGCCGGCTCGTAGAGTTTACCGGGGGAGAGCCCATGCTGCAGGCTCGGGAGCTCTTGCCGCTCATGCAGGTTCTGCTCGATCGCGAATACGAAGTAATGATGGAGACGTCGGGCGAGAGACCGCTTGGCGAGGTGCCGCGGGCGGTCCATAAGATTGTGGATGTGAAATGTCCGGGGGCGGGCGCAGCCTTTCCGTCCTTTCGCATGGAAAACCTAGATGCGCTGACGGGGAACGATGAGGTGAAGTTCGTGCTGAGCTCACGAAGGGACTATGAGTTCGCCCGGGATTTTACTCGCGAGCACGACCTAGCGGCCAAGGTAGGAGCCATTCTGTTATCGCCGGCCTTTTCGCAGGCACCCAGTCCGCTGCGGATCGCCGACAACATGACGCTCGATCCGCGCGAGCTAGTGGAATGGATGCTCGAGGATGGGCTGCCGGCGCGGCTGTCATTGCAGATCCATAAGTTCATCTGGGAGCCGATGCGGAAGGGAGTTTAGGACGGGTCGGAATGGTGCGAATCAGCGCACTTCTGGAGAGCTCGCGTCGTCTGTCTGAGCGAGGCCTAAAGGATAGACCACCCGAACCTCGCCAGAGGCCACTGTGCCAGACGAGGGGGCGTCCGACGGGGGCTACGTTGTCTGGTCAGCCATGCCGGTGTCGAACTCGGCGTAGTTGTCCAGGTAGCGCTTGACGACGCCGTAGCACTCGCATGCCTGACGCTCGAGACCGGCGAGATCGCGGATGCTGATGACACCGCGGGTGTACTCGATGAGACCGCGCTCGCGAAGCTCGTTAGCGACAACCGAGACGGTAGGGCGGCTGGCCCCAAGCATCTGGCTAACAAACTCGTGGGAAAGAGCCAGTTCATTGCTATGGGCGCGATCGGCGCAGATGAGCAGCCAGCGCGCGAGGCGCTGGTGGATGTCGTGTTTGGCGTTGCAGCCGGTGGACTGGAGCGATGCGATGAGCTGCGCCTGCACATAGCGAAGTGTTAGCGTCTGGAACTGGCCGCCGCGGGCGAACTCCTCGCGCGCGAGCTCGATGGCAGCACTGTACCCGCGGCCGCCGAGCTGCATATAAACGGGATTGAGGCTTTTATGAACACCCATCAGGGCGGGAACGCCGGAGACGCTCTCGAACCCGAACATGCCCACCTCTACCTGATCACCATCCTGAAACGAGACGGTCATGGAGGCGACACCGGACTCAATAAAGAGGAGCTGCGTGATTGGCTTACCGGGTGCTTCAATGCCATGCCGAACGGGAAGATCGCGCTCGCGCAGGCAGAGGCGGCGAAGCACGTCCGGCTCGAGATGCCGGAGGAGGGTGTTCGTGTACGTGGGCACCGGTGCTCCTGTTCTTGCTCGGCAGCGCGTCCCGTGGGGTTGAGGAAGCTCGGATCCGTGGCGGCCTTTGCCGGCTGCAGATGTCCGAAAGCTCGAGTGTTCGCTAGCGTACCATGTCCGAAGGAAAAAATGTGTCCTCTGTTCGATGGATAACAGACCTCGTTCAGGACCTTTACTAACTTCTGATTACGTAAGACACGTCACGCGTATTCGCGTCAACAAGAGAGGTTTGACATGGCACAGTACACCGGTACCGTAAAGTGGTTCAACAATGCAAAAGGTTATGGTTTTCTTGGACGGGATGGCGGCCCGGATGTGTTCTGCCATTACAGCTCGATTCAGTCGGAGGGCTATAAATCGTTAAAAGAAGGCGATCCGGTTGAGTTCGACATCATTCAGGGAACAAAGGGGCCTCAGGCGGATCAGGTGAAGGCGTCTCGCTAAGGTGCAGCAGCACGAGCGCTGAGCAGCCCGCATGCTTGCGCAAACAGGTGTGTTCGGCACACGACTGAAACTTTCGATGGGCGAAGCTAGTATTCTGCGGGGCAGGGATCATCTCTGCCCCTTCTCGATCCGAGGTCTCCACAGGCAGCGGCTATCTCTTGCGAAGCTTTTACCGAGGGAAAATGCCGAGTCCTGTTTCGAATCTCCTGCTGGACCGCCTTTCTGCGGATACGCGTGCACAGTTGCTTCGGCGCTGTCAGTCCGTTTCTCTACCCTCCGGCATGCATCTGGGCCGGCCGGGTGAGCCCTCGCCCTTTATGTATTTTCTGACCTCCGGCATCTGCTCGGTTGTGACAGAGCTGGCCAACGGGGAGACTGTGGAAGCGGGACTTATGGGCCGGGAAGGCCTGCTTCCGACGCTGCAGCTGCTGGGATCCGGGGCCGACATCCAGACATCGAGCCTCATGCAGGTGTCTGGCACGGGGTTACGCATGGACTTCCGTGCGTTTGAGCACGAGTTTCAGGCAACCGAGGCAATCAATCGGCTGGTGCTGCGGTACGTGCAGTACCAGAGCCTGTCGCTGTCACAGCTCACGGCGTGCAATCGCGTGCACGAGGTGGAGGAGCGGATGTCGCGGTGGCTGTTGATGGTGGCCGATCGCACGGGCGAAATGGAAATGTCACTCACGCAGGAGTTTCTCGCGACAATGCTGGGGACGCGGCGGTCGACCGTCTCGATTGTTGCAGGAACACTACAGCGGAGTGGCTTGATCCAGTATCAGCGAGGACGGGTGACCATTCTGGATCGGGACGGGCTGCAAAATTCCGCCTGTGAGTGCTACGCGGTGATGCGTCGCCTACTTGATTCGCTCTACCAGTGAAACCGTCGCACATCGGCCGTGAGCCGGAGCCGCGCTAGGATCGCAGCATGCGAACATTTGCGCTGGGTTTGGTATGGGCGGCGGTGGCCGGGTATCCCGGTGCGTCAGCTACGAGCGTGCAGGCGCAGGCTCAGCCGATCGAAATCCGAGTCGTGGTCGTGACCATGTTTGAGGTGGGCGCCGACACGGGCGATGCGCCGGGAGAGTTTCAGGCATGGGTCGAGGGCGAACAGCTGGGCGAAACCCTTGCCTTTCCCGCCGGCTACCGGGCCTTGCGTCTCAACCGGCAGACAGGCGTGCTGGGCGTGGTCACAGGCGTGGGAAACTCGCGCGCGGCCGCGACGATGATGGCCCTGGGATTGGATCCGCGGTTTGATTTGCGGCACGCCTACTTCGTGGTGGCGGGGATCGGCGGCGCCGATCCCCATATCGCGTCGCTCGGGTCTGCTGTGTGGGCAGATTGGGTAGTGGACGGGGATCTGTCGCACGAGATCGACGCGAGAGAGATGCCACAGGGAACCGAGGCGGACCGGAGGGTGTGGACGACCGGGTACGTGCCACTCGGCAAGAACGTGCCGTTTGAGCAGCCGCGCGCGGACCGGTTTGGGGACGACGGGATCCGCTATGAATTGGACAAAGAATTAGTGGGCTGGGCGTTTGGGTTGACAAAGGACGTGAAGCTGCGGGATACGGAGACGATGGCCACGAGGCGCAAGCAGTTCCTGCCCGGAGAGGCCGGTGCGGCCGGCCATCGCCCGCCGTTTGTCCTGGTGGGCGGCAACCTGGCAGCGTCGACCTTCTGGCATGGCAAGCTGCTCAGCCAGTGGGCGCACGACTGGGTGCGCTATCAGACGAACGGGGCGTCGACCTATGCGGTATGCGGCATGGAAGACTCGGGCACAATGCAGGCTCTAACATTTCTGGGCCACGCCGGACGGGTCGACCCGCGGCGCGTGCTGGTGCTGCGGACGGTCTCAAACTTCGATCAGCAGCGAGAGGGCGTGACTGCAGCGGAGTCGATCGCGGAAACCAAAGTGCGAACGTACTCGGCATATCTGCCGGCGCTAGACGCGGCCTACCGCGTTGGGCATGTCGTGGTGGACCGGATCGTAGCGGACTGGCCGACGGTGCGGGATCGGGCTCCGGGCGTGCGCGGAACGGCGACGCTTACCGAGACAGGAACGAGCTCCGCGCAGCAGTGGGCTAGCTCGGCCCCTTAAACTGCTCGACCGGATCCGCCGATCGGACCCACGCCGTATAGATCAGATCGCGCAGCTCGACTGCCCCGGCTGCCAGGCGCTCGTCGGTGAACTGCTTCGCTTCGGGCGTCCCGCCGCCTGTGAACCCGCCTGCTTTGTCAATCGCATAGGTACGGTCGACCAGTGAATTGGAATGGCGCAGGTACGCCATGTACTCGGTCCAGATATCGCCGAGGACCCGGGGCTTGGCCAAACGTACCAGAGACTCAACATCGGCAGGCTTCACATTAGCCGCGACATACACCGTCTCGAACTGCGCGTGAATGGTGTGCTCGGTCGTGTAGCCGTTTGGGTTCGGTCCGGTCCACCCGTTGTACTGGATCGTTGTGTGCAGCGGCTGCGATCCGTCCGCGACGTAGTGGCCGAGCCAACCCGCGTAGAAGACGATGGCCTGCTCCACCGGCTGGGTGTCTCCTTTTGCGGCGACGATGGTCCGATACTCCCGCATCGCCGCCTTCAGCCGCTCCCACACCTCCAGCGTGACATACGGCTGCAGTCCTACTTTTTCGACCGAGAGCGGCAGGTCAGGGTGCTTGGTCTGCGCAAAAGCGAGCGCGCGGATGTAGTCGTACCTGCGCCGGGGCAGTTCGGGCAGCACATCCGCGTATTCCAGATCGAGGAAGTGCTCGGGCGCCTGGGCGACGGAGAGTTCCGGCTCCGCGTGGTTGCGCCATCGGTCGGGTTCTGGCCCGAGGTATGCCATTGTCTCCTGCGCGCGCGCATCGCGTAAAAACAGGGGGACATCCTCGGGCAAGGTCTCGGCAGCGATCCGATTGACCATCCGATGGCCGTCCGAGCCCCACGCAAATCCCAACTCGGCCAACATCACCGGCAAAAAAACAATCGCACCACACCGCAAGATCCAGCGACCCGACTTTCCCATGCGTCGCAGTATATCGGCGCTGGATCAAGGAGAGACACGCGGCCGAGCGAGATGATCAGACCAGAACTTCCGCACCCTCGACCGCGACACTGCCGAAGACTCGGCGATACCGCTCGATCTCCTCCTCCGGACCCGTCGCCTTGTGCGCGTTATCGCTCAGCTTCACCGTCGGGATGCCGTCGGCGCTGGTCAGCTTGCAGACGAGGCTGAGCGGCTCGAGCGTATCTTCGCCGCGAGGATGGCAGTCCCGGAAGTCGTTGGTCAGCAGCGTGCCCCAACCGGCGCTAAAACGGATGCGCCCGCAGAAATACTCGTGCAGCGCGATAATGCTACCGGCATCAAGGCCATCGGAAGCGATCAGCAGCTTTCGCCGCGGATCCCGCCCTCGATCCTTGAGCCAGCGGATGTACTCGTCGCCAGCCAGGAATGGATCCATGGAGTCGACGCGCTGCCCGGTCCAGTCGGCCACCCAGTCCGGCGCTCCGGCCAGAAACTGGGTCGTGCCGAAGGTGTCGGGAAGCATAATCAGCAGAGCTCCGCCGTAGCTCTTCTGCCACAGCTCGAGCACGCGGTACTGCGATTGCCGCAGTTCGTCGTCGCTGCCCCGCGAAGCCATGGCGGCCATCGCCATCGGCAGCTCGTGCGCGTTAGTGCCAATCGCCTCAAGATCATGCTTGTAGGCGAGCGCGGTGTTGGACGTGCCGGTGAAGCACTCACCGAGCGTCGCTCGCAGTGCGTTTACGGCGTATTCCTGCCAAAGAAAGCTGTGCCGCCGCCGCGTTCCAAAGTCCGACAAGCGCAGCCCCCGCACTTGCCGAAGCTGCTCGATCTTGTCCCAGAGCCGGGTCTTCGCGCGCGCATAGAGCACATCGAGCTCGAGTTCGCTCAGTTCCGCAAGCGCCGACCGCGTCTTGAGTTCACTGACGATTGCCAGGGCGTAGATCTCCCACATGGTCACGTCCGTCCACAACCCCTCGAAGCGAAGGATTAGCTGCCCTTCATGCTCTGCGATCTCATACTCGCTCAGGCGAAAGTCCTTCTCCAGCCAAGCGAGAAAGTCCGGCTGAAAGATGCTGCGAACACCATAGAACGTGTTGCCGGCCAGCCACACCAGCTCGCTTCGACGGTAGCGCAGGCTGCGAACATGCTCCATCTGATCCCGCAGCGCATGCGTTTCAATCCGCTCGCCCAGTCGCACCCGCACGGTGCGATTTGAGACCTCGCTCGTGACCACCGCATCGCGGAAGTTCTTCCAAATGAACTGAAGCATCAGCAGCTTGTAAAAGTCCGTGTCGAGCAGCGACCGGACGATGGGGTCCAGCTTCCAGTTGTGATTGTGGGCTCGCTCGGCGAAGTTGACGTTCATCGGCGCTGGACTCCTTCGTTCAGCCTAACAAGGTTGCCCGAGCGCGGGTGAAAACGAAGGAACACAAGATAGGTGCAGAGAGTCTGCATACGCCGACCGGCCGTGAATTTCGACAGGAAAAGTCGAATCTAGCGCTGGCGCGGTGAAAGCAACCGTCGAACGCTGTATCCTTAAGCTGTATGCCAACGAAACAACAGTTGCTCAAAGACCGCATCCAGCACATCGATCTGCACCAGCACAACCTCGTGCCGCTGGTGGATGCCATGGCCAGAATGGCTTTTTCTTCGCGCGACACAGCTCGCGCCGCCGAAATCTACGACCGCATGCTCCGCGATACCGAATGCGGTGTGATCCTGTGCCTCGCCGGATCACTCATCTCGGCTGGCCTGCAGAAGATCTTCGTCGATCTGATTCGCAGCAACATGGTCGATGCCATCGTTTCGACCGGCGCAAACATCGTCGACCAGGACTTCTTCGAGGCGCTCGGCTTCAACCACTACATTGCACCCGATGAGTACAAGTACGGCACCGGCGATGCAGTTTTGCGGGAGCTGATGATCGATCGCATCTATGACACGTTTATTGACGAGGAAGAGCTCCGCATCTGCGACGACACAACCCGCATGATCGCCGACTCCCTCCCCAAGCGGCCCACCTCCTCACGCGAGTTCATCCGCGAAATGGGCGCGTATCTCGAGCGCGATGGCAAGACTCCCGAGGCAGGTGGGCGCGATTCGATTGTCCTCGCGGCCTACCAGAAAGATGTCCCCATCTTCGTACCGGCATTCTCGGACTGTTCGGCCGGCTTCGGTCTTGTTGCGCACCAGCACGCCAACCAGGGCGGCCCGATGCTTTCGCTCGATTCGGCCAAGGACTTCTACGAGCTGACCCAGCTCAAGATCGCCAATCCAACCACCGGTCTGCTGATGATCGGCGGTGGTGTACCGAAGAATTTCGCGCAGGACATCGTGGTGGCAGCTGACGTGCTCGGCGTTGATGCTTCCATGCACAAGTACGCCATCCAGATTACGGTAGCCGATTCCCGCGACGGCGCGCTCTCCGGCTCGACCCTCAAAGAAGCCTCCTCCTGGGGCAAGGTTGATACCACGTTTGAGCAGATGGTCTACTCGGAAGCGACGCTGGCGCTTCCTCTTATCGCTGCATACGCCTTGCACAAGAACTCTGCTGCGGCGCGCACCGGCAAACGGTGGGCCTCGCTGCTTACCGAGTCCGCGCAGCCCATATCGGTGTAAACTCTGTCACTGCTTGACATGCCTCCCGGACGATGCGGCAGGTTCTCCTACTCAGGCGCTTAGGTCACAGTACTCACAACCCGGTTACCCGTAATACTTCGGCCGTCGGAAATGCCCCACCGCCTGAAGCCGTGTTTGTCCCGTCAAGCAGGACGTGAGCCAACCCGTCGTAAATTTTTACTTGCATTGGCCGTTGTAGGTTACTATTGCGCAGCTGTTCTTGTTACCTACAGGGCCTACATCATGCACGTGCTCCCCACGATCCCCATCGTGTTGCTGGTCTTGCTTAGCGCTTCGCTTTTGGTTGCCTTGGTACGAGCGACTCACACCAGCCAAGCTGCCACGCGTGACCTCGCGCGCTTGCTGGAGCAGCAGAAAAGCCAGACGGTCGAGCTTTCCCAACGCTCGGAGATGGATTTACTGAAAGATGAGTTCATCTCAACTGTCTCGCACGAACTGCGGACACCGCTCACCAGCATCCGTGGCTCCCTCGGTCTACTCTCTTCCGGAGTCATCGGCACGCTCGATCCCAAAGCGCAGAATCTGCTGCGGATCGCCGTGACGAATACAGATCGGCTCATCCGTCTGATCAATGACATCCTGGATCTTGAACGGATGCAATCCGGCCGAGCTCCTCTGCAACTCCGGCGATGTTCGCTGGCCGAACTTGCCCAGCAGGCGATCGAAACCATGCGCACTCTGGCCGATCAATCAACAGTGCATCTGGAGTTGATCACGCCGGCATCCGCCGCCCCCGGTGATGCCCTCTTCTTTGACGGCGACTCGGACCGCATTTTGCAGGTGCTCACCAACCTAATCTCGAACGCGATCAAGTTTTCCCCGGCTGAATCGACCGTTCGCATCCACGTTGAGGCTCTGCAGGACTCCATTCTGCTCAAGGTCTCTGACGAGGGCCGCGGCATTCCGCATGACAAGCTCGACAGCGTCTTCGACCGCTTCGGTCAGGTAGATCCCGCCGATGCTCGGCAAAAAGGCGGTACCGGCCTGGGTCTTGCGATTTGCCGATCCATCGTGCAGCAGCACGCCGGTTCTGTGTGGGCTCAGCGAAACCTTGGTCCGGGGTCCACCTTTTATGTCATGTTCCCCAGAACGGCGCGATCCTCCGACCCGGTGACTCCACTTGCGCTGGTTGAGCGCGGAGAAGGATCGATCCTGGTCTGCGACGATGACTCCGGCATTCGGACCGTGGTCAGCGAACATCTCACCCGCCAGGGCTACACGGTACTCCAGGCCAGCTCCGGCCAGGAGGCAATCGAGGTCGCAACAGCACACCCGCTCGAGGCGATCCTGCTCGATATGTACATGCCCGGCCTAAGCGGCTGGGAGACACTCCAGCAGCTACGCGACTCCCCGACCACGGCTGGTGTTCCCGTGGTGGTTCTCAGCGTTCTCTCCCCCGCGCTGCGTAATCAGTTCACCGGCGATGCGCAGGGGTGGGTGCAGAAGCCCTTCAACGAGAACCTTCTCTTCGCCGAGCTCGCGCGGGTGCTCGGCCCCGGCAACGGTCCGGCGCAGGTTTTGCTGGTCGAGGACGATCAGGATCTCGCCAGCGTCGTTCAGGCCAGTTTCGGTCAGGCGGATGTACAGCTTGATCATGTGTCCACCCGTCAACAGGCGATCCACCGCTGTGTGGCCAGCCGGCCGGATCTCCTGATCCTGGATCTCACCTTGCCGGACGGCGACGGATTCTCCCTCGTCGAGTGGCTCCGCAAAAGACCGGAAACGCGCTCGCTGCCGCTGGTCGTCTACTCCGGCCGTGAGGTCTCCGATCGCGAGATGTCCAAGCTCCGTCTTGGTCCAACGGAATTTCTGACGAAAGCCAAAGTTCAGCCCCAGGAGGTCGAAGAGCTGGTCCGATCGATGGTACACCGGATCCGCCAAACGCCCGAGCCCGCCGGAGTGCCTATGGTCTGACCTCCGTCCCCGCTGCTTGATCAGAGACATAGCCCAAAGAACAGGGACCTTTCCATGCACGTCTATCTGCTCCGTCCGTTCCGCCCGAACCTTCGTCTTACGTCCCCAACTCAAAGAGAACCCTCGCCATGCGTCGCATTCTGATCATCGATGACGAGGAGGACATCCGCGAGGTGGCTGCGCTCTCGCTCGAAGCAACAGCGGGATGGCAGATCCTGACAGCGTGCTCCGGTGCCGAGGGCATCGACGTCGCTATAGCCGAACAACCGGATGCCATTCTGATGGATGTGATGATGCCCGGGGTGGATGGCCCAACTACCTTTCGCACCATGCAGACACTACCGGCGATCAACGCGATCCCCGTTCTCCTGCTGACGGCCAAGGTGCAGGGCGTCGACCAGCGGCGCTTCGCTAACCTGGGAGTCGCCGCCGTTCTATTCAAGCCCTTCGATCCCCTCACGCTCGCGCAGCAGATCTGCAACGAACTCGACTGGCCGGATGCAATCTCCTGATGGCCCCTAGGTGACCGCCTATGTCTACCGACCCAGCACGCCCCGCCTCGGACCTACCCACAGCAGCGCCAGACCAGGAGCGCCTCTCTAGCCTTCTTTCCAAAATGTGGAAGCGGAATCTTCCCGAGATCGAGGCGCGCATCGCCGTATTGGACCGCGCCGCGAGCGCCGCGATAATTGGCCCGCTCGCTCCGGATCTGCATCAGGAAGCTCTTTCGGTCGCGCACAAGCTCGCGGGCTCGCTCGGAATGTACGGCTACTGGCACGCGAGCGAACTTGCGCGACTGATCGAGCAGTTACTGGAGGCGAACATTCCGATCCAAAGCACGCGTCTTCTTGATCAAACGGCCGAACTTCGCCGAGCGATCCAGACCTGAGATAGGATGACCCGACCTACGAAGCCTCATCGGTCTGAGTGGATCAGTACTTTCTCATGCGTTTACCGCAACATACAAGCTCTTGTCCTTCAAAACAGAATTCCTACCGTGTTTGTAGCGGGATCCGCGTCAATTGCACGCGAGTGACGTCCATACCCCAGCCGCCGTACCGTTGGCTCCACTGATCGAAAGATCCACAAACGATCCAGCGGGAACGGCAACCGATCCAGCCTGCGTACACGAGCTGCCCGTCGCCACAGAGCTACACACGAGGCCGGTGTCGGCCATGGTTGTCGGAGAACCTCCCTGTCGCAGCTTCACGGTAATTGCATTCGTCTGCAGCGAGTACACCGTCAGCGCACTAGCCGTGCACGCCGTCGGTACCCAGGTCAGGACAGAGCCACTCGTCTCCCCGGAGCTTGTTACCGAGTTAGTGTTGGTGACCGAGTAATAGCTGTAGTTGAACGAAACGGCGTGGTACATCGACATCAGGGGTATACCGCTCGTGCTGCCGCCACCCTGTCCGGAGCCGCCCGTTCCTGCCTGCCCAGGTTGACCCTGCGGAATGGAAAAGTTCAGCACCGCCGCGCCCGCGCTGCCCACGTTCGTCACCGTCGCCGCGGAGTTTGGCGAACCCGTTGTGACGGTTCCAATCTGCACTGTAGCCGCGGCGCCCGAAGGTCCAGTCGGGCCAGCGGTACCCGCCTGAGCCAGCACGGCCCACGCCTGGGGCACCTGGTCGGGTTCCGCATTGGAGCTGCTCATCGCCGCCAGGTACGTCGTTCCGTTGTACGTCACGGCATCGTTCAGAGCGTAGTAGGTCGTGGAGCTCCAGCTGCCGCGGTAGTTGATCCCGATCGCTCCGGTCGCCCCCGCCGGCCCCGCCGGACCCTGTGGGCCAGCGGATCCCGCCGGCCCGGTCGAACCCGCCGGTCCGGTCGAACCCGCCGCCCCGGTCGCCCCAACCTGTGCCAGTAGCGCCCACCAGCTTGCATTCCCGCCTGGGGTGTTCCCGCGATTGCCTGCCTGGAGCGAGATATAGCTCGATCCGCCGAAGGAAACACCATCATTCAAGTTATAAGCCGTGTTCGGGGAGTACGTTCCCTGAAACGTCAGGCCGGCCGCACCCGTCGGTCCCGCCGGTCCAGTGGCTCCTTGCGCTCCAGTCCCGCCTGCCGCCCCTTGCGGACCTTGGGCTCCGGTGGTTCCGGTTGCGCCCGTTGCTCCGGCCTGCGCCAGCAGCGCCCACACACCCGGATTCGTATCAGGTTCGTGCGAAACATTTGCCGCAAGCGCGATGTAGCTCGATCCGCCGTAGCTCACAGCGGCTCCCACCGCGTAGTTCTGGTTCACCGACCAGCTACCCGAAAAGCTCACCGGCGCTCCCTGTGGTCCAGCCGGCCCCGCAGGACCGGTTGCCCCCGCCGGCCCAGACGGGCCCTGCGCACCGGCAGCTCCTGCCGGCCCGACATCCCCGCGCTCAACCAGCACTGCCCATACGGACGGGTTTGCATCTGGAACATTCCCATGGTTCCCAGCCACCAACGAAACATAGGTCGTGCCGTTGTAGCTCACCGCATCATTTAGGCCGTAGTTCGTCGTCGAGGCGTACGCCCCGGTAAAGTTCGCTACCGGCGGCCCCTGTGGTCCAGTCGCCCCCGCGGGGCCCACCGGCCCCGGCGGTCCGATGCTCCCCTGAGGCCCGGTCGCCCCCGCAGCGCCGGCACTCCCGGCGGGTCCCGCAGGTCCGGCCGCGCCGGCAGAAGCGAAGATCGCCCACTGCGACGGGCTCTGGTCCGGCGTGTTGCCGTGGTTGCCCGCCGCCAGCGAAACGAATGCCGAACCGTTGTACTGCACCGCGTCCGCCAGCGCATAGTTCGTCTGCGAGTTATAGCTGCCCTGCCATGTCATGCCGACCGGACCCGCCGGTCCCTGTGGCCCCATCGGACCCTGCAGCCCCTGCACTCCGGTTGTCCCCGGAATCCCTTGCGCCCCGGCCTGCCCCGCGATGCCCTGCTGACCCTGCGGTCCTTGCTCCCCAGGCGGTCCTACCGAGCCCGGCGGCCCCTGCGGTCCAGCGACTCCCGGGGTGCCCTGCTGACCCTGCGCCCCCGTCGGCCCCTGTGCGGTCAGCATTCCCCATTGCTGCGGACTCGCGTCCGGCGTGTTGCCGTGGTTTGAAGCGAGCAGCGATGTATAGCTCGCGCCATTCCACAGCACCACATCTCCCAAAGCATAGTTTGTGGTCGAGGCATACGCTCCCTGGTACACCAGGCCAGGCAGACCCCGCGGCCCCATCGTCCC
>CALMVL010000101.1:0-3444 GCA_937873265.1 uncultured Granulicella sp.
TGAACGTTCCGCGCGGAGCACTTACGTCGATGGTGGTGCCCGGCTGCAAACGCTCTTGCAGAAGGCCGCTACCCGCGCCGCCCATTTCGCACTTGATGCTGATCCGGTAGGTGCCGCCGCTTGGGTCTCCGGAAAGGGAGTAGCTGCGAAGCAGCGGATTTCCGTCTGCTGTACTGGTCCGGAGCACGACATACTGGCCGGGCTTGAAAGCGGGTAGAGCGGTGTGATCCGCGGCACCGATGCGGATAGAACGGATGCCCGCAGCCTCGGCTTCGTTTGAGATCACAAGGAGCTGCCGGAAGCCCTTCCACGATGGAGCATCGTCCCTTGTCAGTCCTGGATTGCCTACAAGGGTCCCTTTCTGCTGTGCCGTCAAGAGCTGGCGGAAGGAGCCTTTCCAACCTTCGCTGAGCGCGTCGATGGAGAGCGCAGTTTTGAGGTCTTCGACCGGATGGCTTCCAGAGAAGAGCAGCTGATCGATGGAAGCCACGGACACCCGTGTCGGAGCACTCCCTACAAGCTCCATGCGATCTCTCGCGCCGATGGTGCCCTCCTCCAAGACGCGGACATAAAAGCCGGGCCTGCCATGCTTGACAAAGAGCGACGGCATCTCGGGACGGCCGGTGCGTATGCCGAGCCGGTAACAGGTGACCCGAGGCTGCGTAACTTCAACGAGCGCCTCGCCCACGCGGAAGCGGTCTCCGACACAGACCTCACAGTCCGGGAGACCTTCTACGGTCAGGTTCTCTCCAAACCAGCCCATCGGGTAGGGTGAGTCCCCGAACATTTTCTGCCAGAAACGATATGAATCGAGTTGGTAGACGAGCATCGCACGGTTCTCGCCGCCATGCCCAGCAAGGTCGGCCTGCTCATCTCCGTCGAGGTCCAAACGCCGAGCCATGATGCGACCCTGAACGGAAGACTTCTGGATGGCCGTTCGGACCTGCTGTCCTCTCCACTCGACAAGCCGAGGTCTGCCCACGTTGACCGAAACGACTTCGCCGCTTAGCCGTTGTCTCTCGTCCACTGAATGTTCCTTCCTGCAGAGTCGCATTTCTCTGACGGCAATAAGCAGTTCGGCGCCGATCAACCGATAAACGATGGATCGGCGCTCCACTGAACCGTCCCAGCTGGTAAATCAAGCGGCTTTTGCGACGTTGCTCTTCAGAAAGCGGCGAATGTGCTCGGCGATCTCTTCGAGATCTTCCTCGATCGCGTGGTGACCCGAATCGAGCAGATGAACCTCAGCATTTGGCACATCGCGCTTGTACGCGAGAGCACCTTCCGGCTTCAGGATCGGATCGTTCTTGCCCCAGACCGCAAGCACGGGCGGTTGCTGCCGCCGCAGGTACTCGTGCCACTTGGGATAAAGCGGCGGGGTGTCGCGGTAGTCGAGAAAGAGTGCCATCTGCACCTCTTTGTTGCCAGGCCGGTCCAGCCCGGCTTGGTTGATGATGATCGCGTCGGGGCTGACGTGAGCCGGATTCCGCACGCCTGCCATGAACTGATGGTGCATTGCTTCTGGGGTGAGCAGGCCACGGATCGGCGCCTCCGTTTCTGCATTCGGGTTTTCCCAGTAGGCCTTGACAGCACCCCAGAAGGGCGTCAGGCCATCCGGGTAGATGTTGGCGTTCTGCGTGATGATCGCGGTGATCGCCTCGGGTCGACGGGTCGCAAGACGGAAGCCGACCGGAGCACCGTAATCCTGCATGTAGATCGCGTACCGCTTCAGGTTCAGCTTGTCCGTGAACTTCTCGACGATGTCCGCGAAGTGGTCGAACGTATAGTCGAACGATTCAACGCCGGGCGCATCGCTACTGCCGAAACCCGGATAGTCCGGTGCGACCAGATGAAAGTCGTTCCCGAGCTCGGTGATGAGTTCTCGGAACATGAACGAGGAGGACGGGAACCCGTGCAACAAGAGAATGGTTGGCGCATCGGGCGAGCCGGCCTCACGGTAGAAGATGTTCAGACCGTCGATCGAGACGGTCTTGTACGAGGTTTGCGGACGGGACATACTTTCTCCTTCGCTGCGAGCAGCGGGTCATCATATTGACTGCGCGACCGGTGTCATGTAGTTGCGCAGTCAACTATGACGCGGAACTCCTCGTTGAGGAAACAGTTGCTTCAGCAATTAGTTCTCTCTCTTCTTGGTTGCCCTGCTGGCGGCGAGACGGAGGCTCGACGAACAAACGGTCCGGAGCGACGCAGACTGTTGACGAAGCAACGATAGTCAAGTATGGTTGATCTGTCAATTACCGAGCGCTGCGCTTTGTCGACTTGGTTCATCGACTGAGCGAAAAGACTATCCTGTCCGTATGGCAAAGAAAGCAGGGAGGACGGCGCCTTTCGGAGAGGCCTACCGGGCGTTCAAGGCTGTGCTGCAGGTGCAAGCCCGGATGGTAACCGAGTTAGACAAGCAAACAGCGGAGGCAGGCGTGTTGCCGCCCACGTGGCTAGATCTGCTTTTGAAATTAAGCCATGCTCCCGGAAAGAGGCTTCGGATGAGCGATTTGGCGGAATGGACAGTGTTGTCGCGCGGTGGTGTTACTCGACTGGTCACCCGGATCGAATTGGACGGCCTGCTACGCCGGGAGGCCTGTGAAGACGATGGCCGTGGCGCGTTCGCCGTTCTGACTCCGGCCGGAGTTGAGGCGCTTCGGAGAGCGGAGCCGGTCTATCGACGGGTCCTTGCGAATAGATTTGCCGCTCACCTTACTGCTGCACAAGCAGCTGCGACGACGGCGGCTCTTCAGGCGATCCTCGACGGGAACGATTGGACATCCTCCCTTTCATCTCCGGAAGAGGGATGGTGAAGGAGGAGTCCGCAACAGCATTGGGGCGCAACCCCGTAGCGGGGCATGCAACTGCGCAACCATCGAAGCGGTCCGGTGGTATGTCGAGATGGAAAATCAACGCGGTCAGATCACTCGTTCACGTTCTCTGCCTGCTGCCTCTCGCATGGCTGACTTTTCAGAACACGCCGCCTCGATCCGCACAAGACGTCGATCCCGTTCGGACCATCACGAATTTCACCGCGGACTGGGGCGCTCTACATCTTGTTGGCGTCGCTTGCCATCACGCCCGTACGCCGGCTTTTTCCAAGGCTTTCTTGGCTGGTGCGGCTGCGTCGACTCGTCGGGCTCTATGCGTTCTTCTACGCCACTTTGCATCTTGCAGCGTACCTGGTGCTTTTTTCAGGGTACGACTTGCTGGCTGCGATGACAGGGTTCGAGAGTCATCATTACAGCGCGTTTGTCCTCCAGTGGAGGGCAATTTGGCCCACGGTTTTCGATGATGTCTCGAAGCGTCGCTACATTCAGGCCGGTTATGTCTCCTGGCTCATCCTCTTGATACTTGCCTGCACATCGCCGCTGTTCATGCTGCGCGCACTCGGCGGAAGAAGATGGCGATGGCTGCATCGTACCGTCTATGTTGCCGCTG
>CALMVL010000101.1:3544-5995 GCA_937873265.1 uncultured Granulicella sp.
TCGATGATGCGCTCGAAGGTAGCAAAGCGTGCCTTGCTCTGTTTGTCGCGGCGGGCTTGCTCGGCTTCTTACTCCTTCTGCTGGCGTTCCCACTCGGCTTTGCGCTCCTCTTCCTTGCGCTTCTGCTCTGCCTCGTACTCCGCATGCGATGCTGATGCTCGGCCTCGCGTTGCGCTGCCTCTTCCTCCGTCTCCTGCTCCGGTGCGGGTTCCATCACAGGCGGGGGGTCGGCGGGACGTTGCACTGCTGCTTGCTGGTGGTGCACCGGGCATTCGGGGTTAAGGCAGACCGTCACCGTACGTCCGGCGTGCTTGCCGAACACGATAATGGCGGCTTTCGCACCGGCGCATGCGGCTCGGCATCGGGGTCCTCCGGGGCAAGCTCGCGAGTTTGGTTGACCTGCAAGGCTCCGGGATGCCGCTCTTTGGGTGCCCGCCATGCCGTCTCAATGGTGACAAGCTCGGGCCGCGCGGCAAGCTGGCGGTCGATGTGGGCCGCTACTTTGGCCTGATAGCACGGCGCGTCTAGGCACTGGTCTCCCTGCACGTCACGGAACACGCTGGTGTTGTGACCGCTGCGGCGCGGGCAGGTCACGCACGCTCCGGCCTCTGGTTTGAGCAGTGCATCCTCGCGGTCGAACGGTGCCTCCGCAAGGTTCAGGTACAGATTCGCCTGAATCCATGCACTTAGGTGCTTTGCCGGAGGTAGATGCGCCTCCTTGTCTTGCTAGTCCTTGCGCCAGCAGTTCTCGAAGCGCTGCTTGATGCTCCTGCGGCAAGCGGGCGATAAGGTTGGCGTGGCTGGCGGTGATGCGGTCCTGCACGAACACCTCGGCAACAAGCAATCCTCCTGCAGCGCCTCTACTTCGGCTCCTGCTGAAGCGAGTGATTTTACGGCCGCGGCCGTCAGTTTGGCCACTTCAGCGTCAGTACGGTAAGGGCCAAAGTTTTCGATCCGAACTACTTATATCAGGGAGAATTGCTTCTGCGCGATTGCAGACGTGAGCCGGGTGGCTGTCATTTGGTAGATGCTGTTCGTACTACCTACATCAACTTGATTCATTCTTCACCTTCTCAAGCACTAGCCGCTTGTGGTGCTAGGGGCGTCGCTACAGAGACGACCTTCTCGTGAGTACGTACGACCATTGATGTTTGATCGCATCCATGGCGGGGGTCGGGTACCACTCGCACCTTCAGCCAGGATGAAAGACTGGAAAGTAACGTTGTTTCATGTTCGAGCGCGCAGTGAAGATCGTGAGACTTATAACGGATAATCCCATATTGGCTCACAAAGTACGTGAACTCCCTTGCGCTAAGAAGCGAATCTGCGATTTGCTGATCTCGCAAGGAATCGCATCGCGAAAGTTAGGTCGACAACGCCAACGGCAGCTGTTCAGGGTTTGCGTGGCAGCTGCCTCCAGGCAGTAAACGTAGATTTTCATTGCGAGATCAGCAGCAGAAGCGACGAACTTGAGAAGTCGGTTCGGCTCGCGCGGTTCAGCCTCTGCAGAGAAGATCGGAGTTGGATCGGGCGTCCTCCAAAGATTGTCTGCGCTAGCATTCCTGATCAAACATGAGCTCGAAGTGGGCTTTCTGGATCTGAAATGAACCCATCCGAAGCGGTTCATCTCGTTGCGGTTCACATCTGTAGAACTTGCGGTTCAGCGATCAGCAGAGCGGAATCTGCAGGAGCACCAACTTCCTCTGGTATTTTTCGTTGCGACCGGTGCGGATCGGATGGTCCTCTAAACATACAGGTCCAAGTGGAAGCGCCAGACACATCGTTGAGGCCGACAGAAAGTGTGCCTTCTTAGAAGAGTGGAAGTCCGGTGCGGCGTGTCGACTTCCTTAACACGTGGGTTGGCCAAAGGATATGCACTCACCAGGCATACTAAGCCGGAACCAGCATCAGAGGCATTAAGACATCAAAGGTTAGGTCAGCGCTGCTCTGTCGAGAACGTGGCAACTGGACGCTAGTTGCGGGGCCGCTTGTTTTCGAAGAAAGAACTCCTAGCGACCAGAGGTGAGGCGTCGCCGTTAAGCTTCAGCCTCACTCAGGACCAGATCGATTGCTATCTCAACAAACGGCTACTCTTTGTTCAACACATCGGTGAGTACATGGTTTGCAGAAGTGATGCGCTCCTGAGCCGGCGCGAACCGCAGCGCCGCCTACGCCGCCATGACAATAAGTGAAGACGGCGCAACTAGCTGGCGAACGCTAGGGAGCGTTGCGAGGCAGGACTCGTTGCGATGCGCTTCATCGCTGTCCTTACAAACTCGCTCAGAAGGCCGTGAATCGTCCTCGGCTCTCGTTATTAGCACCGTTCGAAGAAGTAGGTCTCTCTCCTGCAACGGTCGAATGGTTAGACCTGGCTCCATAGCTCTCCAAGCTC
The DNA here is from genome assembly GCA_937873265.1 of uncultured Granulicella sp. GTDB lineage: Bacteria > Acidobacteriota > Terriglobia > Terriglobales > Acidobacteriaceae > Edaphobacter. The sequence continues at coordinate 5,937 of CALMVL010000101.1, forward strand.
CCGTCGAGGTAAGGAAAGCCACGCCTCCGAACTGCGAGACGACTTGTGCACCTTCTTCC
>CALMVL010000102.1 GCA_937873265.1 uncultured Granulicella sp.
GGCTTGGTGCGGGGAGTGCGGCTAGGTTGGTTGGGACGAGTAACGGTCGTGACGGCTATCGTGGTGGCAGGGGTGGCGGGGTGTGACCGGGGCGATCATCCGGATCGGCTCGACCGGCCGGCTCCGATGTTCACGATCTCGGATGGGACGGAGTCGATTGATCTCGCGAAATTACGAGGCAAGGTTGTGGTGCTGAATCTGTGGGCGACCTGGTGCGCACCTTGCATTGAGGAGCTGCCGAGCCTGCTTGCGCTGCAACAGAAGATGCCAGAGTTGGCGGTGGTGGGCGTGAGCATGGATACGGAAGAGCCGGTGTATCGAGAGTTCCTGGCCAGACACCACGTGACGCTAACGACAGTACGGGATGGTGATGGACGGATCAATGCGCTCTATGGGACCGTGCAGATTCCAGAGACGTACATCATCGATCGACAGGGCATGCTGCGGCGCAAGCTGATCAGCGCTCAGGACTGGACGAGTCCGGAGATCGAGGACTACCTCCAGCGGCTGGAGCGGTAACGCCGAGGGGCGCTGCTAGGATGAGCCTATGACACAGCTGAATGTGCTTTACCGGTTTGGAGCTGCGCCGAGCGAGGCGGCAACGCTGGCGATTGCGCGGACGCGCGAGGTGTATGGGGTGCGGCGGGTAGAGCTGGATGAGCGGGCAAGGACGGTCCTGGTCGAGTACGACTCGAGCCGACTGACGGAGCCGGTGATCCACCAGCTGCTGCGGCGGGCGGGGTTGGATTTAGTGGAGCGGGTGCCGCTGGTTGTGCCGCCCCCGCCGAAGCCGGAGTCGGCCGCTGAGCCGGCGAAGGGGTAACGAGCAGAGCTGGGGGTGAGCGGCCTTTCCAAGCCCGGAAGTTTGCCGCGTCTCAGCGACGAGAATACGCGCGTGGCAGTTTTGAGGGAACATGGAGCGAGGGGTCGCAAGCAGGGCCAGCTCGCGAACCTGCTCGGGAATCGACACCGACTTTAACAGTGCACTAGGTCCCGGCGCGCCGCTCCGCGACTGCTACCAACTTCGACACCCGCTGCGCCCGCGCCTGCGGCGTTTGATAGTAGAAGACCCCCATCAACTCCGCCCGCCGCTGCGCTAGTGTCATCCGTTCCCATCCCACCCGCGCCCGCGCACTCCGTGCCATCTCCCGTGCGATCAGCGGGGGCAACTCGCGCTCGGCCTCCATCGTGGCCAGCAGTCGCTCCGCCATCTGCATCGCCCGGCGCACTTGCGCCTCCTCGCTCTTGACACCCAGCAGCCACTTTCCGATCTCCCGCCGCGTGTACTCGCCTAACTGGTCAAACCAGCCCCGCAGCCCGTCCTCCTCATCCAACAGCACCGCTAAGGCATCCGGCAGTTCCGCAGCCCGCTCCTCGAGGTCCGGCCAGAGCCGAAAGTCGGCTGCCGCACCTAATCCCACCCCGGCCGCTCGCTGCATCGCTCGGTTCACGAGCACGTAACAGTGTCCCGAGCTCGGAGCCGCCGAGGCGTCCGGGAACAGAGACGTCCGGAACGGGAACCCATTTACCTCCCCGGCTACCCGGAGCCGAACGATCTTCTCCCACACCTTTCCCGGGTCGAAGGGTACACGCGCGATCGTCCACCCCAGCGCCCGATCTCCCCGTTCCAGCACCGCCCGAAACCGCTGCTCGCCTCGCATGCAAAACAATCTAAACTACCCCCATCGCTGCCGAAAGCCCCAACCCGACCATCTTTCTCTCTGCGGGCGAAGCCTCGGGCGATCACTACGGGGCGCAGTTCATTCAGGCCCTTCGCCCCGACCTGCCGAAGGCCACCTTCACCGGACTGGGCGGCCCGGAGATGGCGATTGCCGGCCAAGTTCAGACCGTTCGCGCGCAGGAGGTCGCCTTTATGGGGATCACCGAAATCCTTCGCCATGTACCCCGCATTTACCAGAGCTATCGTCGCCTCGTTCGATCGATCCGCGCCCGCCGCCCCACCATTGCCCTCCTCATCGATTTTCCCGATGTCAACCTGCGGCTTGCCCGCCACCTGCGTCGTGCCGGTGTTCCCGTTCTCTGGCTTGTGAGCCCCCAGCTTTGGGCCTGGAAGCGTCGCCGCAATCGATCGATGCAACGAAGGGTCGACCGCATCTTTGTGATCTTTCCTTTCGAGCAATCCTTCTATGAAAACCGCAACGTTCCCGCCACCTTCCTCGGCCACCCCCTGGCGGCACTTCCCTTCCCCACCATCTCTCGCGGGGACTTTGCCGCTGCACATGCCCTCGATCCCGACCGTCAATGGATCGCCCTCCTTCCGGGCAGCCGCGACCGAGAGGTTCTCGCAAATCTTCCCAATCTCCTCGCCGCAAGCCAGCTGCTCAACCGCGCCCACCCTGCCCGGTTCGAGTTCCTGCTTCCCATAGCAAGCACTCTCGATCCCGGCTGGCTGCGATCCCTCATCCCCACCGCCGAAAGTCCGCGCATCACTCTTGTGCAGGACGCCCGCGCCTGTCTCCTTCATGCCCGCGCCGCCGCAATCGCCTCCGGCACTGCCACTGTCCAGGCAGGCGTTCTCGGAACGCCCTTCGTCGTCGTCTACCAGGTTTCCCGCCTTACCTTCGCCCTTGCGCGGCATCTCATCCGCTACCCCGCTGAGATACCCGCGACCCGTGACCGCCACGGCAATCTGCCGATCGCCATGCCGAACCTGATTGCCGGCCGGCGAATCGTCCCCGAGCTCCTCAACCAGCAGTTCACGCCCGAGGCCGTCGCGGCGCACCTGCTTCGCCTCGCGGAGGACACTCCCGACCGAGCCCAACAGATCCTTGACTTCGTCGAGCTCCGCGGCAAGCTCCAATCCCCGATGTCCATCGATCCCATCGGTCAGATTGCCGCTCACGTCCTTTCCCTCCTTCAGCCGTCCCACCCATAAGTCCGATTTCGTCCACACACCGTCTAACCAAGTGTCGGCAGGGACGGACACTGCCCAAGGACTTATACAGATGCTTGCTCACTTTCGCCCGCGCCTTTCCCGCGCCCGCGCTGTTGGCCCCGTCGGCTGCGTTCTCGCTCTGTTCGCGCTCGGGCCCGCAGCGAACGCCGCCCCCGCTCGTCCACAGTTCCAGATTACCGGTTACGTCATCTCAGCCGACCTCGACCCCGCGACCAACCACCTCGCCGCGACCTGCGCCGTGACGTTCACCGCTCTCGAGGACCTCCCCACCATCAACTTCGAGCTCAACAGCGGTCTTCTCGTGACCGCCGTCACCGACGCAAGCAAGAAGCCCCTCACCTCCGATCGCACCGGCACCATTGCCACCACCCTTCGCGTCTCCCCCACCCAACCGGTCCTCAAGGGGACATCGACTACCTGGACGTTTGTTTACGCCGGCGCGCTTGTTGGAGCTGAAACCAGCCCAGTTGAAGGCATCAAGCTGGCCGCGGTTGCGGATCCCATCTCCATTTTGCTGTACCCCGGGCGCTGGTTCCCCATGACCGGCCTCTTTACCGACCGCTTCACCGCCGAGATGCACATTCGTGTTCCCGCCGATGAGCGCGTTGTCGGCTCCGGCTCCGGCGTGGCCGCCATCAAGAGCCTGCCCAACAATCGATCCGAGTACACCTTCATCTGGACCAAGCCCGGTTTTCCTGGAACCATTATTGCCGGGAAATTCCTCGACCCCATCTCCTCCCCGGGTGTGAATAACGTTCACGTCTACGTGCTGGATAAGCACAAGGCGAACGCCGCCGCGTTCGCCCACAACACAGCCAACACCTTCGAGTTCATGACCACCACGTTTGGCCAACCCGAATCTCCCCGCATCAACGTCGTCGAGCTCCCCGATGACGGCGGCATCTCCGCCTTTTGGGCGCCGGAGGTGGTTGCGATTGCCGGCTCTCGGATTGCCGACCCTCGCAATGCGACCCGCCTCCTCTCGAACACAGTTGCTCACCAGTGGTGGGGTTCGGAGATCTCACCGGCTACCCTCAACGACGCCTGGATCACCAACGGGATGAGTCGGTATGCCGAGCTGATGTACCTCGAGGACACGGCCGGAAAGACCGCCTTCCAGAGCGCCGTCACGGACATCTCCGCCGGCGCGCTCGCCTACGACACCGAGCCTCTCTCCACTCTCGGTCGTCTTGACCCGTACTCCCCACAGTTCCAGTCGATGACCCTCGAAAAGGGAGCCATGGTCTTCCACATGCTCCGCTGGGAGATGGGCGACGATGCCTTTGTAAAGTTTCTGCGCAACCTGCTCAGTCAGTACACCGACAAATCTGTCCGCACCGCCGATGTCGAAGGCGCCGCTGAAAACCTCGCGACCGCGCAGAACAAGGCAGACCTGACGCCGTTTTTCGCCCAGTGGATTGACGGGACAGGTGCCCCGGCGTTCGGCGACAAGTACACCGTCTATCGGCTGGGCAACAACAAGGGTTTTCGCACTGTTGGCGCCATCACCCAGGATCTCGATCTCTTCCGCATGCCCGTCGAACTCCGCATCGAAACCGACGGAAAGACCGAGCTCCGCCGCGTGGACGTCTCCGGCACGGATTCCCAGTACTCTGTCGAGACCTTCGGCCGTCCCCGGCACATCCAGCTGGATCCTGACAACTGGCTGCTGAAGAGCACCCCGGATCTTGCCGTTCGAGTGGCCGTTCTCCGCGGTCAGCAGCAGGTAGCCCAGGGTGATCTTACTGCCGCCCTCGCCGAGTACCAGAAGGCCCTCGACAGCAACAAGACCAGCTCGCTCGCCGCTTACCGCATCGGCGAAGTGTTCTTCATGCAGCGCAACTACCAATCCGCCGCCAACTCATTCCGCGACTCTCTTCGCGGCGATGGCGACCCCCGCTGGACCGAGGTTTGGTCTCACATCGAGCTCGGCCGCATCTTCGACGTCACCGGCCAGCGTGACCGCGCGGTTAACGAATATCGTCAGGCCGTCCAGACGAATGACAACACCCAGGGAGCGGTGAACGAGGCTCGAGCGCTGATGCAAAACCCCTACAAGCGCGAACGGACGGATAACTAGGGGCGCCTACGCTGCACGTTCCGCTTGGCTCGCTCCGACGATCAAAGAAGCGTTTGGCCCCTGCGTTCCGTTCGCGAGCGCTTCCGTGTTGCCAGGCAGACCCGCTCGATCCAGAAACGACGCCCCTAGACTTCCGTGTCCGCGTCAGAGTACTCGGACGTGTCCAGGCCGAAGCGTGGGCTTCGACAATGGGTCACCAGAGCAGAAAAGGCGCCCCTGACGAGGCGCCTTCTCCTGTGCGGTCGTACGATGCCTTACGGGATGTAGTAGCGCATACCCCCGAAGACCATGTTGTTGGTCGCGTGGGCTGAGCCGAAGGTTGCGGCGGGTGTGCCGAAGGTGGCGGCGGCACTGGTGAGGCCGGTCCAGGAGTCGCGGGTGAGGTAGGAATAAACGAATTGGTATTGGAGGCGGCCGTACTTGGGGCTGTTGACCAGCCGGTAGGTGTAGCCGAAGGTGCCTTCCTGGACGATGCGGGTGGGCTCGTTGCAGTTGGCGGCCGTCGGCGAGCCGGTGACGCCGGTGCCGGTGTTGCCGACAGTGGGGGCGACGGTGGTGTAGCAGCCGGAGTTGGAGAGGTTGGGTGGGGCGTAGCCGACGAGCAGCCCGTTCAAGGGGGACTGGTAGTAGGTGCGCTGGTTGTACTCGGCGCCGTAGTAGGCGTAGATGTCCATGCGGCGGGTTGGGTGGCCAATGACGGAGAAGAGGCCGTGGCTGTTGCGGATGGGCTCGAGTTCGCCGTCCGGGTGGACGGTGACGTCGCCGAGCTGGGCGGCGCCGTAGCGGGCGGTGCCGTCGCCCCACATGCCGGAGGCGCCGATGTCGAAGTGATGGGAGAGGTAGCGAACGCTGCCGAAGGCTCCACCGGCGATCTTGCCGTCTTTGTGGAGGTCGGTCGAGTACACGACGGTGCCGGCGGCGTTGAGGCTGGCGGGGTAGTACTCGTCGCGGAAGAAGCGGGCGACGCCGCCGATTTCGGTGTGGACGTGCCCGCCGTCAAAGGCGATCTTGGCGATCATGTCCGGAGCGACGTTGTTGGCGTAGTTGGCGGTGGAGTTGTAGAGGCCGCCGCCCTGCCCGGCGCCGCCGAAGATGAAGTTGTTGGGGGCATTGGCCCCGGTGAACTGGGTCTGGCCCTGCTCGAAGCTGACGGCGATGGTGGTGGCTGCGCCGAGGAAGGGGTTGCCGAGTTTCTGCTGAATGCGGAGGCCGGGCTGGCGGGCCCAGGAAAAGCCGACGTGGTAGTTGGGGTCGATGGTGTTGGTGAGGACTTCGGTGCGGTTGTCGGTTCCTTTGGCGTCTTCGGTGACGAGCGACCACATCTGGCCGCCGGTGACGGCGAAGCCGGAGGCGGTTTCGACGCGGCCCCATGCCTGGCGCTGACGGAAGGTATAGGAGTTGGACTGGTTGTCGTTGGAGGTGACGCCGGCGGAGAGGAAGTCGGCTTCGACGTAGCCCTGGAGTTTGAAGGGGCCGGTGTTGCCTTCAAAGAGGCCGCCGAGACGGCTTTGGCGGCCGGACAGGTTGAACTCGGAGATGTGGGCTTCGTTCGAGCCGGGGTAGGGGGTGGTGTTGAAG
>CALMVL010000103.1 GCA_937873265.1 uncultured Granulicella sp.
TTCTTTGCCGGTGAAGAGCTTATAAGTGGGATTACAGGTACCGGAAGCTTGAGAGTCGTCGCCGAAAGGAAGGCCTGTTAGTTTCGCAAAGATTGCCTGTACTGTCGCTGCGAGCGGACTCCGTCCCGAGCCAGTTTGTGTGAGCGTAGATGATTTGACCGTTCTGCCGAGTCGCGATGTGCCTGCTTCCCGCGTACAGTTCTTCGCGAAGCAAGGCTCCGTTGCCGTCGGTCTCTACAGTAAGATTTCCGGCAACATCGTAGAAGTAGACGTTTGTTGTCGTCCCAAAGCTCTGCTTTGCGACCCGATAACCTTCCGCATCATAAACGTAGGTTGCTGATCCGTAGCCGGAGGTCTTAAGCTCACCTTCCGCATCGTAGGCGAATTCGTGGACGGTAACCTGGTTACACGGGACATCATCGAGTTCGTTTCCGGCTGCATCGTAGCAAAACTGGTCCGCCCGGTTCGTAGCTGCTGTGAAGCTCAAAGCGGACTCCGGCGCAGAACCGAGTAACGCCGTCTGCCTCAGTCTGTTCCCAAACGAATCGTACCGCCAGCTGAGCCCGGCAGCGTTCGATTCATCAGTAATGAGACGGTTCAGACCATCGTAGCTGTACGTCCAGTCACCGTTAACCGTGTCGGAGGCGGTCGCCACGTTTCCATTGCGCTGGTAAGTAAGGGAATAGGCGTAGCGGGCTGGCTGCCCGGCATTTGACAACGGCGCCATCGCGCCTTGCACCACGAAATCTTGGTAGTTTCTGATCAGAAACGATGCCCCAGTGTGGGTGTACATCCGTGCGCGAATGATGTGACCGCCCGGAGGGATCCCCGTAAGAGCGCCGCTGAACGTCCATCCGCTGTTTGCATAGTCCGATCGTCCGTAGGCAGCTACAACATCGGGGCGGCTGATACCAAGAGTCGCTTGGCCGATGGTCTGATCATCGACCTCTATGTCAACCCGGGACACCGGAGCGCCTGGATTCATCGCGGGCTCGACCGCCCATCCTCTCAGATTGACAGTTCCACCCAGGGTCACTGTGAGCTCGCCTGACGTGCTGGCATCGATATTGCCTAGCGAGGTGTCAGAGCTCGACGTGACTGTGATGGCGAGCGCGCCGTACTCTGCGTACGACATATTTCCAATTGAGTCGTAAGCAGCAGCGGTGACCTGGTGCGTTCCCGGGGAGGCACTATGGATGGAACCTGTGAAGGTCCAGCCACTGTTGACCCAGGCCGGGTTCTTGAAGTAGTTTTCCACGTCCTGCCGGACACCGCCGAGTGTCGCATCTCCGATCGGAGTCCCGTCGAGAAGGATCTGGACTCGTGCGACCGGTGCACCGTCCTGCGGATCAACGGCCCAGCCGGAGACATGGATGAGGCCTCCTTGAGGCACCGATGTATTTCCTGACGCAGCAGAGCTCACCGGTTCCATGTTAATCGTCGGAGGAATACCGGAGGTGATGGTGAACTGCAGGTTCGTTGCAGAAGCGCTCAACGTCGTGTTGCCACTCGAATCATACCCGCGTACCGATGCGGTATGAGTGCCCGGGGACAAGCTGGATGTTGAGGCGACGATATTCCATCCGCTGTTGGCCCAGTTTGGGCGATTGTAGTAGCTGGCTACGTCTGGACGACTAAGGCCCAAGGTCGCTTGCACAAATGGTGCGGCATCGACGAGCAGAACAACCTGCGGTATCGGCGACCCGTCTTCATTGTCAGCCGCCCAACCTTTTGCATAGAGGAGGGATCCTTGCGGAATTGACTGCTGGCCTGCAGCATTTGCAGTACTGTCTAACCACTCGACAGGTCCGGAGCCTCCGCTTGCGGGTCCCGTGGCGGGCGCAACTGCAAACGTGCTAACCCTTGCCCGACTATCGTAGGACGTTTCTTCTCGAAGACCGTTACCCAGACTTGCTTCCACAATGCCCAAGGGGCCATACACAACGTTGGAGAAGAGGTTCTGTGCCGACGTGGATCCGTTAGGTGTCTAGGTACTACCAATGACGCGACCGGCCGAATCGAACGTCACACCTACGTTTGCTGCGGTCGTGATGTGAGAGGTGATGAGATCGCCTGCTAGATCGTACGTTCCAAGGCCGCCGAAGATGTAGCCGCAATTGTCAGGCACACACACTGACCGTTGCAGAACCCTTCCCATCGGATCGTAGGAGTACTGCACACCGGCGTTCGCTAGATTGTTAGTCGAGCTGGTCAATCTGCCGACACCATTGGTGTGACTTGCCTCGTCGTATACATAGGTGTAAGAAAGAGAACCGTCGGAAGCAGTCTTACTTGTCAGGCGATCTAGCGAATCGTACTTCATGCTTACGATCAAGCCTCTGGCATCTGTCTTCGCTACGAGATTACCTTTTGCATCGTAGCCATTTTGACACACGCCCGACCCAACAGATCCTCCGCTCCAAGTACCGTAACAGGTAAGTCCCGACTCCGGGTTCTGGGCTGTTACAAGCCGTGACAGCCAATCATAGGTAAACGAACGAGTTCTGGGCGTCTCCCCAGGAGCACCAATTTGGTTGACGTTCGTAAGGTCGTTGAGCGCATCAAATATGTAGTCAGTTTCGAGGTTCAGGGGGAAAGTGCTTGTCCCAAGCTCAAATGCACTTAGCAAGCGGTCGGCAGCATCGTAGGTGAAGCGGTGATGCGTTCCCGTCTCATCAAAAGCGTCGATGTTCTGCCCTGTGTATTGCCACACGAGCTTGCTCGTGCCGTCTGCCTGTAGTTGACCCAAGCGTCTGTTAAGGCCGTCCGTCGCGTAGATAATCGAAGGCGAGCTCAAGGAACCAGCCACATGTGGATTTGTTGTGGACTGCACTCGACCGAGGAGATCGTATCCAAAGTCGACCTCCGTATTCGCAGATTCATCGATCTGGCTTTGAACCAACCCAAAGCCGTTTAGCACGACAGAAGTGCTATGGTTCTGACCACTCGCGATATCGCTTGTAATCAGGCTCGTTGTTGAGCTTTGGTAGCTCGTGCAACTAGATCCCCCGTCAGCACTCGTTGTGCGGGTCGGCCTTCCAGAAGTATCGTACGAATACTGTGTTCCTGGTCGGTTTTGGGCGAGATCGTTGGCATCCTGTTTCTGAACAGCCGCCCGCGAGCAAGTGTTGTACGCGACCTTCGTTTGGTGGCCTAGCGCATCCGTCGACGTGGTAGTAAATGCGTACGTCTTGACTGCGCTCGGAATGCAGCTGTGATCCGAGAAGTTGTCAGCATAGCTGATCGTCGTCTGATGACCGTTGCCATCAACGGTCGCTGTCACATTCCCGAGAGTGTCATAGCAATTATG
>CALMVL010000104.1 GCA_937873265.1 uncultured Granulicella sp.
GCAGGAGACGGGGCAGACGCGGGCGCTGCACTTCAGCAAGGGCTGTTACCTGGGGCAGGAGATTGTGGAGCGGATCCGGTCGCGGGGCGCGGTGCACCGGGTATTTGGAGGGTTTGAGCTGGAGGGCGGCGTACCGGCTGCCGGAGAGATGCAGCTGTTTACCGAGGAGGCGGACGGGCGGAAGGTGGTGGGGGAGCTGACCAGCGTGGTTGGCTTGCCAAGCGAGGGCGGGGCGGCGCTGCTGGCGCTTGGGTACGTGCGGCGTGAGGCGTCCGAGAGAGGCAGGCAGATCATCTACAGCGGGGGTGTGGCGCGGGCGGCGGCGCTTCCCTTCCCGGTATCTGCTTCTCTGGCGATACCGGACGCATCTGAAAGGGAAGAGGAATCTTATGGCCGAGGGGAATAAGCCGTTTGTTGTGACGGATCGCCGCAAATTCACCATGGACGGCGAGGTTCGGCCGGATGCGGAGCGGCCGGAGCGGGAGCCGGAGGAGGCACGTCCGGTCGAGGTAGCGAAGCCGGTTGAGCTTGTGCGGGAGCCGGAGGTGAACGCAGGCTCGGATGACGAGTTCTATACAGGGGACGGCGGGCAGGGGGCTTTGCCGCCGGCGCCAACGGCGGAGCAGGCGGAGCGCTCCCGGATGGCGTACCAGCAGACGACGGAGCGGTTGGACACGGTGCTGCGGGCGTCGAACCCTGGGGGCGAGCAGCCGCGCGCGATGAACTTCGAGCAGATGGTGAACTCGTTTTACATGACGGCGATTTTGCAACTGGGCGGGGCGACGCCGGAAGGCCAGCAGCCGCAGGTGGATCTCCTGGGAGCTCGGCAGAGCATCGACATCCTGGGCGTGCTGGCAGAGAAGACGGAGGGCAATCTATCGAAGGCGGAGTCGCAGCTGCTCGAGAGCGCACTGTTTGACGCGCGGATGGCATTTCTCGAGATTACGCAGGCGATTGCGCGGTCGGCGGCGGCGAAGCAGGGTGCGGCGACGGCGGGCATTGGCCCGAGCATTGTGCGCTAACGGATGGAGGCGACGCTCACGTTTCTGGGCAGCGGAACCTCCATGGGGGTCCCGACGCTGGGGTGCGGGTGTGCGGTATGCACATCGCCGGATACGCGGGACCGGCGGACCCGGCCGTCGCTGCGCATCGAGTACGACGGGCACACGGTGCTGATCGATACGGGGCCGGACTTCCATGCGCAGGCCCTGCGAGAGGGCCTACGGCAGGTGGATGCTGTGCTGTACACGCATGGGCATGCGGATCACATCCTGGGGTTTGATGATCTGCGGCCGCTGACCTTTGCGCACAAGGGCGGTGGCATGCCTGTGTACGCGGACGCGGAGACGGCAGCAGTGATCGAGCGGGTGTTTGAGTACACGTTTCGAAAGGTGGACCGCTACCCGACGAGCGCGCGGGTAGAGCTGCATCGGCTGGAGGAGACGCCAGGGGCGGGGGTGGAGCTGTTTGGCGCGTGCTTTCGGCGGATTCCGGTGCAGCATGGACGGCAGGTGATCACGGGGTACCGGTTCGGGCAAGCCGCCTACCTTACCGACATGAGCGATATTCCAGCGGAAAGCGTGCCGCTGCTGCAGGGGCTGGACGTGCTGATTCTGGATGCGCTGCGGCATGAGCCGCATCCGAGCCACTCCCACCTGGAGAGGTCGATCGGGTTTGTGGAACAGCTGCGGCCGCGGCGGGCCTTTTTTACGCATATCAGCCACGGGCTGGAGCATGCGGCGACGGAGCGGATGCTGCCAGAGACCATGCGGCTGGCGTATGACGGGCTGCAGCTTACGTTTGAGATTGCCTGATGCGGATCTTTCGCCATCTCGAGGAGGTGCCGGCGGAGTTTGGGCCGAGTGTGGTCACGATCGGGAACTTCGATGGGGTGCACTGCGGTCATCGGTGGACGATTGCACAGGCTGTTGGGCGGGCAAAGGAGCTGGGGGCGCGTTCGATCGCGGTGACCTTTGATCCGCATCCAGTGCGGGTGCTTCGGCCGGAGGTGGCGCCGAAGCTAATTACGCCGCTTGCGCAAAAGCTGGAACTGCTGGGGACGGCGGAGCTGGACGCGGCGCTGGTGATGCCGTTTGACGAAGGGCTTTCGCGCATGTCGGCGAGGGAGTTTGCGCGGGAGGTGCTGTGCGGCCGGCTGCGGACGACGGAGCTGCACGAGGGGGAGAACTTCCGGTTTGGGTATCAGGCCGAGGGCGGGATCGACACGCTGCACGCGCTCGGGCGGGAGTTTGGGTTTCGAACCGAGTGTTACGCGCCGCTGTGTCTTCGCGGAGAGGCGGTCTCGTCGAGCCGCATCCGCGCGTTGATTTCAGAGGGTGAGGTAAGCCGGGCGCGGGGGCTGCTGGGGCGGCCGTTTGCGGTGCGGAGCCGGCCGGCTTCGGGGCGAGGGTACGGTACGCGGTATGCGGTGCCGACCATCAACCTGGCTCCGTACGCCGAGCTGCTGCCGGGAAACGGCGTGTATTGCACGTCGTTGCGGGTGGGCGCGGAGGAGTTTGCGGGGGTGACGAATGCGGGCAACCGGCCTACGTTCGGAGCGGATTCGTTTGCCGTGGAGACGCATCTGCTGGACTTTCATCCGGTGTCGCTGACACCGGAGACGGAGCTGGTGTTAACGTTTTTTGAGCGGCTGCGGGGCGAGATGCGGTGGCCCAGCCCGGAGGCGTTGCGGGAGCAGATCGGGCGGGATGTGCGGCGGGCGGAACGGTACCACCGGCTGCGGCGGGTGCTGGGCGGAGCGAACCTACCGGAGCGAGGTGGGACGGAGCGGGAAGAAAGGTAAGGTCAAAGCCGCTCCTGCGGGAACGATCTCAACCGGAGCGCTGATCAGTTTGAGGGCGGGGCGGGGGTGTCGTTCGG
>CALMVL010000105.1 GCA_937873265.1 uncultured Granulicella sp.
TGTGAAGACCGTCGTCCGCACCGGAACCGCCACAACCGGCAGCTACAAATTGACGATCGGTGCCTCGACCGAAACCGTTGAGGTCAACGCCGGGCAGATCCAGATCAACACCGATCAGGCCGGTGTCTCCGGCGTCATCACGCGCGAACAGATCGAATCGCTGCCCATCAATGGCCGCAACATCCTTGACGTCGCGCAGGTACAGCCAGGCGTCATCCTGCAGAGCGGCGAGTCTTTCGATCCGACCAAAGCAGGATATTCCGCCATCTCGGTTGGTGGCGTTAGCGGCCGTACGACCCGCATCCTTCTGGACGGTCAGGACATTACTGACGAGACCGTAGGTACGACCATCTTCAACACCCCGACTGGCGCCATCGACGAGTTTCAGCTGAACCGCTCGACCCAGGACGTCTCGGGCGAAGTCACCTCGACCGGGCAGGTTCTGGTCTCAACGCAATCGGGCACGAACACGTTCCACGGTCAGCTCTTCTACAACTTCCAGGATCACCGGGCAGGTTTCGCCAGGACGACTGGCGGCTTCGACGCTCCCTTCCAGCGGAACCAGTTCGGCGGCAGCGTCGGTGGTCCCATCATCAAAGACAAGCTCTTCTTCTTCGTCGACTCCGAGCGCATCAAGCAGGATGAAGATGGGTCGGCGACAACCAGTCCGACGTTTGCCGCGATTCAAGCGCAGTACCCCCTGATCCCTGCACCCTTCCGCGACAATTACACGACGGCGCGGCTGGATTACAACGGGCCGAAAGGCGCACATCTTTTCGCGCGTGCGGTCTATAGCGTGAACGCGGCATCCTCCAACTTTGGGGACCTGTACTCGCTGTATCTGAATCGAGATAACGTGCCGGCGCTGGTTGGTGGAGCGGATTTCACCACCGGCAAATTTACGCACTCCTTCCGCGGTGGATACGAAAAGTTTCACAACCTGCTAGGCGATGGAACGGCAGGGGCGGGCAGCTCTATCTATAACCCGCTGCCGAACGTAACCTTGCTCGATGGCTCAGATGGATTCTATGCTGGGCCGAACTTTCTCGCCCCCCAACAGACCTACCAGTCGGATAAGCAGCTTCGCTACGACGGTACCTGGACGCGTGGCTCCCACCAAATCAAGTTTGGAGCCAGCGTAAACCGGCTTCTCGGAGGCGGCTTCGCCGCGTTCTACGGACCCTCGCTCTACACCCTCTTTGGGCCTGCGAGCTTGCTTCCCGGCGGCAATGCGGACGATCCAATTAATGGCTACTCGGCCGAGCTTTACGTGCTAGGAAATGGCAATGGGCTCTTTACGGAAAAGCCCGCCTTTGGAGAACCCGGGGGCGGTGTTTTCGACTGGCGGAGTGGCGCCTATGTTGCCGACACGTGGAAGGTCGCACCCTACTTCACCTTTGTAGCCGGTCTGCGCTGGAGCGTGGACACAGATCGGGCAAATCAGGATCTCCCAACGCCTCTCTGTTCGAACGTCCAGGCTTCGCTCCAATTCACAGGATGCACGGGTAACACGCCCCTTTTCGACCAATACCAGGCGGGTCTTGGCGCCAAAACGCACCAGCCTTATGGAAACTTTGGACCGCAAGCAGGCTTTGTCTTCAGCCCTGGGGATCATAAGACGTCGATCCGCGCAGGTTTAGGTATCTTCTATGAGAGCGATATCTTCAATAACACATCGAACGCTCGAAGCGAAGTCGTGAATGCACCCGGCAAGTACTTCAATTACACTACTCTGTGCGGCGGAACCAATAGCCTGTCGATTCCCGGGCAAAAGACCGCGATCACTTCGTACAACGGTGTTCCGATCTCCACGATCTGCGGCGAGTCGATCGCGCAGGCGTCTCCACAGATCAACGCTCTTAAGGCCATGTATCAAGCTGCATCACAGACAGGTGGACCGAATCCCGGCTTTGTCGGCACAGGTGGCGGCCTCAAGCTGACCGGCGTGTATGGCGCACCCTATCTCACACCCTATTCGATCCAGATTAATGGTGGCGTTCAACGGGAGCTTGCCACAGGTCTCATCTTCAGTGCCGACTACGTCCACAATGCGAGCCTGAAGGTTCCTTTGGTTATTGACGTCAATCACGTAGGCGCGGCTCGTACTCTGAATGTCGCCAACGCGCAGGCAGCCATTGCAGCAACCACCGCGGCCTTCCACTGCGTCGGCGGCTACTCGGCGGCGGCAGTCAATTGCGCGTATGCGGCGGGCGCTCGGATAACCGACTTCGCCAGTAACGGTCTGGACTCCGGCAACCAATACAGCGGCGGAGACGCCGCTTCGTTTCAGAGTCAGGCGACTCCGGCTGCTTTTGCTGGGGCAAATCCCAACGTTGGTCTCGGCCAGTTCATCCTGCCCGTGGGCAGGTCGGGCTACGACGCCCTGCAGATGGTACTTCAAGAGCAGAAGGCGCATCCAGCACCGGGCATCGTCAACAGCAATGTCCAGATCTCGTACACGCTCTCAAGGGTCGTCAACGACGTCTCCGGCGGGAACCCGGACCAGTTCTTCAACAACACTCCGTATGACCAGGACAATCCGAACGAGTACCTGGGCCGAACAACGCTCGATCATTCAAACGAACTCAGCTTTGGTGGCAGCTTCGGCGTCAAGTATGGGGTCAATATCGGTGTCATCGGGCACTTTTTCTCCGCTCCGGCCACCTCCCTCACCTTAGATAACAGCTCGGGCGCTCCTGGCGAGATCTTCCGCACGGACGTGACCGGCGACGGCACGACGGGTGATCTCGTCCCAGGAACAAACCCCGGCGATTACATGCACCGCGTCAAGGGTGCGCGACTCAATCAGCTCATCAACGCATACAACGCGCAGCAGGCGGGCACGCCCACTCCGGCGGGTCAGGCTCTCATCAATGCAGGGCTCTTTACTCCCGCTCAGCTGTACTTCTTGAACGGTGTTCAGCAGCCAATTGCAACTGCCCCCACCAACCCGCTCAACAACGCCGCGTTTCGCGCCTTCGACGTCACGGCAGGTTACCCCATCCGCCTGTCGAGGCTCCGCGAAGGTCTTAGCCTCATTCCTGCGGTCGCTATGTACAACGTGGCAAATTTGAGCAACTTCGGTCGCCTCACAGGTCAGCTGGCCAACACAACAACAGCTGGCGGTGCGATCGGTGCAACGAACAACTTCCTGAACGGCCCCAACAACATCGCCGTTCAGGATAGCATCCGTGTCCAGCGCGGCTCGGGTACATTCGACCAGGGCGGCCCGCGCACCACGGAG
>CALMVL010000106.1 GCA_937873265.1 uncultured Granulicella sp.
AGTACGGGGACAAGACAAGCCTGGTGATCAATGTGACGACGCGGTCGGGCGAGGGAGTGACGAAGCCGACGGGCAGCTTTAGCACGTCTTACGGCACGTTCGGAACGGCGACGGGTTCAGTGGATGTGGCGTACGGCGGAGAACGGTATGGAAATTTCTTTGAAGTGGATGGCCTGAATACGGGGAGGTTTCTGGATCCGGCGGAGTTTTCGGTGTTTCACGCCAAGGGCAACGAGCAGAACGTTTTCGATCGAATAGATCGGCAGTTTACCGACAAAGACTCGATGCACCTGAACCTGACCTACAGCCGGTCGTGGTTTCAGACGCCGAACACCTATGACCAGTTGAATGTGCAGAACGTGGTTTCGGGCGGGACGAGCAGCAGTCCGGTGTTTGGAAATGTGGGCAACTCCGATCAGAAGTCGAAGATCGAGACCTTCAACATTTCGCCCACCTACACGCGCGTCGTCGGAGCCACCGCTGTCTTCAACTTCGCGCCGTTTGTCCGGCATGACGCCTACAGTTACTACCCCAGCGCGAATCCTTTGACGGATTTCTTTGTGAATCAGGACCAGAGCATTTCGCAGGAAAGAACACTGCTGAATGCGGGTGTCCACAGCGACCTTTCCTACGTGAAAGGGATTAACAACGTGAAGATCGGTGCCGTGTATGAGCAGACGATCCTGCGGGAGCATGACAATATTGGCGTCGTCAATCCCACCTTCAACTCTCCGTGCGTGGATGGGAACAACAATCCCCAGCCCGGCTTCACCAGCACAGGACAGTGCGCCGCATCGGGCTTTTTGCCGAATGATCCGACGTTGAACGCAAACGTGACGGGGGCGGGATTCACTCCGGTTCTGTTGCCGTACGACCTCACGCGGAGCGGCAGCTTTTTCAACTTCTTCGGGCACACGGATGTGAAGGAGTTGGCCCTTTACGTTCAAGACCAGATCAAGGCGAAGAACTGGGTGTTCAATCTGGGGATTCGTGGCGATCTGTATAACGGATTGGCCATTCAGCGACAGGCAGAGCCTCGGCTGGGGGTCGCGTACACCGTGAAGCAGACAGGAACGGTGCTGCGCGTTTCCTATGCGAGGACGCTGGAGACGCCGTTCAATGAAAACCTGGTGCTTTCCAGTCAGGGGTGCACCAGTGCCGTGCTGAATCCGCTGCTTGCGTGTCAGAACGGAAATTCGCTGCTGCAGCCGGGTTTCCGCAACGAGTTCCATGCGGGACTGCAACAGGCGTTTGGCAAGAACCTGGTGTTCAGCGGCGACTACATCTGGAAGTACACGCACAATGCGTTTGACTTCAGCGTTCTGGGCAATACGCCGATCACGTTCCCGATCGACTGGCATAACTCGAAGATCCCGGGTTTTGCGCTGCGTACGGATGTGCCGAACTTCCACAACGTGACGGCGTTCGTGGTGATGTCCTCGGTGGCGGCGCGGTTCTTTCCACCGCAGGTGGCGGGCGCGGGCGCGACGGTCGGGCAGAGCGGATATCCATTCCGGATCGACCACGACGAGCGGTTCAACCAGACGACGCACGTGCAGTATCAGGTGCCGGTGAAGTATGGTCCGTTTGTTGGATTCAACTGGAGATTCGATAGCGGTCAGGTTGCCGGAAACGCGCCCTGCTATGGGACGACGGATCCGAACAGTCCGTGCCTGGCCTCCTCGACGACCATCGGCGGCCAGCCGGGTATCTTGATGGTGACCTCCCTGGGAGCACCGTTGAGCGCGGATCAGGAGTTTCAGGCGGGTCTGGCGTGTAACGGCGTGAAGGCGACGCCAACCTCGCCGATTCCGAACGGAGAGTGCCTGGCCTCGCAGTTCAGTTCCAGCCTGATCAGCATTCCGGCTCCGAATGCCGGAGACAACGACCACAACCCCCAGCGCATTGCCCACCGGAACCTGTTTGACGCGTCGCTCGGCGAGGA
>CALMVL010000107.1 GCA_937873265.1 uncultured Granulicella sp.
GGGACGGACGACACCGGGCTGGGGGGGCTGGAGCGGCAGTTTGACGAGGACATGCACGGCGAGCCGGGGCACATGCTGACGGCGGTCGATGCGAAGCACCACGTGCTGGGCTCGGATGAGCAGCAGCCGATGCCGGGCGAAAACCTGGTGCTGACGATCGACGCGAACATCCAGTACATGGCGGAGCGGGCGCTGGATGCGCAGATGGAGAAGACGCATGCGGCGCATGGGACGGTGGTGGTGCAGGATCCGCATACGGGACAGATTCTGGCGCTGGCGGTGGCGCCGCGCTTCAATCCGAACGATGGGAAGCACATGGATGCGAGCGTGCTGACAAACCTGGCAGTGAGCGATGTGTATGAGCCGGGGTCGACGTTCAAGCTGGCGACGTATGCGGCGGCGCTCGATGGAGCGGGCGTCGAGCCGACCGACAAGGTGGACTGCCAGGGCGGGGCGATGACGATGTTTGGCCGCACGCTGCACGACGACAAAAGCGACCACTTTGGCGTGGTGACGGTGCAGTACGCGCTCGAGCACTCCTCCGACGTAGGCGCGGCCAAGATGGCCTTGAAGCTGGGGCCGCAGAAGTTTTACACCTACCTGAAGGGGTTTGGGTTTGGCGACCGGTCCGGGATTGAGCTGCCGAGCGAGACGCGCGGTCTGCTGCGCACGCCGAAGAAGTGGGGCGCGACCAGCATTTTGTCGGTGGCCATTGGGCAGGAGGTGGGTGTCACGCCGGTGCAGCTGGTGACGATGGTGAGTGCGATGGCGAATGGCGGGGTGTACATGCCGCCGCACGTGCTGCTCGAGAGCGCGGACGCGGTGAAGGGCGATCCGCGGCTGGTGCCGATGGCGTTTCATCCGGAAAACCAGCTGCCGGCGCAACTGCCGGACGGGGCGCACCGGGTGATCTCGGAGATGACGAGCGCGAAGATGCGGTCGATGATGCACGGGATCGTGGTGGAGGGGACGGGCAAGGCGGCGGCGCTGAACGGGTACACGTCGGCCGGTAAGACGGGCACGGCGCAAAAGGTGGATCCGGTGACGCACACCTACTCGCACACCAAGCTGGTGGCGAGCTTTGCCGGGTTTGCGCCGGTGTCGAATCCGGCGATCTCGGTGGCGGTCGTGATCGACACGCCGCAGGGAACTGAGGCGCAACGGTATGGCGCCTATGTGAGCGCGCCGGTGTTTGCGCAGGTGGCGCAGCAGGTGTTGGAGTATCTGGGCGTACCGCACGATCAGGCGCTGAAGTCGACCAAGGAGATGGAAGAGCAGCGGGTGGCAGCCGCGGCGGCGGACGATCATCCGGAGGACAGCTCGGCAGACTTGAATGCGATGTTTGCCGAGGTGAATGACTTGCCCGCGGATGATCCGCTCCGGCAGCAGACGGCGGACGTGCCTCCGGCGGCGGCGGACGCAGGGATCTTGCCGGCGCAGGATGGCGGCACGGCTCCGTTGCATGCGGCGACGGCGACAACGAGCAAGGGCACCGGCGTGTTGCGGCTGCTGCCCAAGTCGGTGCTGGACGCGTTCCATGCCCACGGGGGGACAACGTCGCTGATGCCGGATGCGGGCGAGTCGCAGGCGAAGCTGGAGGTCCCGAAAATCGCGCCTCTGGCGGAGGTCCGCGGCAATGGCGTGGTGCTGGACCAGACGAGGCGCGTGGCGGTACCGTCGTTTACCGGCGAGGGTCTGCGCGAGGTGGTGGAAAAGACCGGCGCGGCGAAGCTGCGGGTGAAGCCGGTGGGCAGCGGCATGGCGCGCGAGCAGGCGCCCGCAGCGGGAACAATGGTGCCGGTGGGAACAGAGATTATTGTGCGGTTCGTGCGATGACGGCTGCGGCGCCGGCGTGGCTGGTGCTGTCCGTCGGAGCGCTCGTCGGCGTGTTTGTAGGGCTGGTGGGCACGAGCGGCGCGGTGATGATTCCGACGCTGGTTCTGGTGTTTGGGCTTAGCCAGCTGCGAGCGCAGGGAACGGCGTTGTTTCTCGCGCTGCTGCCGGTGTGGATCGGGCCGCTGCTGCCGTACATCCGGGCCGGCGAGGTGGAGTGGCGGATGGGGCTGCTGCTTGGCGCGGGACTGATGGTGGGTGGGTATTTTGGCGGGCAGTGGGCGCAGGTGCTGCCGATGCCGGTGCTGCGAAAGGTGTTTGCGGTGGTGCTGGTGGTGGTGGCGGTGCGGATGTTTCTGAAGGGTTAGTGGCCGGGGTTGCGGCGTGAGGGCGCGGCGGGCTGGATTCGATGTGCCCTAGAATCGCAGGATGCGCTGGTCGGATGTGTTGCGAGAGATGCGGGCGATGGAGTCGGTGGGGGAT
>CALMVL010000108.1 GCA_937873265.1 uncultured Granulicella sp.
GACAGCGCGGGGCTCGACCACGCGGGGCGCGGCGGTGGGGTCGGAGGCGGGGATGCCGTCGGTGAGGACGATGTGGCAGCCGATGCCGAGGCCGGGGTTGGCTTGGGCGACGCGGATGGCGTCGGCAAAAGCGGGGCCGGTGGCCATCAGGGTGGCGGAGGTGAGCACGCCGGCGCGGTGGAGTTCTGCGATGGCGCGATTGACGCCGGGTGTGAGGCCGAAATCGTCGGCATTAACGATGAGGGACGCGGCCATGCGTCTACGATAGCCGGTGGCGTGCAGGGAAGCACTGCACGGCTCCTTTGAGCGCGAAATGCCCTACGGGGTCTGCTTGCCTATCGGCTGCGCCCACGGAATCCGGAGAGTGAGTGGACCGAGCCGTGGGGCGAAACGGGTTTCCGTGCCTGCGCCGTTGGGGAGCTGGGGCGAGGAGCGCTGCTGCTGGCCTGCGGGGGACCGCTGCGCCCGAAGATCGGCTGGCGGAAGGTTTGCGCGAGCTGCTCCAGGCGAACGGCCCGGAGTTTATTGGCGTGGGCGGCGAAGACGGAACCGGGGATGATGTTGGCTCTCATGGCTTGGCCAGAGTAGATGCGCCCAGGGAGTGCGCCCATAGCACTTCGGCGGTACGGATCGCTGGCTGTAACGTTGCGTGTGCAACCTGCACTGTCCCGATACCAGATGCGGCGAGCAACCTCCGCCCGCTCGCAAATGCTTTGTAGCGCTTGAAATCTTGTGTAGGATCCGAACGAACGTCGTCCGTGTCTGCCTGGTCTCTCTCTGATTGGTACTGACGGAGCGTACGCCCTTGGCGTGTGCTTCTGGAAACGTTATCGCGCTGTCGGGACCGGTTTCACCTCGGGGCCTTGGCCAATCCGCGTTTGGCCAGCGGAACGGACGGAAGCGTGATGTAGACTTCTTCCACCGGGCCCCCGAGGAACGAGAGTGTGAACTTTGATACGTTCAACGACTCCTACGTCTCTAAGCTGCGCGCCGGTGATCCGGCGACGGAGGCGCATTTCGTGCGCTATTTTGGCGAGCTTCTTGATCTGAAGCTGCGCTCCCGCGTGCGTTCCAAGGAGATCGCCGAAGACCTGAAGCAGGAGAGCTTTGCGCGTGTGCTGAAGCTGCTGCGGAGCGAGGGTGGCATCCGCAGCCCGGAGCGGCTGGGTCCGCTGGTGAACTCGGTCTGCAACCATGTTCTGTCGGAGCAGTATCGGAGCTCGAAGCGTGTGGAGCCGCTTGAGGACGAGGTAGCTGTCCGGATCCCCTCCTCCGGGCAGGACGCCTTGACCGGCTTAATCTCGCAAGATGCTCGGCGAGTGGTACGGACGGTGCTGAACGGATTGAGCCTGCGTGACCAACGAATGCTTCGGGCAGTTTTCTTCGATGAGGCCGACAAGGACGAGGTGTGCCGCGAGATGGGCGTGAATCGGCAGTACCTGCGCGTGCTGCTTCACCGGGCTAAGAACTCGTTTCGTGAGCAGTACGCCAAGCAGGCTGAACCGAGCGAGGTCGGCTCGGGATCGGCACGCCAGCGATGACGGTTTGCGCCCGCGGAAAGCGACCCTTGAGGCGGCACCTGTAACGTTTCCCGGTTCGGTTGCACAACCGTAAAAGAAGGACCTGGCCCATGAATCATGATGAAGCGCTTCGCGAAATGGCAACCGAGCGATACCTCCTTGGAGAACTCGAGAACGACGCGCGCGATGCGTACGAAGAGCACCTGTTTTCGTGCGAGCTCTGCGCCGCTGATCTCCGATCCGCGCAGACGTTTGTTGACGGAGCACGCATCGAGCTGTGTTCGATGCCGCTCAAAGAGGAGCACCGGCCGGCCAGTTGGCTGAGCCGCTTTGCCTCGCCGTGGTTGCTTGGACCGGCGCTCGCGGCGTGTCTGCTGTTGCTGGCGGTGCAGTTTCTCGTACTTCGGCCAAGGCTCGAACAGCAGGTCGCGGAGGCGCAGACGCCGGCATTTCTGAGCAGCCTTGCGCTGGCCGGAGGAAGTGCGCGCGGGACAAAGACGGTCGAGGTAGTGGCGCCGAAGAATGGAGCATTTCTGCTGGAGGTGGATATCCCGGCCGAGACCCGCTTCTCCGGGTACCGTTGCGTGCTGTACGCGCCGACCGGAGATGAGTTTTGGACCGGCGATCTTTCTCAGGACCAGGCGCAGGACACGGTAAGCCTGCGGGTGCCGGTCGCGCGAACAGCGGCGGGGGTCAATGTCCTGGTCGTGGAAGGGGTAGTGAAGGCGACCGGAGAAGAGATCGTTCTGGCGCGGCATCCGTTCGAGTTGACGATTCACGATAAAGGTTGAGGAGAGACGGCATGAACGCCAGCAAGGGAAGAACGTTCTATTACCACGCGGATGCGAATCCACTCGGTGGGAGCATCTCCGCTCCGTTTGAAAGCGTGATCTCGACGCAGGCGTCGACCTCCGTCTCGCAGGCCGGTGGACACGCGCACGATTCGGTCGGGGAGTTCCGGGTGGGGCACGTCGTCTCGATCAGCCGGGCATGGTCGGAGATCTACGCGACCTCGCACCATACGGACGGCTCCTGGGTGTCGCAGGTGACGGCGGTGGTCGAGGACTTGAATGTGCTCGACATCGTGCGGGCAAAGCGTATGATCTCTCGATTGACAGTACGCCACCCGCATACGGGGTACCATCCATTCATCGAGTTTTCCGGTTGTCAATATGAAAGCGTGACGATCAACGGAGCAACGGTCACGCCGACCTTGGATCTAGCCCGGTATGCGCGTCCGTTCAAGAGGGACGAGATTCTTCAGGAGTCTTGGCTTCATCACAAGGGGCTTGTGGGCGAGGCTGTCGCTCACAGCAAACTGGTTACCGACGCCGAGGGTGCTCCTGAGTGGTTGGCGCCACGCTATGGCTGGGTCGCCGACGAGAAAAAGCGGAGCGATAGGGGACACATCGTATGTTCTCTGGTTCGGGAGATCGGAGGGACGGAGCCGAAGTCCAGCTTTGGGCACGTGCTTCACGTCCCTGGGGTGGGCAATCTGTTCTTCGGCGAACTGCAGGTCACTCAGGGGGCATTCGGCCTGACCATGCTGCGGATCGAGATGGGGTGCTTGGCGGAAGGCACGGTGGGCTTTGCCACGGCGCACTCGAACGGCGCACCTTACCCATAGCGCTGTGTCTTTGTTCTCTCCTTTGCTGGGACGGCTGCCGGCGGTCGAGTCCACCGAAGTCGCCGATCACGATGGAGTCGATCGAACAGACGTTCACATCGGGGGATCTGTCCGGTGCCCATCGCCAGGCGATCGAAGCTCTCGGTGCAGTCGGCACAGGGGATCCGCTCCATTCTCGCGTGATGGTGGAACTCGGGAAGATTGATCTCGCGCAGGGCAGAAGCGAAGAAGCACTCCGGGTACTTGGGGTGCCCCTGGCGGACAACGCACCGGAGGAGATTTTGGTTCGGCGCCATCTGGTGCTGGCGCTCGCTCTGGCCCGAGTGGGGCAGGTCGATCGTGCAGAGCGTGAACTGGCCGAAGCCAAGACTTCACCTCAGGCGGGACCAGGCGGCAGCCTCGAGGGAGAGTGGGCCAGCACATGCGGAGGTCTGGATCTTGACAAAGGCCGGCTCACCGACGCCCAGAGAATGTTTCGCAAGGCGCTGGTCATCGCTCAGGCTCAGCACGATCGCTTTCTGGAAGCGGGGATGCTGCTCAATTTAGGCGTCGTCGCACTACAAGACGAGCACTACGAAGAGGCACTCGGGCAGTTTTCCCGGGCGAAAGAGGTAGCTGCGTCCATCCATGCCGAACTGCTTCTGGAGAAGATCACCGGCAGCATTGGATTTGCGCTTTATGGCCTGGGGGACTTCCTGGGATCGCAGCAAAGCTTCCAAAACGCGCAACGCCTGGCCGAGGCCGTGGGTTCTCCGATCGATCGGGTACGTTGGCTGAACAACGAAGGCCTGAGCGACTTTCGTTTAGGGAACGTGGCGAGCGCCCGGTCTGCCTACGAGCGTTCGTTGCGGGAGGCGGAAGCGATCGGGATGCAGGAGGGCGTGGCGGACGCGCACGCCGCACTTGGAGTTTTACTGTTGGATCAGGACAATGGGTCAGCAGCATTTCACATCGCGGAAGCTGCCCGCGTGTCCGGCCTACGTAGAAATCTTCCGGATGAGCTTCACGCACAGCTGCTGGAGGCGATGCTCCAGGCCCGGACGGGCGAGGCGAGGCGGGCAGCGAGGAGCCTTGCCGCGCTCGACCAGAACAAGGAACTGATCCCATCCCTGCACTGGCAAGCGGAGCAGGAGCTCGCTCGCGTGAATCTGCGTTTGGGCGACTACCGGACAGCGGAACGTTGGTTTCGGATCGCGATCGGGACCTTTCACCGGCAGCGACTGTCGCTGGAGGATGTCGAATCGACGCTGCCGTTTTTTGAGAACGGAACGGACCTCTATAGCGACTACGTACGATTTCTGGTAAGCCGCGGACGGACGGATGACGCGCTGACCGTGGTGGATCAGAGCCGGGCTGAGGCCTTAGCCGGCAAATCTGCGGAGCACACCGGCGAACGCGGGCCGGGGGCGGAGGGCAGGCAGCAGCTGGCAGCACGGCTGAATGGGACGATTCTGGTCTATTACGTGCTGCCGCGAGAGTCTTACCTCTGGGTGACGACGGCGAAGCGCAGCGTGTTTTGCCGCGTCGCGGGTGGGACGGAGATCGCGCCGCTGATTGAGGCGCACCGGCATGCGATTCTGGGCGCGAAGAATCTGCTGTCCGCCGAGTCTGACCCGGCGGGGCGGCAGCTGTTTGAGCGGCTGGTGGCGCCGGCTAATGGCCTGTTGCCCCACGGCGGACGCGTGTTTCTGGTGAGAGACGGGCCGCTGAGCGAACTGAACTTCGAAACGCTGATTAATCCCGAGGGCAGGCCGCACTTCTGGATCGAAGACGCCGTGATCACCAATGCTCCGGCGCTTCGTCTGCTGCCGTCTTCACGCAAGCCTGTGTTGTCCGCCCAGCAGCCGCGGCGCATGTTGCTGCTGGGCGATCCGCGGTATGGCGCTGGCGACTATGTGGCGCTGCCCAAGGCTGCCGAGGAGGTGCGTGACGTGATGGGGCACTTCGCTCCGGAGAGCCGAACGGTCCTTACCGGAGAGCAGGCGACGCCGGCGGCGTACCGCGCGCAGCAGCTCGACCGGTTTTCTTATATCCATTTTGTCGCGCACAGCACGGCCAACGCGTCGAAGCCGCTGGATTCCTCCGTTGTTCTGTCGCGGGGTGACGACGGCGGCGACAAGCTGTACGCCCGGGACATCATGGCCGGCCGGCTCCAGGCGGAGCTGGTGACGATTTCGGGATGCAACAGCTCGGGGTCGCGGGTGTATGCGGGCGAGGGCCCGGTGGGGCTGGCGTGGGCGTTCGAGCGGGCGGGCGCCCGCAACGTGATCGGCTCTCTGTGGGAAGTAGACGATGCGTCGACGCCTGCGTTGATGGACCGGATGTATGCGCGTCTGCTGGACGGGGCTGCGCCGGATGTGGCGCTGCGCGATGCGAAGCTGTTTCTGCTGCATTCGCCCGGAGTCTTCCAGAAGGCGCTCTACTGGGCCCCGTTTCAGCTCTACTCGAGCTCTTAGGGGGCCGCTGCCACGAAGCACGAATTTTCTCATCGGTGCTAACTAACGGATTAGTTGCTCGTCTTAGAAAAAGGAGCGAGTGCGGTGCCACCCAAAAGGTCGATAACGCTAACCGAAGCCGAGCTCAGACTGATGAAGCTGCTGTGGGCGCGTGGAGAGTCGGCGGTGGCGGAGTTGGTGCGGGCGTTGCCCGAGGAGATGCCGCTCGCGTACACAACCATCCTGACCACGATCCGGATCCTGGAGCAGAAGGGATATGTCGAGCATCGGCAGGAGGGTCGGGCGTTCTTGTATAGCCCATGCGTGGCCGAGCACGAAGCCAGCAGGTCCGAGGTGCGACACGTGCTGAAGCGGTTTTTCGGCAACTCGCGGGAGCAACTGCTGCTGTCGCTGCTGGGCGACGAGGAGATCACGCCGGACGAGCTGCGACGGCTGAAACAGGCAATCGCGCAGGCCCCCGATGACGTGCTCAAGGGCGCGGCGGAGGACGAGCAATGATGTTGCCTTTAGAGGCTCTGACGGGATATGCCGATCGGATGGCGGGCGCAGCGGTGACCTCCGCCTGGGAGAGCGCCATTCTGATCCTGTGCGTGGCGTTGTGCCTCCGGCTGCTGCCGCGGTTGGGAGCGGGGGCACGGTCAGTGGTTTGGCTGGGAGCTCTGACGCTGGTGGTCCTGCTGCCGGCTCTGCCGCTGATATTTGCTGCGCATGTGACGTCGTTTGATGGCGAGGCGAGCGGCCCCGTTCGCCTGAGTGAAGACTGGGGCTTGGCCCTGGTGCTCTGCTGGGCCGTTCTCTCGTTCGTACGGGCGGCTGCGCTGGCGCGGAGTGCCGCGCGCCTGCGAGGCATTCTGCGACGGTCGGCTCCGGTAGACACGGGGGGAACGGTATGCCACCGCGTGCTGAATACCGGGCGGCGGCCGGCCAAACTGTGCCTGTCCGCTGAGGTGGACCGGCCGAGCGTAGCCGGATTCGTTCGGCCTCGGGTGTTGATTCCGACGGAGATGTTTGAACGGCTCTTGCCTGCGGAGCTCGAGCAGATTGTGCGGCATGAGATGGAGCATCTCCATCGCCGCGATGACTGGACCAACCTGCTCCAGAAGCTGAGTCTGGTGCTGTTTCCGCTCAACCCGGCGCTGGTATGGCTGGATCTTCGGCTGAGCGTGGAGCGCGAACTGGCTTGCGACGACGGCGTTCTGCGGCAGACGCGGGCACGCAAGGCCTATGCGGCCTGCCTGACCAACCTGGCGGCACACTCGATGGTGCGTCGCGGGGCGTCGCTGGCGCTCGGCGCGTGGGAGCGGCAGACGGAGCTGGCCCGTCGGGTGCACCGGATCCTTGCCTGGCGTGAGAGCGGCATGGGCCGTCGACCGGCGAGTGCCGTCACAGCGGTGCTGCTCGCCAGCGTGACGGTCGGGGCCGCGATGCTGGCGCGTGTGCCACAGCTGGTGCGCTTTGCCCCACTTCCTATGACGAGCGACCTCGAAGCACCAGGACTCCCCCTGGCCGATCGCGGAGCGGGAGTCGTGCCCACGCGGGCTGCGGTGGACCGGTTTGCACCGCGTCCTTTGCTGGTGAAGGCAATGCTGCCCGAGCAAGTGCCCCTAAGACCTTTGCCCACCGTGCAGCGGCTCACGCACACGCGCCAGCGCAGCCACTCGACGACTCTCGCGACGCGCCGCGTCGGACGAGCCGCCGCGCAGCACCCGCCCACGCCTTTCGTGCTGATGACGCGCTGGCAGACTGGGAGTGTGCCGGTCCACCTCACGCTGGCAGTGGCGGACGAGGAGCAGAAGCCTCGGTACGCTGCCGTCCGGACGGGCGACGGATGGCTGATCTTTGAACTGTAGTTGGAAACAGATGTCCTAACGAACAAACCCTGGGAGGGGAAAACAGCATGTCGCAGTCAACTAATAAACTAGTAAGCAGGGCAGCGCGATTTGCCATGCCCGCTGTGGTCGCCACGGCCGTTGCGCTTGGATCAGTCGCCGTGGTGAACCACACCCGTGTCCACGCGGCCGCCGCCTCGGCATCGCCGCTTGATGATGCGAGCGTCGCGGCCCTGACGTCGCTTGATCAGGCGATGGAGTCGCTGGCCGCACGTGTGACGCCGGCTGTGGTGAACATCGCCGTCACGGCGCGCGTCACCGAAGAGCCGACCTCGCAGGAGGGCGAAGGTCCGATCCAGGGATTGCCGCCGGGTCTTGGGCAGTTCTTCGGTTTTGGTGGCGGGGGGCAAGGCGGGCCGCAGCAGCCGCAGACCGAGCATGGCATCGGCAGCGGCGTGATTATCTCGCCGGACGGCTACATCGTGACCAACGGCCACGTGGTCGATGGAGCGACGCAGATCCGTGTGACCTTGCATGACCGGCGCATCCTGACCGGCAAGCTGATGGGCATCGACAAGCTGACGGATCTGGCGGTGGTTAAGGTGGACGCGCATGATCTGCCGGCGATCTCCTGGGGCGACTCGGGCAAGCTGCAGCCGGGGCAGACGGTGCTGGCGTTCGGCAGCCCGTTTGGCTATCTGCAGTTTTCCGTGACGCGCGGCATTGTGAGTGCGCTGAACCGGCCCGATCCGTACTCCACCGATGCGCGCAAGCCCGGTGCCTTTATCCAGACCGATGCGGCGATCAACCCGGGCAACTCCGGTGGACCGCTGGTGAACGCGCATGGGGAGCTGGTCGGCATCAACACATCCATCATCACCAGCAGCGGATCGTTTGCGGGCGCCGGCTTCGCCATTCCCTCGCAGATCGTCAAGGCAACCACGGCGCAGCTGATTCAGCATGGGCATGTGGATCACGGGTATCTGGGCATCAGCATGAATGACGTGACGCCGGACAACGCGCGCTTCTTCAATCTGCAGGATGCCTCGGGAGCGATCGTCGCGCAGGTGACGCCGAACTCTCCGGCGGCTCGCGCCGGGCTGAGGCAGGGCGACGTGATCGCGCAACTGAACGGGCAGCGGATCGCAAACGGCAGCGCGCTCCAGGTTGCGGTCAGCGAGGACGCGCCTGGAACCAAGCTGGCGCTCGGCATTCTGCGCGACGGAAAGGCGATGTCGCTTGACATCACCGTGGGCCAGTACCACGCCAACAAGGGTGAGGTCGCGACGAACGATGGCGACGACCAGGGTGCGCCGCAGAGCGGCAAACTCGGTCTGGCGGTCGGCGACGTCACCGCGGAAGCGCGCCAGCAGCTGCAACTGCCGGAGAGCATTCGCGGAGGTGCGGTGGTCGAGCAGGTTCGCCCGGATAGCCCGGCGAGCGATGCGGGGCTGCGGCCGGGCGACGTGATCCTTGAAGTGGATCGTCATGCAACGGGCTCCGCGGACCAGTTTGTGAGTGCGGTTCATGGCACCACAGGCGGCAAGGATCTGCTCCTCCTGGTGTGGTCCAAGGGCAACGCGAGTTACCGGACCGTTCACCCGGACGACAACAAGCAAAACGGCTAAGTCGCGACATGCGATCCCCGGGCCGCTGCGCGTGAGCGTAGCGGCCCTTTCGTCTGCCGCGAGCAGGAGCCGCCGGCTGTCTGCTGAATCAGACAAGCAAGGGGGAGCATCTGACGGGGGACGCCGGCAGGCGTGGATGAGGAGGGCTCGGATGCAGATTGGGATCGACACCTTTGTGGAGACCACGCCGGACGCGAAGACGGGCATAACGATCACCCCGTCTGAGCGCGTACGGGACGTTCTGGAAGAGGCGGAGTTGGCCGATCAGGTCGGGCTCGACCTGTTTGCCATCGGCGAGCACCACCGGGAAGAGTACGTTGCCTCGGCGCCTGCGGTGCTGCTGGCCGCGGTGGCGGCGAAGACGAAGCGGATCCGGCTGGCGAGCTCCGTGACGGTGCTGAGCTCCGACGATCCGGTGCGCGTTTTTCAGCAGTTTGCGACGGTTGATCTGATCTCGCAGGGCCGGGCGGAGATCGTGGTGGGCCGCGGATCCTTTACGGAGTCCTACCCGCTCTTTGGGTACGATCTCAACGACTACGACGCGCTGTTCGCGGAAAAGCTCGACTTGCTGCTGAAGCTTCGAGAAAGCACCGCCATCACCTGGCAGGGGAAACTGCGCGCGCCGCTCACCGGAGAAGGGGTGTACCCTCGGCCGTTGCAGAATCCCCTTCCCATCTGGCTTGGTGTGGGCGGCACGCCGAAGTCGTTCGTCCGCGCCGGCAGTCTCGGCCTGCCGCTGATGGTGGCGATCATCGGCGGAGAGCCGCACCGCTTTCGGCCCCTGGTGGAGTCGTATCGCGAGGCGGGACGGCGTGCGGGGTTCGCCCCGGAGCAGCTCAGGGTTGGCATGCACGCGCACGGCTTCGTGGGCGACACGACACAGCAGGCGGCGGACGATCTGTATCCCGCGCACGCGTACACCTTCAACCGGATCGGGCGCGAGCGGGGGTGGCCGCCGACCTCGCGAGCGCAGTTCGATGCGACACGCGGGCGAACCGGGGCTCTGATCGTAGGCGATCCGGAGACCGTTGCCGAAAAGCTGCTCTACACCAACGAGGTTCTGGGCGGGCTTGCACGCGTGACGATTCAGCTCACGGCCGGAACATTGCCGCATCGCACTGTGATGCACGCGATTGAGCTGCTGGGCACGCGCGTCGCGCCCGTCGTGCGCAAGCGGCTTGCGGAACAAACTCCGCAGCCGCTTTCTGTCGCGACGGCCTGAGCGGAAAGGCGGAAACGCAACACAACCCGGGCCGACGCACGCGATCTCTACTCTGAGGTACGGATGGGGAGAGATGCGTGGCCAGCTCGCAAGGGGAGTTTGCAAACGAAGGAAAGCGGTGGGTGCATGCGATGCCGTTTGGCGCGGCGCCTGCTCCGGATGGCGGCGTACGATTTCGCATCTGGGCTCCCGAAGCGGGGTCGCTCGACCTGGTGATCGAGGGGCGGGCGGAGACGTTGCCGATGCAACGGCAGAAGGATGGCTGGTACGAACGGGTTGTGCTGGATGCGGACGCGGGAACCCGCTATCAGTTTCAGCTGCCGGACGGGCGCAAAGTGGCCGATCCCGCTTCGCGATACCAGCCCGAAGATGCCGAAGGTCCGAGCGAGGTGGTCGACGCCACAGCCTATAGCTGGAAGTCGACGGCATGGCGGGGACGGCCGTGGAACGAGATGATTCTTTACGAGCTGCACGTGGGCACGTTTACCCCCGAAGGAACGTTTCGCGCAGCTATCACTAAACTCGATCACCTGCGCGACCTGGGCGTGACCGCAATCGAAGTCATGGCTATCGCCGATTTTCCGGGCCGGCGCAACTGGGGCTACGATGGCGTGCTGTGGTACGCGCCGGATTCGACGTACGGTCGACCTGAGGATCTGAAAGCGCTGGTCGAAGCGGCGCACGAGCGCGGCATTCAGGTCATTCTGGATGTGGTCTACAACCACTTTGGGCCGCAGGGAAACTGCCTGCTCGAGTACGCCCCGCAGATCCTGACCGACAAGTACCAAACCGCCTGGGGGCAGGCGCTCAACTTCGACGGGGACTGCTCCGAGCAGACACGCGAGTTCATCATTCACAACGCGCTCTATTGGATTGAAGAGTTCCAGATGGATGGGCTGCGCTTCGATGCATCGCACGCAATGATCGACGCGAGCCCGAAGCATGTGCTGGATGAGCTCGCCGAACGGGTGCGCGCAGCGGCGCCGGGGCGCGAGATCCACCTGATTCTCGAGGAGGAGCACAACATAGGGCAGCGTCTACGGCGCGACGCAGACGGCTGCCCCGAGGACTTCACGGCGCAGTGGAACCATGATCTGCAGCGACTGATCGGCATGGCGGTCGCTCCGGAATGGGTGTGCGCGGAGGATCCAGGCGGAGAGACGGACAAGCTGCGCAAAGCCCTTGCCGAGGGATTCGTTGTCCATGCGCAGGAACTGGATGCGGAAGGTGACCCGGGGCGCGCGGCTTCGGTGCATGTGCCGCCTGGAGCGTTTGTGGCGTTTCTGCAAAGTCATGACCTGGTAGGGAATCGCATCTTTGGCGAACGTATTCACGAGTTGGCTTCACCGGAGGCGGTTCGGGCGGTGGCGTCGCTGTATCTGCTGCTGCCGCAGACGCCGATGCTGTTTATGGGCGAGGAATGGGGGGCGACGTCGCGGTTTCCGTACTTTTCGGATTACCGGGGACAACTGGCGAAGGATGTGCGCGAGGGGCGGCGCAAGCAGTTCGCGGAGACCATGCAGGACCGTGATCCGAAGGAGCTCGACAAAGTACCTGATCCGCAGGCGGAGCAGACGTTCTTATGCGCCAAGCTCAAGTGGGGCGAGCTGGACGAGGCCCGGCACCAGGAGTGGCTCGAGTGGTACCGCGAGATGCTGCGTGTGCGCGGCCAGGAGATTGCGCCTTTGCTGGGACGAATCGGCACGGACGCCTACAGCCACGAGATCGTTGGGCCGCGAGCGCTGGTGATCCGATGGCGGCTGAACGGAGGCGGCGAGCTTCGCCTGGCGATGAACCTGTGCGACGGCGAGCGCGCCTTTCCGGAGGTCGGCGGGCGCATCGTGATGCAAACGGGCGAGGGTTGGCGCGATGGCAGGATGGGCGCGTGGTCGGTGGTCTGGTCGGTTGTGCCCTGATCCCCGCTGAGCAACTTTTTTGTCTGCTCCGTGTCAATAGCTCCGGTTCGGCCTTTCCGTAGGGCTGAGACGATCGGCTAGGGCTACGTTATGTGGACTCACAGGTGGATGTTGGCTTGCACGTGCGTTGTGGGTGGGTTCGCCGCTGCTTCCGCGGGAGCGCAAACGGCGATTTATGGTGAGTTCACGGCCGGAAAGATCCCCGCGGCGAACACCGAATGGATGTACGGCCCCACGGTTGGGCTCTACCACGACAATGGGCTTGGGCTGGTGGCGTACGGTTACGATGTGCGCGGCTCGTTTCTGCGGCGCGGCGACACGAATGGGAGCGACTCCAACGAGAGTCTCACGACCTTCGAGGGTGGTTTGCGCTTCGCGGTGACGCCGCATGTGCTGCCGGTCAAGCCGTATGTGGAGGCGTTGGGCGGATATGGTGGCCTGACGGCGGGACAAGGGACGGTGCGGACGAGCGCGAGCCACTTTACGTACCAGTTTCTGGGCGGTGTGGACTTCACCTTCTTTCCTCGGCTGGATTGGCGGGTCGTGGAATTCTCCTATGGCGGTCTGAGCGGGTTGGGGTCGAGCTACGACCCGAAGACACTGAGCACGGGGCTGGTGTTTCGGTTGCCTTAGGGCGGGTTTCGCGGCATCTGGCTACGTGATTTTAGGCGCTGCGTGCTAGCCTTAACGGACCAGCTATGAGTGATGCGACCTTGACTGAGACGGAAGCGCCGGCCGCTTCGAGCCACGCCGCGAAGTACACGCGCAACAACCCTTTTTCTTCGACCGTTCTGGTGAACGACCTGCTGACGGGCGCGGGCTCGGAGAAGGAGACGCGGCACATCGAGCTGTCGCTTGAGGACGGCATGACCTACACGCCGGGCGACGCGGTGGGCATTATTCCTGAGAACCGGCGCGAGGCGGTGGACGAGGTGCTTCGGGCGCTGGGGATGACGGGTTCGGAGCGCGTGCTGGACCACTACAAGGTGGAGATTGGCCTCGACGAGGCGCTGCGGA
The DNA here is from genome assembly GCA_937873265.1 of uncultured Granulicella sp. Classification (GTDB taxonomy): domain Bacteria; phylum Acidobacteriota; class Terriglobia; order Terriglobales; family Acidobacteriaceae; genus Edaphobacter. Next base: position 13,216 of record CALMVL010000108.1, read on the forward strand.
CGCGGCTGCAGATCGGCAAGCTGGCGCGCGGCAGCATCAACCAGCTGGCGAAGGTGGCTCCGACGAACGAGGGGCTGAAGGCGCTGGCCGGGCCGGAGAACAAGGCGCGGGCGGAGGAGTACTGCTGGGGTCGTGAGCTGGTGGATCTGCTGGAGGACTTTCCGGGGACGGTGACGGATCCGCAGCAGCTGTTCCAGGTGGTGTCGCGGCTGACGCCGCGGATGTACTCGATCGCGTCCAGCCAGGCGATGCACGAAGACAACGTGCAGACGACGGTGCGCGTGGTGCGCTACGAGACGCATGGCAAGGAGCGGCAGGGACTGGCGAGCGGGCACATGGGAGATCGGGCTCCAGTGGGCTCGACGTTTCCGATCTTTCTGCATGCGAATGCGGCGTTCCGGCTGCCTGAGGATACGAACGCGCCGGTGATCATGATTGGTCCGGGAACGGGAATCGCGCCGTTTCGGGCGTTTCTGGAGGAGCGGCAGGCCACGGGACAGCGCGGGGACAACTGGCTGTTCTTTGGGGAGCAGCGGCGGGCGCTGGACTACCTGTACCAGGAGCAGTTTGAGGGGATGCATCGCGATGGTCTGCTGACGCGGTTAGATACGGCCTTCTCGCGGGACCAGGCGAAGAAGGTGTATGTGCAGGACCGCATGGCGGAGAACGCGGCCGAGCTGTATGCGTGGCTGGAGCGTGGAGCGTATTTCTACGTGTGCGGCGATGCGACGCGGATGGCGAAGGACGTGGAAACGGCGCTGCTGGATGCGATCGCGAAGGGAGCCAATGCAACGCCGGACCATGCGAATGAGTACCTCCACATGATGAAGAAGCAGAAGCGGTATCAGCGGGACGTGTACTAGGGTGGATGTAAACTTCCGCGATTTTGCCTAGCTCGCACTCTCAGTGGGCTCGCTCGGTGGCAGTAGCTTGGTCCGGTGGTTCAGGCAAAAGGTGGTAAAGACATCCTCTTTGACCACCATGCGAACGGGAAACGGCAACACCGAATACACCGTCTTGAACAGGGAGGTCATGGCCTGATCGTTTTTGGCGGCGGCCAGAGCGACCGGCCCGACCTTTTCCAGAAACAGCTGCTGAACCTTGGGCCAGTATTGCTCGATAGCTGCGTCCGCAGCGCGGTCGGATGCTTTTTCGCCGGCGTCTTTGGTTGATGGTAGCTTCTGTTTCCAATCCATGCTGAGAGGCTAAGCGTTTGTGTTTCCGCTAGCAAGCAGTTCGCGCCAATATTTCACCGCCCAACGACGACACTGTGTGATGGCCACCGGTGAGGAACGTCCGCAGGCGACCGTACCTGGACACGCGTCCGTGACGAGCGAAAGGGGGGGAGCAGCATCACACTCCCTCTCCTCTCATGGCCGATCCTTGTTCGGAAAGCGGTGTTCGGAAAGCGGTGTCAGACGCGATGGGTGTCGGGCAGCCAGGCCTGAATGGCCTGTTTGATTTGTTTCGGGGTGAGATCTTCGGCGAGAGTGCGACTGATCAGCGCCGGAAGTTCGGTGTCGGAGGCAAAGCGGAGGGCGATGAGCTTAGGCAGCGGAAGGATCTCGGCGGCGGCGGCTTCTGTGGGGGAGAGCAGGCGCGCATAGCGGAGGCGCTCTTCGAGGCGGATAAGGCGGTCCTGGACGCGCTGGGGATTGGTGCGGGCTTTGAGGCTGGAGAGGAACAGGGCGGCGGAGATGAGGACGACCCACATGCGGAGGGGAAGGCCGGGTGAGTGGGCGACGAAGGCCCAGATGAGGGCAACGAAGATGTTGAGCAGGAGGACGAGGAGAACCGGGGTGTGGACGGCGTCCCGGGCAGTGTGGTTCTGGAAGGTCTGGGGCTGGGCAGGCAAAATCAGGTCCTCTCGATCGGTCGTTTGATGATGCGTGAGTTGAGGCTAAACAGAAGACCGAAGCTGTGGGAGTGCGGACAGGACATACTCCAGATCGTCAGGCGCCAGATCGTTCAGGGGTCGAGGCTTATCCTGCGCGCGAAGGCCTTTCTGGTTGATGCGGTTCATCAGGCTCCAGTTTTTTGCGGGGTGAGCCGGGCTCGGATCTGCTGGTTCCTGCGCCGGCAGATCATACCTGGTCAGGTCGATGACCTGTCTCGGGGTGTCTGCCTGCCAGTCGCGAAGCAGCGCAAGGCGCAATTTCCGGTTCATGAACCACTCGATTTCGAGGTAGTTGTAGGAATCCCCTAACCCCGAACCTCGCTCAAGAAAGCCGTAGTTCCAGTCAGCATTGCTGGGGTAGGCCTCACGCCACAGGGTGCCGAATTCCCCAAAGGTGACGAAGCGGACGTCGGGCCAGCGCTTTTTCGTGCCAGCGACCCACATACGCATCGCCGAGCACACCAGATCTTGCCCGAACTCATACACCAGCTGAGCCTCCCAGATGTTGGTGACCCAGCCAAAGCCATTGCGCGAGAAGCCTTCATCGAAATGAATGCTTTGCGTGTGCATGACCTCGCGGTGGCCCAGGTCGAGGCCCCATCCAAGATAGGTCTCGATGGGACCGACGCCACGGCGGCTGTTGTAGCCCGTGAGTTTGTGATCGAGAGCCCCGCTCCGCCGTGCACAGATGAAATCCATGGTCCAGCCATCGAGATTGACGCAATCGATGAAGTCGCTTGCGCTTTGTGCCGGTTTACAGAAGTGTTCCGTCGATGGATAGAAGGGGTAAGAGGGTGACCCGTCGGCTCCGCCGCCATCGATGGCGTACTGGCTCCAGATGACCGCGTGGGCGGCGTGGATGTTCTCCTTCTGAGCCAGGTACTGCAGGTTGTTCGCGGACAGGAAGCCGCCCATGACGGCCTGCGGGCGATAGCTGTTGCCCACAAACGCCGTGATGATTTGGAGGGCTTCGGACATCTCGCGATTGATGCGTTCGCGCGGCAGGTACATGGCGGGAAAATATCCAGGGAAGTAGGAGACTTCATCGCCATGCCGCTCGTGACACTCGACCGCGTACGCCCGGATCTGCTCGTAGTTTCGGCGCTTATCCTCCAAGGCGTTGAGCGTGAAGCCCCAGGTGAGCCTGCCTTCGGGATTGGAGGTGGCAAATGCTTCGCGAAGAGCGCGCACCCCTTCGAGGGTGTGCCACTGGGATTCGTCACGGTCCAGGAGCTTGACATCGCGCGAGACCTCCCACGGCGTCGTGCGGATCATGATGCAGAGCGTCACGAACCGCTGACCGCGGACCCTGTCGGCGCGGACAACAGACGGCTGTGTCGCGTAGGCGAAGGGTCCATGCGCGACCGTGGCTGCCGCGCCCATGAGCGAACCCTTTAGTACTTCTCTCCGATTCAACGCGTCCCCCTAAGGGGAAGTCTATGCTCGAGGCACCGTTCGACGTGCTTTCTCGTGGGTCACGGCAATCCGTTGGTGGTGGCTGTTGCGAGAGACCGCAGCGGATCGGCGCTCCGTAAGCCCTGACGACGTGACGGTGCTTGCCAGGCTGTTTCTGCCGCAGAAATGGGACGACGCGGCTGGGGTAGGCTGGGGGAATGGGAAGAAAGCGGATTGGGGTGCACCTGGGGACAACGGGTGGGTGTTGGACGGCGGTGGCGCGGG